>JAHEMY010000177.1 GCA_024643425.1 Flavobacteriaceae bacterium
CGGCCATTGTAACCGATATAAACGGCTGTAACGAAATTATTCAACACAAACAAAATGGGTTGATCATTCCCAAAAAAGACTCCGAAGCGATTTACAATTCCATGAAAATATTATGTGACGATAAAAGCCTTTATTCGAGACTGAAGGACAATACTCGATTATCTGTTATAAAACGTTTTGATCAAAAAGAATTCTGGAATGCCTTACTTTTAGAATATCAAGAACTATTAAAAACGCACCATAAATAAAATGTACCGGAATTTTTTCAAGCCTTTCTTTGATTTTCTATTTGCAGTGCTTTTATTGTTAGTTTCGCTCCCAATTATCTGTATTCTCGCCGTCTTTCTTATATTTCAAAACCGAGGAAATCCTTTTTTCTACCAACGTCGCCCCGGTAAGAACGAAAAGCTCTTTACCATCGTAAAGTTTAAAACCATGACTAATGAAAAGGGTGAAAATGGGAACCTACTTCCTGATGAAGAAAGACTCACGACCCTAGGGAAATGGATAAGAAAAACCTCCCTGGACGAACTCCCACAACTCTTTAATGTGCTAAAAGGCGAAATGAGTTTTGTAGGGCCAAGGCCATTATTGCCGGGGTATTTACCCCTTTATAACGATTTTCAAAAGAAAAGACACCTTGTAAAACCGGGAATTACGGGATGGGCGCAAGTAAACGGACGCAACGCAATTACTTGGGAAAAAAAGTTTGAATATGACGTTTTCTATGTCCAAAACTGTAGCTTTGTTTTAGACCTTAAAATAATTTTGAAAACCATTCAAAAAGTTTTGATTCAAAAAGACATCAATACAAAGGGGATGGCAACAACCGAACCCTTTCAAGGAACAAATTAAATGAAGGATATTGCACTTTACGGGGCTGGTGGACATGGGTTTGCCGTGGTAGAACTAATTCGATCGTTAAATGAATACCATCCAATTATTTGCTACGACGACCATCCAAAGCATAATGAAATCTTGGGAGTTCCCGTGAATCTTGCACTCGAGCATATCAACCAAGCCAACCTGTGCATAAGCATCGGGAATAATGCAAACAGAAAGAAAATATCCGAAAAAATAAAGGCCAATTATCCAAGTTTTGTGCACAGGAGTGCCGTTGTTTACCCATCTTCTAGCATAGGCAAGGGAACTGTAATTTTTCCAAACGCTGTTATTGACGCTGCCGTGACGCTTGGTGATTTTTGTATCGTAAACAATAATGCTACTATTTCACATAATGTAGAAGTTGGAAGCTATGTACATGTTGCTATAAATACCGCTATATCGGGAGGAGTATCCATTGGAGAAGGCGCTCTTATCGGCGCAGGGAGTGTGATTCTGCCGGAAGTAAGCATTGGGAAGTGGGCCGTGGTGGGTGCCGGAGCAGTGGTAACCACCGATGTTCCCGACTATGCCGTTGTTTACGGAAACCCTGCGCGAATTCAATCTCAAAACATAAAGGGATGAGTGATCGTATTTACCTTTCTTCACCCCACATGGGCGGTACCGAACAGCATTATGTTAATGAAGCGTTCGAAACCAATTGGATTGCCCCTTTAGGACCGAATGTCACCGGCTTTGAACAACAATTAGAGGCGTATTTCGACAATCAACAGTATGTTGCCGCACTGAGTTCAGGAACCGCTGCATTGCATTTAGCCTTGATTTTATTAGGTGTTGATAGGGGAGATGAAGTGATTTGCCAGAGCATGACCTTCAGTGCTTCTGCGAATCCAATTGTCTATCAAGGAGCGGTCCCCATTTTTATCGATAGTGAAAAAAACACGTGGAACATGAGTCCTGCGCTGTTGGAGGAAGCCATTATCGACCGAATTAAAAAAGGAAAAAAACCTAAAGCCATCATTGCGGTTCACTTGTACGGAATGCCCTTTAATGCCGAGGAAATAGTTAAAATAGCCAACACCTACGATATCCCCTTGATAGAAGATGCTGCCGAAGCACTTGGGAGCACTTATAAAGGAAAAAAGTGTGGCTCCTTTGGAACCTATGGAGTTTTGTCGTTTAACGGGAATAAAATCATTACTACCTCCGGCGGAGGCGCTTTGGTATCCTCCAATTTAAAATCGAAAGAACAAGCCATTTTTCTGGCCACTCAAGCGCGCGATGCTGCACCACATTACGAACATAGCCAAATTGGCTATAATTATCGTCTTAGCAATATAAGTGCAGGAATCGGAAGAGGGCAGATGGAAGTGCTACAGGATCATGTGCTTGGACGTAGAAGGATGCATGATTTTTATGTACATCTATTTTCGGATATAGAGGGCGTAAGTGTATTTCATGAGCCTACAGACGATTATTTTTCAAACCATTGGCTTACATGCATTCTAATGGACCCAAAAAAGGCAAAAAGTTCGCCCGAGAAACTCCGATTGGAATTGGAGCAGCAAAATATTGAATCAAGACCGCTTTGGAAACCCATGCACTTACAACCTATTTTTAAGCAATATCCCTATTATGGCAATGGAGTGAGTGATGTATTATTTGCGAACGGATTATGCCTCCCATCGGGTTCAAACTTATCAACAATGGAGGTGGATAGGATTCGAGAAACACTCCTAAATAGCCTATAGATTATCGCTATATTTACAATTCAAATCCCAAGTCTTGAAAGAAGGTTTCAAATTATTGAATCGGTTTTATGGGGGTGACAACCAACTAAAGTTACTCGACCAAAAGTACCTGCCGCGCTGGATTGTTGTAGTCTTAGATACCTTTATTGCTGTTGCTTCGCTGTTCTTGGTTTATTTAATACTTCTTGGAACTCCTATTAAATTTCACACCACGCTTCCACTTTGGGAGCAAGGGTTTATCGTAATTGGCGTTAATTTAATTTTCTTTTTTCTTTTTAAAACCTACTCGGGGATTGTTCGTCATTCTACCTTTACCGATATTGCGAAATTAGCTTTCTCCTCATTTTTTACGTTTCTTACCTTACTCTTAATTAATATTCTTTATAGCTATTTGCAAGGAGCTAAGATATTTCTTACCACCTCCCTCATTCTATATGGACTGCTTTCTTTTGCCATCATGCTTTTATTTAGAGTAGCTGTCAAAGAAAGCTATCAATACTTGCGAAATATATCCTTTGGCAGCCTAAAGAAGAGGGTAGCAATCATTGGCATTAACGACGATACCATAGCCCTTGGAAAGGCGTTACTAACCGAATCGAACCGGCCCTTTCAGTTGGTGGGTTTTATCGCTCGAAATTTAGAGTCGAAGCGCTATAAAATTCTTGGAAAAAGAGTAATCCCCATGGGGGATTCACTAAAAGAGACCCTAAAAGGATTAGAATTAGATGGTTTGTTGTTGGTGAGCGATGCTTTTACGGGAAAAGAACGAAACGACATTGTAGAAAGCAGCTTGAACCTCGGGATTGAAATTTTAAACGTCCCTCCAGTTGAAAAATGGAACCGTAAAGAAGACATTCAAAATCAAATTAAGCCTATTCAGATCGAGGATTTGTTGCAACG
>JAHEMY010000178.1 GCA_024643425.1 Flavobacteriaceae bacterium
GGGTGTAACACTTACACCTTATGGGCGACCTATCTCAAAAATAAGTATCTTGGTCCTTCTTTAAAAACCTTATGAGTTTAGTAATAAAAATTCGAGACATTAGACGTGATTTCCCTTTGGGACAAGAAGTGGTGAAAGTATTGAAAGGCATCGACCTGGATATCGAAAAGGGAGAATACGTTGCCTTGATGGGGCCTTCGGGCTCAGGAAAATCTACCTTAATGAATTTGTTGGGGTGCTTGGATACTCCCACGGCCGGATCTTACGAACTAAACGGTGTGGATGTGAGTAGCATGACCGACGACGAGCTCGCCGAGATTCGAAATAAAGAAATTGGTTTCGTCTTCCAAACCTTTAACCTATTGCCCCGAACTACCGCCTTAGACAACGTCGCCTTGCCTATGGTGTATGCCGGTGCATCCAAAGCGGAACGTCACGAACGCGCGGCAAAAGTGTTGACCGATGTAGGTCTCGCCGATCGAATGGACCACAAACCCAACCAGCTTTCCGGGGGGCAGCGACAACGTGTGGCCGTAGGACGTGCTTTGGTGAATAGCCCTTCCATTATCCTAGCCGATGAGCCTACCGGTAACCTAGATTCCAAAACTTCCATCGAGATCATGCAATTGTTTGAAGAAATTCATAGGTCGGGAAATACGGTAATTGTAGTAACCCATGAAGAAGACATTGCGGCCCACGCCCAGCGCATTATCCGACTGCGGGACGGGATGGTGGAAAGTGATGTGCGTACCAAGCAATTCTAAATTTCCTTTTTTCTTACCTTTACGCTTAAAGAATAAAAAAAATAACCCATGTACGTCTGGATTGGAATTGTATTTATTTTACTCGCGGTGGTGCTTTGGAATAACTTCCGCATGAGCAAAGAACGAAGAAAACGAAATCAAAAGAATTTTCGGAAAGGATTTCAACAGCGAAAAAACAATAACAACCCCTCAAACGAATGAAAATCTATACCAAAACAGGTGACGAAGGAAGCACTGCCCTTTTTGGAGGAACTCGAGTCCCCAAACATCACATCCGCATTGAGAGTTATGGTACCGTAGATGAATTAAATTCTTTCTTGGGATTGGTTCGCGATCAAGCCATTGATTCACATTATAAAAAAGTATTGGCGACCATTCAGCATCATTTATTTACGGTGGGGGCCATCTTAGCTACCGATCCACAAAAAGCCACCCTAAAAAGTGGGAAAGAACGACTTAATATTCCTAAAATATCCTTGGACGACATTAGCTTTCTTGAAAAAGAGATGGACCTCATGGACGAGGCCTTGCCTACCATGACACACTTTATCCTCCCCGGCGGACATACAACGGTGTCATATTGTCATATAGCACGCACCGTTTGCCGCAGAGCAGAGCGTTTAACGTCCTACCTCAACGAAAATGAACCGGTCGATAAGCACGTTTTAATGTATCTAAACCGCCTTTCTGACTACCTCTTTGTACTGGCACGGAAATTGTCCCTTGACTTGCAAGCTGAAGAAGTGAAATGGATTCCTGAAAAACTCTAATTTCCCTTAGAAAAGCTTATTTTTAACACATTGATATTCAGTGTTTTAAAAACGTTCTTTAAAATAATGGTCAATTAACTATAAATTTTCTTGACTTTTTCAGTTAAAAATTTATTTTTGCAAAAAATTAAACCCTAATTCTGTTATGTACTGGACATTAGAATTGGCATCCTACCTAAGTGATGCACCCTGGCCTGCCACCAAAGACGAATTAATCGATTATGCAATCCGAACCGGTGCGCCTCTGGAAGTTGTCGAAAACTTACAAGCGATCGAAGATGAAGGCGATTCATACGATTCTATTGAAGAGATTTGGCAGGACTATCCCACAGACGATGATTATCTGTGGAATGAAGACGAATATTAAAACAATAAATTAACAACATAGAAAAAGTCTCCGCCCTTATGGGTAGAGACTTTTTTTTTGCTCATAGGTTTGGTAATTAAAAGCGTTAAACCCCTTGAATTTCTGGTTTATTTGCCTTTTTTTTGCTACACTTTACAAAGAGGGTCATCCCTCGGCAACCGAGCCTTAATAAAACATATACCATGGGACTTTTAGACAGCGTATTAAAAGTATTTGTTGGAGATAAATCCAAAAAAGATATTGGCGATATTCAGCCAATTGTAAACCAAATTAAAAAACACGAAGCTGCCATTGCCAGCCTTTCCTTAGACGAACTTCGAGCGAAATCGGATAGCTTCCGTAAAAAGATCAAAGACGACCAAAGTGAAGTGCAGTCTCAAATCGACGATCTCATGCTAAAGGCCGAAGCGGAAGAGGACATCGATAAGAAAGAAGATATCTACAACGAAATCGATGCCTTAAAAGACAGTCGTTACGAAATAGAAAAAAAGACCCTCGACGAAATTCTACCGGAAGCCTTTGCTGTAGTAAAAGAAACTGCCAAACGATTTAAAGACAATTCTACCCTAACGGTGACGGCAAATGCCTTCGACCGTGAAATTTCTGCGAAAAAGGATTATGTTACCCTCGATGGAGATAAAGCCGTCTGGAGCAATTCCTGGGATGCTGCCGGAAAAGAAGTGACTTGGGATATGGTACATTACGATGTACAGCTTATTGGAGGGATTGCCCTTCACCAAGGAAAAGCAGCCGAGATGCAAACAGGGGAAGGAAAAACTTTAGTGGCTACCCTACCCGTTTACTTGAACGCGCTTGCAGGAAATGGTGTGCACTTGGTAACGGTGAACGATTACTTGGCAAAACGAGACAGCGCGTGGATGGCTCCTATTTTTGAATTCCATGGCCTAAGCGTAGACTGTATCGATTTGCACCAGCCTAATTCACAGGAACGTCGAAAAGCCTACAACGCTTCCATCACCTATGGTACCAACAACGAATTTGGTTTTGACTACCTGCGTGATAATATGGCGCATGCCCCAAACGATCTTGTACAACGCCCCCACCATTATGCCATCGTGGATGAGGTGGATAGTGTATTAATTGATGATGCACGTACGCCATTGATTATTTCCGGTCCGGTTCCGCAAGGAGACCGTCACGAATTCAACGAATTAAAGCCGAAGATCCAAAGCATTGTCGATGTGCAGCGTAAATACCTTACCGGTGTTTTAGCAGAAGCCAAGAAATTAATTGCAGAAGGCGATACCAAAGAAGGAGGTTTTCAGCTTCTTCGTGTGTATCGAGGACTTCCTAAGAACAAAGCCTTGATCAAATTCCTTTCGGAAGAGGGCGTAAAACAAATTCTTCAGAAAACAGAGAACCACTATATGCAAGATAATAACCGGGAGATGCCGAAGGTAGATGCCGAATTGTATTTTGTGATTGAAGAGAAAAACAATCAGATCGAACTTACCGACAAAGGAGTGAATTTCCTTTCCGGTGAGGACAATCCGGATTTCTTCGTAATGCCTGAAATAGGAACTGAAATCGCCAAGATTGAAGACAAAGGTCTTTCGAAGGAAGAAGAAG
>JAHEMY010000067.1 GCA_024643425.1 Flavobacteriaceae bacterium
AGAGAAGGGCATAGGTAAATAAAGAGGCGGTATCGGTCCTAATTAGGAGATTAGACTCGTTAAGCCTAGCGCCAATAATATGTTCTAAGTTCTCGGAACTACTTTTAGAAAAACTTAGTTTTTGAAAGAACCCAGGCTTTCCCTTTTCAATACTTTTATAAAACTTAACGATATCTTTTATGGCATGCTGAAACGTGGCATTGGGATAATGCGCACAATACATATAAAAGAGGGTGTGAAATAAATTCAATTTTGTGAGTTCTTCCTTAGTGAGTTGAAGGGTGCTCACAGGTTCCGATAGAAGGGTTTTTACCGAAAAACCATAGATGAAACCGGTCTGTTTTAAAGCGGTATAAAATTGAAGGACATCAGAATAGCCATGAACGAGTTCTTCTTTTTCAAACTCGTTAATAAATTTATGGATCCAACCTGATGAAGATGGGTTCATTTTTTAACTTTGTAGGGCATTGGGGTTTTTGTACATTTCCCTTTTATTTTAATTCATTAAAACCATAAACGAACTTTCTTCGTACATAAGGGAAAGTAAATTTAACCAAATAACATTCATCTGTATGAAAAAGACAAAATTTTATGCGTTGTTGGGAGGAGTAGGGATTGTCCTTGCTACCATAACGTTCATTGCGGCAGATCACATTGACTCCCCTTCCGTGGCGAGCACTTCTGTGGATATCGCCGATTTCTACGCCTTTGAAGGGGATGACCCTAACAGTACTGTACTGGTCGCCACAATGCAAGGGCCTTTAACACCCGGGTCGGTTACAACCAATGCCCAATTCGACGAGGATGTGGTGGTCGAATTCAATATTGATAATACGGGAGATTTCGTGGAAGATCTTGTAATCCAGGCCGTTCGAAGAGATTCTGTAATGTATTTCTTTGGTCCTTCGATTGTTGATCCTGCAAATGCGGGATTGCAAAGTATGATTAATGTTGACGATTTTTCGGGTCAGGTTGGAATATCAACCGTTGATGAGACTTTTACCACCACCAATGACGATGGCATTACCTTTTTTGCAGGTCCGCGAAGAGATGCCTTCTATTTCGATTTTAACCAATTTAACCAAGTGGTGAGTGGAGCTGCGGCGCCTGTTGGATTTCTGCCCCCTGCGGAAGCTTCCGATTTCTTTGAGAACTTTAACGTGTTGGCAGTAGTTGTCGAAATTCCAAATGCCTTGTTAGGTGACGCACCCCCTCATGTTGCGGGAGCTGTGGGAATCAATGGGCTGCCAAACGCCTATAATGTTTGGATTACAACGAAAAGAAAAATTTAATAAAAAACGAGAGAAAATATGAATATTCGATATATAAAATTAAGCGCTTTGGTTTTTTGTATAGGCCTGTTATTTGCGCAATGTGCTGATGATGATGACAATGGAAATGTGATTGAAGCAGCAACCTGTGACGATGGAATCCAGAATGGCGATGAAGAAGGTATTGATTGCGGTGGTACTGCATGCCCTCCTTGTTTTGATGGACTAGATTTTAGTGGAACCTACAGACAGGAAGACATTATGGGAAGACCCGGAATTAACACCGTTTTTAGTGGAACAGATATGGTGAAAAATAATTTTAATACCACCATGGTAAGCGATCGTGAAGTATTTCAACCAATTTTTCAAACTACTTTAGAAGCCTATCACGATGTGTATGGTAGTGCTTTGGGTGTAGAATTGGATTATGAATCCAATATTCTAGGCTTGGATGCTGCAACCTTTACTACTGTTTTGGCGCAATTCGATGCCCTACAAGTAGCACCGGAAGGCCCTACCACGTATTTCAATGGAACGGTTGCACTCACCGGAAGAAATTTAACCGACGATGTGATTGACATCTCATTAACCTTGATGTTTGGCGGCGAATCCGGAACTCGTTTCGATGGGAATAACGGTACACCACAATTAACATCGGATGGAGTAGGCCCCGGAAATCGCAATTTTAGTTTGCCATTTCCTTATTTAGAAAGTCCGCTTAATTAAAACTGAATCAATGTACAAAAGAGCGGCCTTGGCTGCTCTTTTTATTTATAGAATCCTATGAAAATAAAATTAATGATTGTTGTTTTTATGGTCGTCTATGGCTGTAAAGACAAAGAGCATAGCTCCTCGATTACGAATCCTGAGGATTACAACAAATACCTAATTTCTTCATCGTCCCCTTCCTTAGATGAGGCTTTAGCGCAGAAGCAGTTTTGGTCAAACCGAATTGGCAAAGATACCTCCGGAGTAGGCGATATCGGTCCTTTGGCAGGGACCTACGAACAGTTGTTTGCAGCGACTGGGGATGCTGAAAATTTATATCATGCAGAAAAGCTCTATAAACGAGGGCTTGCTATAGCAGCCATCAATTATCGCGATGGATTGGAACGCGGACTTGCCCATAATTATATTACCCAGCATCGGTTTCAAGAAGCTCAAGACCTATTACAACAAAGTTATGAAGGTGTTTCGGCCAAGGTGCCAACAAAGCTTATGATGTTTGATGTTGCTATGGAATTAGGAGATTATAAAACTGCCTATGAATACCTTTCAGAATTAAAGGACATGTCCGATTATAATTACCTGATCCGTCTTTCAAAATGGAGCGATCATGCCGGTGATTTGGACAGTGCGATTCGATATATGGAATTGGCAAAGGAAATAGCGGAATCTCGAAAAAGCACCCCGTTAAAAATTTGGACGTATAGCAATATCGCCGACTATTATGGTCATGCGGGTAGGATTGAAGAAGCCTATGCACATTACTTAAAAACCCTTGAACTACAACCCGATAATGCCTATGCTAAAAAGGGAATTGCATGGATTGTTTTTTCAGCGGAACAAAAGACTGAAGAAGCGCATCGAATTTTAGATGCCATCATGAAATTGCACCATGTGCCGGATTATCATTTGCTCAAGGCCGAATTATATGCATATGAAAACAATAGTGATGCATCGGAAGCAGAACTGGATACATTCATAGCCATGGTAAATGAAGGGAATTACGGCGCCATGTATAACAGCTATCTCATTGAAATACTCGCAGATCGCAATCCGGAGCAAGCTTTAACATTAGCACAAGAGGAGGTCCAACATAGAGCTACTCCGCAAACCTATGATTTGCTGGCATTGGCTCAATTAAAGGTTGGCAATAACAAAGAGGCATTGAATACTGTAACTACCTTTGTGGATGGAAAGACCTCCGAGCCTATGGCGCTTTATCATAGTGCGCTGGTGTATAGAGCAAACAATATGACTGCTGAGGTAGCTTCCATTAAGGAGGAACTTAAAGAGGCCGCCTTCGAGTTAGGGCCGGTTTTAAATAAAGAGATCGAGGCCTTGTAGTAAGGAAAGTCTGATACAAAAAAAGAAAAGTCATCCCGAGGGATGACTTTTTTTATGTTCTGATTTGACCTTTTAAATAGTGACCATACCAAGGGTATACAATTGTGAAAGTGTTGGGCTTTCACTTCCTCCTGTCGGTTCTAACGTAATTCCGAAAGCTTCCGGATCGGGGATGTTATCCAATTTGAATATTTTATTTTCTGAAGTACGATACCCGTCAAGCACACCAACACTTCGCGGTGTGAGTGGGTCCATAATAAGGGACCACACCTGATATACTTTTCCTTCCGGTGGTGTTGGGAGTCCTTTTACGTCGATGTAAGCCACCTTGTCGCGATCGTTGTAATATACCTTTGCAAACGATTCTGGAGAAACTGTTGGATTACCCGGCAATGCAATTTCTCGGTAATCTTGTGAACGCAGGATGTTTAAAAGTTCGGTAGTTTCGACTAGGGCATCCTCTGTATTTTCTATCTTTTCTTGTAAAACAATTTTTTCAGTGGTGGTTGTTTGTATTTCCTGTTCCAATAAATTGTTTTGTTGTAACATCCAGAAGATTCCTCCTAGGAATAGGATGGCCGCTGCCCAGCCACTTAGCATGCTCCAGTTGGTTTTCGGAGAATCACTTTGTAAAGTGCGTGTGCCGGTGATTGAACTTTGAATTTGATTCCATACCTCTTTTCGAACCTCAAAGGATTCATCGGCGGTAAGGTTGACCAAAGTGGCTTCGATTGCTTCAATTTCTTGCACTATTTTAGGATGTGCCTCTAAAACCTCTTCAACGATCAAGGCCTCTCTTTGTGAGAGTGCTCCCATCACATAGAGTTCCAGCATTCCCGAGGATGTAAGTTCTTCCAAATTCATAGGGTTCCTTCTTGAAGCGTTATTTTTCGTAATTCATTCATGCAATTTCTAGCGCGTGTTTTTATGGTTCCTAAGGGTGTTTCCATGGCTTCAGACGTTTCCGCTTGCGTATACCCTTTGAAATATAAAAAGTCGATTAACTTGATGCACAGTGGTTTTAACTGATTTACAAATTTTCGAATTCCAATCGCATCGGTTTTTTCACTTAATTGATCATGTCCTGCCAATATAGTTACGAAATTATCGGTACTTAGGTTTTTGGAACTGTTCTTATAAGCTTTTGAACGGGTTTTATCAATGGCTGTATTTCTCGCAATATTCAATAACCAAGTATAAAATCGTCCTTTTTCCAGTGAGTAGGAATTTGCATTTTTCCAAACTTTGATAAAAACATCTTGTAACACTTCTTCTGTGAGATCATGATCTCTCAAGATCACATAAATAACAGAATAGATATTCTTAGAATAGAGGTCGTATATTTTTGAAAATGCAGCTTCATTTCCTTTTTGCATAGCGAGTATTAGTGCGTCGGGTTGGGACATTCAAGGGTTTTTGAAGTGATTGTTCGAAGATAAATAAAATTAGTGAGCTTCACCTATAAATGCCCAGTACCTTGAGGAAAAAGCTGCTGGAAACATTTGTTTTTCAAATTAATTGTAAGCAACAATATACGCATTCAAGGAAGTGGCTAGTATCAACCAAATAAAATACGGCAGTATGAATACACTTTTTACCCCCAGGGTGTTTTTATATTGGAATAGGAAATAGCCTACCACTAGCGTGAGTAAGGATATCGAAATTAATCCAATCCCGGCTTCACGATGAAAAAAGAAGATTGGATTCCAAGAGACATTCAACACCCACTGAATGGCATACAATCCGATGAGGATTTTTAATGAATTTACCTTCGGAACCAGATAGGCCATATAAATCGCAAAGGCAATCATAATAAGAGACCAAGCTGCTCCAAATACCCAACCCGGAGGAGTCCATGGAGCCTTGTTTAATTCTTGATACCAATCTGAGGCCACGCCATCTGTAGTAAAAATGCTACCCAAAGCAAGCGCAGTAAAATTTAGAACCAGAAATAAAATAACGCGACGTATCATAATAGGGTTAGGTGTTTAATTTTTTACGTTCCAAGTATTCGGTGACCAGAACCACCGTTAGAAGCATCCCTAAGTTATAGATGGTATCCTCCACAGGAATAGTTCCTAGTCGAAAGCTTAGGTTTTCGGCATTGTTATACCACACCACCGGCTCAGGAATAAAACTTCCGGTAAGGATGCCGTTCACAATAAAGAAGGGTATTAAAATTATGAGGTAGGTCGCAAAAAATGAAGGAAAAATTTGTTTGTCATAATTGTAGGCAATTCCTAAAACCAAAAGGGCAAACATAAAGCTTATAAGGGTGTACCAATTCCCATAAGCATACCAGAGCGTAATGATCAAAATTGTGGCCAAACATAAGTAGATCGCTTTCGTAGTGTTCGGACCAAACTTAAAATTAGGCACTAGTTTTATCAAGGTATAATGGGTAAATACGCACGCATAGGGAATGCATATAAAAAACAACCACTCTTCCAGGGGTAGATTGAAAATAAAGATTCCGGCAAGATAGGCTTCATTGAACCCCCAATACCCTTGCTGCGTAAAGACGATATCCCAAGGAATAAAAATGGCCATCATCACAGCAATTCCAATAAAAAGGGAAGGCCACTTTTTATAAAACTGGATGCGAGGATGAAAACTAAATAAAAATGGTACAAGAAAGGACCCCAAGTTGAGCCAGAGGTAGAGGGTCGCCATGCATTATTTTTTAAAATACTTTAAAGGAGGGAATAACATACCAAAACATTCTCCCTCACCTTTTCCCAAATGTTTGTGATGAATTTTGTGTGCACGACGAATGCCTCTTGCATACCAATTATTGGCATTGCGAAACATTTTGAATCGTTGATGAATAAAAATATCGTGTACCATGAAATAGGTCGCTCCGTATGAAAAGATTCCCAGTCCGATGGGTAGGCCTGCCCAAAATCCGTAATACTGCCAGCGCACAAAACAGAAGATACTCACTGCTGCATAAAACAAAAAGAAAGCATCGTTGCGTTCCCACCAGCTACCGTGGTCTTTTTTGTGATGGTCTTTATGCAGGCTCCAGAGGAAACCATGCATCACATATTTATGGGTGAACCATGCCATGAATTCCATGGCACAAAAAGTAGTTAAAAAAATGACGATCCAAAAAACAACATCCATCGTTATCGAACTAAATTTAAATGATATTTTACATAACTTCTCGTAAGCAAACCAACCTTCTCATAATTAGGAACTCGAATTCGGGTATTTTTAATTTCCAAAGCAGGGGTATTCTTTAATTTCTTAAGAAGACGGCGATAATAGCGATAGGCCATAAATACTCCGAATTTTGCTTCAGCAGGTAATTTTAAGATTCCTTCATATCCTTTCTTGAAATCATTTTCAATGTCGTCAATGATTTGCTGTTTTGACGCTTCGTCCAATTCGGCTAGATTGGTATTAGGGAAATAGGTGCGGTTTAAGCTGTCAAAATCTGCTTTTAAATCTCTCAAAAAATTCACTTTTTGAAAGGCCGATCCTAGGCTCATGGCCGATTCTTTAAGAGCTTCATATTGCTCGTGGTCTCCTTTTACAAACACTTTAAGGCACATCAGTCCAACCACATCGGCAGAACCGTAAATATATTGATTGAACTCTTCTTCGGTTTGATATACACTTTTGGTCAAATCTAAACGCATACTTTTCATGAAGGCATCAATTAATTCTTGATCGATGTTGTATTCATGCACCGTATGCTGGAATGAATTCAATATAGGATTTAAACTAATCCTGTCTTTAAGCGCATCTGTAAGCGCTATTTCAAATCGATTAAACAAACTGGTCTTGTCATAATCGTGAAATGAGTCCACAATCTCATCGGCAAAACGCACAAATCCATAAATATTATAAATGTCTTGACGTATCGCAGGAGCCAACATTTTTGTGGCCAATGAGAAAGAAGTGCTGTATGAGTGCGTCACTTTTTTACTACAACTCTGGGATACCGTATCAAATAATTCTTTCATAGTGAATCAATATCTTTTTGTATTAACCCGGAGACCACTTTTCCCGAAATTAGAGAAGGGGGAACTCCCGGGCCGGGAACAGTAAGTTGTCCCGTAAAATATAATCCCTTTACTTTCTTACTTTTTAACTTCGGGCGTAAAAAAGCTGTTTGGAATAAAGTGTTGGCCAGACCGTATGCATTGCCCTTATATGAGTTGTAGTCTTCAATAAAGTCGTTGATACAATAGGCCTCTTTAAATATAACATTTTTTTTAACTTCTTGCTGAGTGATGGCCTCAAAACGGTCCATTATTTTTTCAAAATACTCTTCTCGCACCTCCTCAATATCGTCTAAGCCCGGGGCTAAGGGGATTAAAAATATACCGGCTTCTTGTCCTTCAGGTGCTGCCTCGGCATCTGTTTTGGAAGGGAAACTGGCATAAAATAATGGGTCTTCCGGCCATTTTGGTTGGTCGTAAATATCTTGAGCGTGAGACTCGAAAGGCACATCGAAAAAGAGGGTATGATGATTTACATTCGTTAGTTTTTTATCAAAACCAACATAAAATAATAGAGAAGAAGGTGCAAATACTTTTTTCTCCCAATACGATTCGGAATACTGTCGGAATCTTGGAGGAAGTAACGTTTCTGTGTGGTGGTAATCGGCACCGCTTAAAACTATGTGTGCAGGTATTTCTTCTCCATTGACCAACAAGGAATGAACTTTATTTTTTTGTAGAATTATTTTCTCTACGTTCTGATTCGTGCGAATAGTCACCCCTAATTCTAAGGCTAATTGTTGCATACCATCAATTACGCTGTACATGCCATTTTTTGGATGAAAAGTACCCATTCCAAAATCGGCATAATTCATAAAACTATAAAAAGCTGGAGTATTGGAAGGTTTTGCGCCTAGAAATAATACGGGAAATTCAAGTATAGAAATAAGCTTAGGATTCTTGAATTCTTTACGCACCTCTTTACTAATGGTGCTAAAAAATTGCCCAATCTTTTTCATGGTAACCGGTGTCACTAATTCTAAGGGAGAAACCCCGGGGCGGTAAACCAAATCCTTTATAGCGATGTTATAATTGTCCAAGGCCTCATCCATAAACTGTTGAAGCTTTTTTGAACTGCCCGGTTCCTCTTTTTCAAAAGCAAGTTTTATTTTTTCTAACGAATCTTCAATGGTAATGGCATCGTCTATACCAAAATACACCGAGTAGGCAGGATTTAACTTAATAAGGTCGTAATACTGTGAAGGAGTTTTATTGAAATCTGAAAAGAAACGCTCAAAGACATCCGGCATCCAATACCAAGTGGGACCCATATCGAAAGTAAATCCATTCTTTTTAAATTGTCTAGCCCTTCCTCCAATGGAAGCATTTTTTTCGTAGATGGTTATTTCATGACCTTGCTTCGCCAAATAGCAGGAGGCTGCTAATGAAGAAAACCCTGAACCGATAATCGCTATACTTTGTTTCATTATGTTGAACAAAAATAATGTTTAATTAAACAAAAAAATAGTTTTGGGTTTTATTTATGATTTGATTTTGAGAGCTTGTCTCTTAACGCCTTAAGGCTGTAAACGTAAGTTACTCCTTTAGATTTTGGATCAAGCGTTAATCCTTGAATCTTATGTCCCATAAGCCACAACTGGTAGTTGTTGATATTGCCAATTTCGTTTTTATAAGCATCAATATACTCCTCGACGGTCACATTATCGGGCTTCACGGTAAAATAGGAGAGGAAGGTAATTTTGTTATAATGCTTTAATAAATGCGTGAGATTGGTGAGCGGGATATTATTCCCCAAATATATGGTTTGCATTCCCCTTGAAAGGATGAGGTAATTCGCGAATAACAATCCCAGTTCATGAATTTCTTCAGAAGGAAGATATAGCGCAAAGCTTGGATTAATTCCTTCTTTGAGCTTCGATTGAGCTTCATGAATATTCATGATCAGTTTCTGCTTAATCAATTCCGAAATAAATCGCTCATGCACAGGATCAATGGTTCCGGTATGCCATAGCATCCCTATTTCGTTGAGCAAAGGAATGAAAATTTCTAAAAAAGTCTCTTCAAACGATTTCTCTTTAAGAAGGGCGTTGTAAGTCTCGGTAAACAAACGGTAATCGAAATCAAACATGGCCGTTTTAAAAGCTTGAAGTGAATAGTGATCCCGTTTTTCTTCACTACTGTCTTGAATAATCTCGACGATTTCCTCTTCTGTTAGTTTGGCTATTTTGGAAATTTTATAGCCTTCTTCGTATAAGAACGTAACATTGAGCAGTCGTTTGAGATTTTCTAAATCGTATTGACGAATGTTGGTGTCGGTTCTCGCAGGCTGCAATAGATTATAGCGTTTTTCCCAAATTCGAATGGTATGGGCTTTAACACCGCTTAAATTTTCTAAATCTTTAATACTAAAGAGTGTTCTAACAGACATGAAAAAAGTTTATGGCGAAAGGTATGAAAATTCATTGCTTAAATCACAAGTGTGTTTAATAAAATGCAAACAATTTTAAACAAATTTAACAATAAACATCGCAATCATTGAATTCTTGGCTCTTTTGTTTCACCATAGTATAAAATTAAAAGGAGAATATTCGCGTAGCTATGAATTGAAACTAGTTGTAGAATTTATGATGTTAGTTTCATTGTAAAAAAATAAAAAACGCCGCAAAAAACGGCGTTTAGTACCCGGGATGGGACTTGAACCCACACGTAACTAGTACACACGGCCCTCAACCGTGCCTGTCTACCAATTCCAGCACCCGGGTGGCAGTAGGAGGCTTCCAAAAAAACAGAAGACTCACAAATGAACAAAAAAAAAGTTAAACCGTTGGCTTAACTCTTTTTGTGACCTGGCTGGGGCTCGAACCCAGGACCACCTCCTTAAAAGGGAGGTGCTCTACCAACTGAGCTACCAGGTCATTAATAATTTAGCGGGCTCGTCACCCGCCGAAACACAACAAAAGATTTCTCTGTTTGCGGGTGCAAATATAATATCATTCTATTTATTAAGCAAAGTAAAATACGGGAAAAATTTAAGAATAATTTTTTCTTCCTTTTTAAAAAGGGATATTCCGATATTTGCACTTATGAAAATTGTGCTTTTGGGTTATATGGGTTCTGGAAAATCTGCTGTTGGGATCGAACTTTCCACAGTAATGAAACTTCCTTTTATCGATTTGGATACTTACATTCAAGAGAAAGAGGAAAAATCCATTACGTCCATATTTCAAGAAAAGGGTGAAATCTATTTTCGGAAAATTGAAGCGAAATACCTCACTCAAATATTACAGCAAAAGGAGTCTTGCGTGATCGCTACGGGAGGCGGCACCCCCTGTTATGGTTCAGTAATGCAAGACCTGACCAAAAACCTCGATGTCCTTACTATTTACCTCAATACTTCAGTAGCAGTCTTAACAAATAGATTATGGGATGAACGAGAACAAAGGCCCTTAATTGCTCATATCAATAACAAAGAAGTACTGAACGATTTTATTCGAAAACATCTATTCGAAAGAGCTTTTTATTACAATCAGGCTGCTGTTGTGATTAATTGCGAGGAATTGGATGTTCGTGAAATTACCGAGAAGGTGTTGCTTCAATTATTTTAAGGAAACGCTGAAATTATTGCGTTCAAAAGAAACCACCACATTCACATTTAAAGAAGTAGATAATGAAATTCCTTTGAAGTCGGCTTTGACCGGATATTTCTTATGACTTCGATCTACCAATACTGCCGTTTTAAATTGTTTTAATGGAACCTCGAGAAAATATTTAACACCATAGATTAAGGTGGTGCCCGAATTTAAAACATCGTCGACTAATACCAGCGATTTGTTCTCCAAATCGGCTAGTTTTTTTGAACAGCTAATCGAACCAATGGGCGCTTTCTTATTCATGGAAACTTCACAAAGGGTCACCTTGATGGGAGAGATTTTTTCCACTTCACTCTTTAATTTTTTGGCCAAGACATATCCATTGTCCATGATGCCTGCAATCACGACTTCCTTTTCGTTTACATTGGTTTCATAGATCTGAAAAGCCATGCGTCTCAGTTTATGAGCGATTTCTTTGTGATTGAGAATGGTATTGGTCACTTCCATAAGGTCAAAGATAATAAATTAGTCATCGGTGGTGTCGGTAAAATCTTCCAAATCCCTTCGGTCTTTTTTGGTGGGGCGTCCTACTCCTTTTGAACGGTAATAATCCTTAGCCGATTTCAACAACTCTTGATTTTCGAAGGCCTCTTTCGGAGTTGTGTCGATTCGATAAAGGTTTACGAGTTTTGCACCAACTCTACTTTCAGGGATTTCAATTACATCCAAGCTATAGCGAATTTGATCTTTTCTTAATTGAATCGAATCGCCGGGAAAGACTTCTCTGGATGGCTTTGCCGAATCACCATTCACCTTTATTGCACCCTTTTTACAAGCTTGGGTAGCAATGTTTCGTGTTTTGTAATATCGAGTACACCATAAATATTTATCAATCCTCATACGTTCAGGCTTAATTGTGCGTTAAAGCTTCTACAAAAATAGCGGAAAATTGTATCTTGCGCCATCTAAAAATTGAAGATGAAAAAATCCCTTTCTATAGCGTTATTTATTTTGGTTGCGGTAGGCGCGATCTTCTCTTGTAAAAAGGAGGACGACGGATTTACCTTTGTGCCTGCACGGGATCGAGGTGAAGAAGCACCGGTATCTACGGCGATTATTGAAGAATATTTGGAAACCCATTTCTATAATTACGAAGAATTTGACAATCCGCCGGCGGGCTTTGATTTTAAAATAAAATTCGATACGATTGCAGGAGACAATGCCGATAAGATTCCTTTAATGCAGCAAGTTTCCTCAAAAACAGTAGTCGATCGTGTAGATATGGAAGTAACCTACAAGCTGTACTACTTAAATGCCTTGGAAGGAGGAGGGGAATATCCTAAATTCCCGGATATCGTAACCCTTACTTATGAAGGTACGTATTTAAATACTGAATTTGTTGGATCTCCATACACCAAATTTTTTGATAGTGCTGTAACCCCTATTAACTTCGACCTAACGAATGTTGTGAATGGGTTTCAAGATGGAGTTATCGAAACGCGTACCTCGCCAAACCCACCTGAAGTTGCAGGTGATGGAAGCATTAGCTTTACCGACTATGGCGTTGGTGCAGTATTTATTCCTTCAGGACTTGGCTATTATGTGAGTCCGCCAAGTTCCTCAGCAATTCCTTTTTACGCACAGCTTATTTTTACCTACCAAGTATATTTGAATCGACAAGGGGATCAGGATAACGATGGTATCCCTTCAATTTTGGAAGATTTAAATATGAATCAAATTGAAGAGGATGATGATACAGATGAAAATGGGTTGCCAAACTTTTTTGATGCCGATGATGATGGCGATGGACGACCTACCTCAGAAGAAATTGTTACTCATGAATACATCTTGGCAGTTGGAGATAACGATCCAACCTACCTGCCGAATGAGGTAGAAATAAGTCGCACCTTTAACGAAGAAACTATGGAGACTACAATCCGTACGGTTGAATTTACCGATACGAATGGAAACGGAACTCCGGACTATTTAGACGATA
>JAHEMY010000179.1:0-1871 GCA_024643425.1 Flavobacteriaceae bacterium
TCCTGACCTTTAAACTTAACGCCACGTGTGCGTTGTGACGAGGTCTTTCCTCCTCCAAACATCGATTCAAAGAAGTCGGAGTAATCCGAATCTTCATATTGCTGTTGTCCGCTAGATTGATAGCGCGCTCTTTGTTGCTGCTGGGCTTTTTCATACTCTTCCCCATGTTGCCAATCCATACCGTACTTATCGTATTTTTTACGATTCTCGGGATGACTTAACACCTCATTGGCTTCATTGATCTCTTTGAATTTTTGTTCGGCTTCCTTATTGTCGGGATTGACATCCGGATGGTACTTTCGCGCCATTTTCCGATAGGCATTTTTTATTTCCTTTTCGGTGGCCGATTTTTCAACGCCCAATACTTTATAATAATCAATGAATTTCATTGTTTTTCCGTCCTTTTAAAAAGGCGCAAATTTTGAAATGAACTTTTTCTATTTACTACTTAAAGTTACGGAAAATGTGACTTGAACGGAAATGGATTCAACACTATTTTAATGGTGAAATCACCATGGTAGCATATTATTGGAGTTGAGGAAATGAAGATTTCTTTAGTTTTCTTTTGACGGATATTGATGAATGGATTGTCCCACTAATTTCCACCGACCGTCGATTTTTTCTAAAATTCGAAATTCATGACTCAAGGTTTTTTTACCGTCTGTGGAAGTTGAAGTTTCATCGTGGTTTACCCATGCACTGTTGCCATCAATGTGCATTTTGATGTTGGAGAATTTAGCATTACCTCCTTTACCTAACATTTCAGGTGCCGGATGGATCATCACCTCCGGTGGAACATCCAAAAGTGTGCCTTGGCTCGTCGATACTAAAATTCGGCTGTAGGGCTGGACCTTCCAACACTCGGCATGACCTTCGATATCACCGGCCTTCCAAGTTGCAGCTTCTTTTTCCAAAAGGGCTACAATGGCCAATTCATCGGCGCTTTGTGCAAACACATCTATACATGAACCAAAATATAGCATGATAAAGATTACAAATAGACCAACTTGTTTAGTCTGAGCGTTTAAATTGTTGCGAAATTGTGTCATTCCTTTTCTTTAAGCTCTTTTTCCAATACTGCCAAAATTGTATCCAACAACTCGGCAGTAGGTTGTTGGTCTAATTGATAATTATCGCTGGCAATCACATAATTTTCAACAAGATTTTCAAATTTTAGGAGTTCAAGCATCGTTCGATTATCTATTTCAAATCCGGAGGTAGGAAACTTGACATTCCTTTTTAAGGTACTAACTTGGTCTGCATTTAACCAACTGCCATGGTCCAAAATAAAATTGTTTAACAAGGATTCTTCTTCGACCAAATCTTCAAATTTTTGATTGAGTATTTCCAAACGTGGTTTCCAAGAAGAAAGTAAGTTGCGTAATTCGGTATTTTTAATAATGCTCAATTTTCCTGCACCTATTAAATCGTCTAAAAATCCATTTTGAGCATAGTAAGGGGAGCTATTGAAAACTTTATTCAACAAGTCATTTAATTCCTCTTCCGTTGTTGGCTTTACCTTTTTTCCGGTATGATTTAAGATTTTAAGTCCGGATTCTATAGCGAGCTGAGTATCTTCGGTCACTTTACTTAAGAGTTCTTTACTTTTCAAAAAGTCCTGCTGAATATTCACTAAGGCTCTTTGTTCTTCGGCCAATACTTTTCTCTGTTCGTTCCAGTTATTAATTTGTAAAGCAATGAGGATTCCAATCACCACTAGAACGATTTCGCCAAGTGCGTATTTAAAATATTTAGCGGTTTTTTGTTGCACCATAAATTCGCGTCTAAGGGTTCGAAAAAATTTAATCATGCTGTCTGTTCTGTTCGATTAAGGTAAGCACATTCAGTAAATAGGCTTCAATGGATTCTTC
>JAHEMY010000179.1:1971-3430 GCA_024643425.1 Flavobacteriaceae bacterium
TTTAGCGGTTTTTTGTTGCACCATAAATTCGCGTCTAAGGGTTCGAAAAAATTTAATCATGCTGTCTGTTCTGTTCGATTAAGGTAAGCACATTCAGTAAATAGGCTTCAATGGATTCTTCATTCGTAGTCACGAAAGACTGGTTGATATAGTAATTAAACATGGCACCATCCATTTTTAGGTCGTTTAAAAAACGAACATAATTTTCTGCAGGTACTTCCATAGGCTTAATCACAATTTCCCGTTTATAATCCGGACGATCTTGCGCTGCATCTGAATTTCTAGTCGGAATGAATGAATCGACCAACGGACCGAAATTTTGGACCCAATAATCCCTACGGATGATTACGTCCTCCACATAATCATTCAATTCGGCCGTCCATTGGTTCAGTACATAACGTAAGTTTTCATCCCGTATGAGTTCCAGATTTCCTGAGGCAATGATATCGGTAATCACCCCAACACGGGCATCAAAAGTGGCGTAATTGTAGGCTTTCCCTATTAAACTATCTATTTTTTTAGGGTCAACGGGCCCTTGCTTGTCCAAACTAAGAATAGCGACACATGCATTTAAACTATAGATATTGAGTATATGGTCCCTCCTCAATTCCTCTAAATTCTGACTGAATTCGGCATGCAAGCTCGATAAGATACGTTGTTCCTTTTCAATGTTTTGTTGTTGGTTATTCCAATTGTTGATCTGTAAAGCAATCAGGATTCCAATCACTACCAAAATGATCTCACCAATGGCATACTTAAAATACTTCCCAGTTTTTCCTTGGGATAACAGCTTCTGACGAACATCGCGGAAAAATTTAATCATTTAGCTTGTATTTTTTCTCAATGAGGTGAATTAAATCTTTTGCCATGTTGTTTTGCTCTTTTATGAAGTCGTTTGTGAGACTCATAGTTGTTTTATAAAAAAGAATATCTCCGTAATGCGCATTGAGAACATTCGAGTCCTTGTTTACGATGTAATTTCCTTGGGGGATTAATTGATCAAAAGCCTCGAGCGGTTCAAACATATTTAGATAATTTTCCTCTAAGAAGTTGTACGCTTCTCTCCCTAAACTTAGATTGAATAATTCTTTCTGCCGTTCCTCTAAGGCATGGAAATAATTGAATAATTCGTCATACTGCTGTTTGCTTTTGAGAATGCCTTTTTGATACTGAAGAATAGCATCCGTGATTTCTTTGTCCTTAATTAATTGAAATCCGTTGTTGTTTATTAATTGTGATAAGGTATTTTCTGAAAAATCGACATTCAAATACCAATACGTATATTTCACTGAATTCAGGAACACCTTTCGCTGTTTTTCTTCCGTATCTAAGGGTTCGGCAATGAGGTCTAACAATGCTTCTAATCCTTCCACCAATTTTACGTTACCATTCAAGGCAAAGGATATTTTATTGATGTCTTCATTGAGGTCCGTAACCAAGGAGTTTAGGTATTCTTTTT
>JAHEMY010000068.1 GCA_024643425.1 Flavobacteriaceae bacterium
CTTGGGTATAAAACTTCCCCCACGAGATTCTTCTCTTATGATAGACAAAAGCATTTGGGATAAATGTTGTTTCCAACCCTGCCTTTACTATTCGTTGAGAAAGATCCGGATCTTCTCCGGGATGAATTTTGGAAAATCCTTGGGTCGCTTCAAAAGCTTTCTTTGATATTCCCATATTAAAGCTTCTAGGTTCAAACTTTTGAACTCCTTTTTTATTTCCCCTTATCCCCCCTGTGGTTAGCAAGGAAGTCATAACATAATTGATGGCCTTTTGAAGTTTTGTAAAGCTTTGATGGGCGGCATCCGGACCTCCAAAACAATCTACGTACTTATATTGAAGAAATTCCGATACACTATGAAGGTAATTGGGCGGTAATAGGCAATCTGAATCCAAAATGATAAAATAATTTCCTTTTGCACGTTTCATCCCATAGTTACGAGAGTCCCCGGGACCTGAATTGTCCTTTACCAGGTAATTTATTTCGAGTTGGTTCTTGTAGTTCAAAACAACGTGCTCGCAACTTATGGTCGATCCATCTTCTACAATTACAATTTCGTATGCATCCTTTGTCTCTAAACTCACAAAACTGTCAAGTAACTCTTCAATTTCATTGGGTCTATTGAAAACAGGAATAATAAAAGAATAGCTCAAGTTCATGAACACAAAGGTACTTAATTAAAAAAGCCACCCCGATACATCGGGATGGCTTCTTCAAAATAAATTAGAAAAAATTATCTTTTAATCACCTTGTAAGTGCCTCGTTGACCATTTACAGTTACTTCCATAATGTAAGTACCTGCAGCAAGGTTAGAAACATTTAACTCAGTGGTTGTTGCATTTACATTTAGATCCATAAGTTTTTGACCTAGGATATTGTAAACTGCAACTTTCTCAATATTATCAACTGATGATAAATTAACTCTATCGTTCGCTGGGTTTGGATAATAAGCGAATCCTTCGATTTCATTACTTTCTGTACTTAACTGACAGTTATCAAAGATGATATCAGTGACTGCACCCGTGTTCACTACAAAACAGTAGTATGTTTGATTAGCAACTACTGGAATCGTAGCAGTTTCACTTGGCAAACACTGGTTTTGGAAATAGTCTACTAATACTAATTCGTCCTCGGTAGAAGACTCATCAGGAGCAGTATAGAAGGTAATTGAACTAACACCAGCAACCGTATCCGAAACTAAGGTCATATTCACTGTATCGCCTCCTAATATTGCAGCAATAATTGGTTCACCTTCTTCATCAGAGATCATAACTGCAGGTATTGTAACCTGATCTCCAAATTCTCCACCTCCCATAACGATAGGATCACCAGGTTGGTTATTCACCACAACAACAGCCACGGCTCCTTCATTCTGTGCCGCCAAGGCTTTCAGTCCAAATTCACAAGAACCACGTCTTAAAACTGCAATCTTGCCGTTCAAATCAGCACCATTGATAATTGGATCACAAGCATCGTTAGGATCACCTGTTGCATCATCATCAATAACAACAACTCCATCTTCTGTTATAGGAGTGGTTGGTATTTCTCCACCAAATCCAGCAGCTACAGGATTGTAAGCACCTTGTAAAGGTCCGTTATTTACTGTCAAGTTAGTAACTCCTGCACCTCCAGATGGAGTACCAATAGTTCCTGTAATGAAACCATTCAATTCAGGAGTGAATACATACCATACACCAGCAGCACCAGTGATATCACAGTCAGTTGGAGTACCATCTTCCTCTGTGGCAGCAGGCATTGCTACATCTTCATCAGTAAATGGACATCCTACTTCATCAAGATCGATCGCATTTGCGATTTCATCGTTTGGTGGTGGAATAAATTCACATGTTAAGGTTAACTCAAAGTTACCTACAGAACCATTCCAACCTTGCACCAAGATATAGAAAGTACTATTTCCATCTGAAGAGAATTCAGCTTCTGATTGGAAATTTGAACAGTTTGGTGAATCATCATTGTTAGTTACACAAACTAATCCATTTGGACAATCCCCAGTATATATTGTAAGCTGAGTATCGTAATCAGTATTTGCACTACAAGTACTCACCAATATGTTAGAGGCTAATCCGGAAGTATCTTCAAACTTATACCATACTCCTGGAGCTCCAGGTACATTAGGATCACAATCAGGTACTGCATCTGTAGTAGCAGTTAATGTGTCTCCTTGTACAGCTTCACCACAATTAATAGGTAATGCTCCATCACAAGTATCATAGGTTGGATCTGGAATTACTGTAATGTCAGTACATTCTCCAGAAAAGTTATACACCATATCAAATGGTGAAGCATATCCTGCCCATGTTGCTCCATTGTCTACTGAAAATACTGCCTCAAGACCTTCTAGGGATGCTGATGTGGCCTCCCAAATTACATCGTCATTAATAGATGAAGTACCATAAATACTCACCCAATATTTAGTTGGAACACCTACTTGCCCAGGTAAATCTGTTGCAGGAATGTCAAAAGTTACATCTAATGCATCAAATTCAGTAAATACTACCTGAGTAAATGCTTGAGAAGTTGGAACTACACCATTATACGTGGCAATAATGTTTCCATTATCAGGAAAACCACCTGATTCTCCATATATAATAATGTCAGCACTTGTAATTGTTGAGCCAGATCCTCGAGCCCCCATCTGTGCGTTTATAGTTGTTAAACTAAAGTCTACATCGGCGTCAACTGTAATGTCCGTTGCGATAACCTGGCCTGGTGCCAAAGGTCCAGTACCTGTAAAGAACCCATTTTCCCAATTATTAGAAAGGACTTCTTGGTTACATTCGTCACCACCACCACCTCCACCACCGGAGCCGGTAACACCACACCAACCTAATTGGTTAAGTCCACCTGGAGTTGTTGCTCCAAGAACACCAACTAAGGTAGAAGAACCGTTTGAAGAGTCAACAATTCTCCACTCTGGTTGAAAAGCACCATTGTTGAATGCAGACATATAAATTTGATCAGATCCTGGGTCATAAGTCATTCCTTGTCCAAAATTAGCATCAAATCCTAGAGGACCAACGATAGCAGCTGCTCCAGTTGTCAAATCTACAGAATAGAAGTTATCATCTAAAATATCATAGCTCCATCCGTTACCTGCACCATCAATTGCTAAAGCGATACCTCCGGCCATTCCTGTTGCAGCAATCGGTGTAGAAGTAAGTGCTCCGATATCAATAGTAGACAAGGTACTTGTTGTAATATCTGTAGTTAACATGTATAAGGTACCACTCACAGGATCAAATTCTAATCCAGAGACAGTCTCAGAACCCGGTTGATTTACAGTTCCTAAAGTAGTGTATACTCCTGTAGCAACATCTATACTATAAAACTCACCACCAACATCCATCGAATAAGCCGTTGCTGGGTCGTTTGGATCAATTGCTCCTCCACCTTCAAAAGTGGGTGCAGGCGAAACTCCTAATGGAGTTAATACCTCAGGAGCAGCTGGGTCATAACTTACATAATCACCTGTAGAAGCATTTTGTCCGTAAGCAACTGGAGTTCCTCCTCCACCGCCACAGCTGGTACAGTCACCATAAACTTCAATAGGAAGCCCTTGAGCCCCTACGTCAACTAAATCTCCCCAAACACCACCAATCGATTGTTTTGCATTTCCGGTAGCAGATTGTCCTGTGATTACTACTGGAGGAGCCCATGGGCCTGATGCCCCAGTTCCACCAAAAGAATAATCAACCCAGTAAGTTCCTGCAGCCAAGGATAAACCTGTAACTTCAACAGTTACTGCGTTAAGATGACGGTCTAAATTTCCAGGAGCGCTCTCCAATTGACGGTAAGCGCCACTTGCTACAGCACTTGTTAGCACATTGGTTGAGGTGTCTCCAAAGATTACCGAACTTCCCGGATCTGCAGGATCACCATCCCAAATTTGCAAGTTTATTTCATTAACAGTTGGAGCTGTTTCGAAAGATTGGTAGGCATAAAAAACCATAGACGTAATGTCATAATCGTCCGCCAAAACAAAATCTTCCGCTACTCTGTTCCCAGCAACTATTTGTGCTCCAAAACCAAAAGTTCCCATTCCAAGAGAAGCATCTTGTAATTGGCTAACATCCGGAGTACCAGGAATATTAAAGTAAGGACCACTCGTGTAAGCAAGTTCTGGCAACATACTATTTCCATTATTAGTGAAAGAAGTACCGTTGAAAGTTGTTACGTTGTAAGTAGTCATTCCTGCTGAAGCAGAAACACCAGCTTTCATATCATTTGCGTTTGCAAAAGCAGCTGGAATATTACTAGTTCTAGATGAAATTACTCCATTATTAAGAGAAAAATATTGTCTTAACAAATTTTGCTCTTCAGAACTAAAAAACTCATTTACACTTCCTAAGTTATTAGACAATGATTCCATTCGTTCCAACAATTCAGGAATTCTGGCATCAGATTGTGCCAAATTTGAAGAAGCCTGTACTCTGCTCTGAACATTCAAAGCATTTGAAGACTTTCTAGCATTAGATTTCACAGCACCGCTAACGAGTCCGATAGCCTTAACTGTTTGTTTTTTTGCTCCTTCTATCTGGGTAGAAGTGCCTTTCGTCGTCTTCAAAGCCGAAGACTGATTTTGGCTATAACCCAGGATGCAAAAGAGCATCGCAATTAATAAAGTAAATTTTTTCATAATTTATATTAATAGATTAGTTAATAAGTATTAAAAATATTCAAAAAAAAGGGAACTGCAAAAGTTTTTGATACAAGTTTTTATGATTTTTTTAACCATGTACAAGACAATAAAAAAAGCCTGTACAAAAACAGGCTCTTTTATTTGTTTATCAAGTAGTTACCTACTCTTTCATGAAACTTTCCATAACCTCATTGCTCACTCCCATATTCGAAAATCCGCCATCATTATATAAGTTTTGAAGCGTAACTCGTTTCGTAAGATCGCTAAACATAGCTATCGTGTAATTCGCGCAATCCAAAGCGGTTGCATTTCCTAGTGGTGACATCTTATCTGCATAGGCGATAAACCCATCAAAACCTTTTACTCCTTGCCCTGCCGTTGTAGGTGTTGGCGATTGCGAAATGGTATTCACTCGAACTTTTTTCTCCTTTCCAAAAAAGTAACCAAAACTTCTTGCAATAGACTCTAAATACGCCTTATTATCTGCCATATCATTGTAATCTGGAAATACGCGTTGCGCAGCCATATAAGTAAGCGCGACAACACTTCCCCATTCATTCATTGCATCCTTTTGGTAGAGCACTTGCATGGTTTTATGAAAAGATAGTGCAGAAACATCCCAACCTTTTTGCGTCCAATCGTAATTTTGGTCGGTGTAATGTTTTCCTTTTCGCACATTTACCGACATCCCAATGGAATGCAGCACAAAGTCGAGTTTACCCCCTAAATGCTCAGTCGCTTTAGACACCAATTCATTTAAATCGTCCAGATTGGTCGCATCCGCCGGTACGATGATGCTGTTTGTTTTTTCAGCCAATTGATTAATTTGTCCCATTCGCATTGCAATTGGAGCATTCGTAAGCACAAATGTTCCCCCTTCTTCATGAACTCGTTCAGCGGTTTTCCAAGCGATGGAATTTTCATCCAAGGCCCCAAAAATGATTCCTTTTTTCCCTTTTAATAAATTATAAGCCATTGATTTTTGGATTGATTATAGATTGTAAATATACATTAATTCAGTAATTGTTTGGCATGCAATAGCGCCGAATCACTCACTGTACTGCCTCCAATCATCTGAGCAATTTCCAGAATGCGTTCTTCTTGCGATAAATCCTTAATTAAAGTGCGTGTCATCCCCTTATCGTCAACTTTGTAGACCTTCTTATGAAAATCTCCTTTCGCCGCAGTTTGAGGAAGGTGGGTAATACTAAACACCTGCACTTTTTTACTTATTGCTGAAAGGATCTCTGCCATTTTATGAGCAATCTCTCCCGATACTCCCGTGTCAATTTCATCAAAAATAATGGTCGGCAATTCTTTATGTTGCGCTAAAATGGCCTTTACCACCAACATCACACGACTCATTTCTCCACCCGAAGCTACTTTCTCGATTGGCCCCATCTTCACCCCTTTGTTGGCCGAAAATAAAACCTCAAGAGCATCCATTCCATGCATGCGATAACTCGGGGTCTTTTGCAAATCGAAAGCAATGCGCGCATTGGGCAGCCCTAACTGCTGTAATAGTTGCTCTATGTGCTCCTGAAGCGACGGCAATGCTTGCTCTCGTTTTTCATGAAGCTTTACCCCTTGTGCTTCTAATTTTATGTTTAAGGATTCTAATTCTTTTTCAAGTGTTAAAATACCGTCGTCTACGCTAGTGAATCGAGCAAGCTTTTGCTCCAAATTTGCTTCGAATTCGATTAATTCTTCAACACTTTCCATGGCATGCTTTTGCTGCAAGCGATACAAGTTTTTTAATTTTTCATTTGTGGCAGCCAAGAGTTCCGGATTTGCATCAAGCGTTTCTAACGAACCTTCCAGTTCTTCGGAAACATCTTCTAACTCAATAAGCGAGCTGTTCACGCGCTCCCATAATTCCTGGTATTCGGAACCAAACGACTGGATTTTCTGAAGGATCCCTCGTACGCGTGTTAGTAATGCTACTCCCCCGGTTTCTTCTTGAACCAAAATTTGCAATGCCTCCGACAAACCTTCTTGAATGGCTTCTACATTATTTAACTTTTCGTAAGTTTCTTCCAAAGAACTTTGGTCCATCGTTCTTAACTCAGCATCCAATAATTCTTGATAAACAAACTGCAAATAATCTTGCTCGCGAAGCGCCTCCGCCTTTTCTTCCTTTAAATGCGTCAATGCTTGACTTTGTTCTTTATAGTTTTTGAAGAGATTTCGGTATTCAAGGAGCAAATGTGCTGTATCGGCAACCGAATCCAAAATGGTAAATTGATAATCCTCTGAAACCAACCGGGCCGTGTCGTTTTGATTGTGAACATCGATGAGCAATTCTCCAATGGTTTGCAACTGCTGCAGCGTCACAGGACTATCGTTCACAAAAGCTCTTGACTTGCCGCTTGGCTGTATTTCACGACGAATGATGGTCTCATCGTGATAATCCATTTCGTGCTGTTCAAACAGCCCTTGTAATTTATAAGGAGCAATATAAAACTCGGCCTCGACAAAACATTTCTTCGAAGGATCTCTCGCTACTTTGGAGTCGGCGCGCTTCCCCAAAACTAATCCCAAGGCATTCAATAAAATGGATTTCCCCGCTCCTGTCTCTCCCGTAATTACAGTCATCCCTTTATTGAAGGATACCTTGATATCTTCAATTAATGCATAATTCTTTATGACAAGGGTTGTTATCACTGATCAGAAAAGGATAAGAAAATGAATTGATTTGTTCACCCCCAAGTTAAGAGAGAAAAATTATTTCAACAAATAAAAAACTAGAGTTTTATTTTACCCCAATTGGCACTGCGGGTTGGTGCGATTCGTTTTAAATTTTCAACCAAGGTATTTATATCTACCTGCGGCCCACCACTGAAAATTTGCTCAATTTCATCGGCCTTAGCATCAAAGAAGGTTCTTAATAAAAAGGAGTTCGGTCGACGGTCGTTCACACTCTTTAATTTCGCAACGGCATTAATCACTCCCATTTTTGCATTTCGAGCGTTACTATCCATCAAGTCAAGCCCTAAACGATGGTAAAGGTACATCGCTTCTCTGAATTCTTGATAAACATTGGATATCATTGCGTCGTTGTATCGAAAGCGAGACTGAGTTCCATCGGTTGCTTTCCAACCCTGGAAATTGCTTGAAGCCGCTGTATTTACAATTTGTTTCGCAATGTTAAAATAGCTATCACCACCATTCATTTTAAATGAATCAGCATCGAGACCAATAATCGTATACACGTGGTAAGCGAGCACTGAAACTAAATTGGAATTGAAAGTATTGATGTTAAATACCAACGGTTGAAATTCTGAATATTCGAATGAAAACTGACGATCGTTGTAATTGTAGATCGGTGAATCGTAGGTCGAATTGTAAATGGTTCTAGAAGCCTGCACCTGGAGGGTTCCTGTAAACGACGTCGACTCAAAACTTTGAATGATGAGGGTAAAATTACAATCGATGCGTTCTTGATTCTTAAATTCCTGGTCGGTCCATTTGGTGTTATTCAATAAATCGGTTAGCTGGTCTTTTAATGTCCGAAATACTTGATAATTGGGCTGCCCTGTTTGTTCAGCATCGATGGTCACTGTTGCATTAAGTTCTTGTGCCTGAAGGGTTCCTATCGATAAACCTAAAAGAATGAAAAAGTAATATTTACGCATTTAGCTTTTCTATGATTGTTTCAATGATGTCTCTGGCAACATCTTTCTTTTCTTTAACTCCAAAGGAATCAATTTTATTGTTCGCATCAATGAGCGTTACCTTATTGGTATTCGCGCCAAAGGCCACTCCTTCGTCGTTCAGCGAATTTAATACAATTAAATCTAAATTCTTTTTTTTGAGCTTGGTTTTTGCATTTTCCAATTCATTTTCAGTTTCCAATGCAAAGCCTACCAAAAACTGATTTTTCTTTTCGTTTCCTAATGAAGCCAAAATGTCTCTGGTCTTTTCCAGTTCCAATACTAATCCTTGTTCTTTCTTTTTAATCTTTTGAGAAGCGACATTTTTTGGTCTATAGTCTGCCACGGCCGCACTAAGTATCGCTACATCGCAATTTCTAAATAAAGGTTCAACGGCTTCATACATTTCTTGTGCAGAAGTAACCTTTATTACTTGGAGGGAGCCTTCCGGTATTTTTTCACTTGAAGGACCGGAAATCAATGTTACTTCGGCACCAAGTCGAGCTGCTTCGGAAGCGAGTGCATACCCCATTTTTCCACTTGAATGGTTCCCAATAAAACGCACAGGGTCTATGGCTTCATAGGTTGGACCTGCTGTAATGAGAAATTTCTTATTCTTTAAAGGCAAACTGTTTAAGATATCTTGTTCTAAAAAAGAGACAATCTCTTCAGGTTCTGCCATTCTTCCTTGTCCCACGAGACCACTTGCCAATTCACCATGAGCAGCAGGGATGATGGTGTTCCCAAAACTCGCCAATGTCTCAAAAGTTTCTTTGGTCGAAGGATGCTGGTACATGTCTAAGTCCATGGCTGGAGCAAAATACACAGGGCATTTCGCCGAAAGATAGGTAGCAACAAGAAGGTTGTCACTATTCCCGTGGGCCATTTTGGAAAGGGTATTCGCCGTAGCGGGAGCTATTAAAAATAAATCAGCCCAAAGTCCTAACGCTACGTGGTTATTCCATTGGGCATTTTCATTATCTTCATCGGTAAATGTAGAAAGGACTTCGTTTTTGGATAAGGTAGACAACGTAAGTGGAGTCACGAATTCTTTTGCTGCCGGTGTCATGACCACACGAACTTCGGCACCTTTCTTTACCAATAATCTTACCAAGAAGGCACTTTTATAAGCGGCAATACCGGCAGTCACGCCAAGCAATATTTTTTTACCACTTAGTACCGACATGATTGTTACTTTGTAATGTCTTCGTCCTGAGTGTTACGGTGGTAAATTTTATTTTCCAACCATTCTTGAACAGCTAATGCATGTGGCTTTGGTAATTTTTCGTAAAACTTAGAAACTTCAATTTGTTCCTTGTTTTCAAAAATCTCCTCCAGACTATCATTGTAGGTCGCAAATTCGTCCAATTTCTCAATCAACTCTTTTTTAATGTCTCCATTAATTTGAACCGCTCTTTTGGCAATAATCGAAATGGCTTCGTAAATATTGTCGGTAGGTTGGTCGATCAAATTTTTATCAATCGTGGTCGTGTTGATAGGTGCCTCTGAATTTTTAATATCGCTCATAATCCTTAATTAATTTCTGTTTGTTTTTCTAAAAGTCGTTTTTCAACATCACTTAGGATTTCATCGGCATCTGCCTTTAACTCACTCGCTCCGTAATATTTATTAAAACTCTCGTAATATTTTTTTGATTCGATTAGACGTTCTTCAACAAGTCTTGGAACACTGTTTATTGCTAATAAATAGGCCGATTCAAACCTACCGTAGTAAGCATCTTGACGGTATTGAGATCCTGGGTGGTCCAAAATAAAATTTTCAAACGCTCCAATCGCTGCTTTGTAATCTGAAATACGAAGGTACTGCTTCGCTGTGCTTATATCCTTGAGCTCTAACTTCTCTTTCAATTCGTTTACCATGGAATTGGCTTCCACTCGGTAAGTCGAATTTGGGAATCGATCTACAAAGGATTGCAATTTTTCTAAAGCCGTATAGGTGTCTTTTTGATCTAACGAGAATCGGGGAGACAATTCGTAATAACTTTTAGCAGATCGATAAGAAGCAATTTCTACACTATCGCTTTTCGGATAAGAGGTTGCAAATCGTTCAAACTGGTAGCCCGCCAAATAGTAATCTTCGAGGTTGTAAAACGTATTTGAATAACGGAACATCAAAGGTTCTGCTTGAGGTTTCCCTCTATATACCGGAACAATTTGTTCCATAAGCCCCAAAGCTTTTTTGTATTTCCCCTCTTTATATAAAGAGTCTGCCACTGAATACTTACGTTGTACATCATCGGAACGGAGTAATTTTTGATACTCGCTACATGATACAAGCGCCAGCGCGGCAAAGACAATTAATAGAGGCTTTTTCATTGTTTTAAAAAACATCGTGCAAAAGTAGTGAATAAAACGTGATTACAAAAACTAAATCTTCAGCTAAAATAGCGCCTTGACCCCGCTCAAATCCTTATTTCTGAAAAGTTTAACTGAAATCAATGCGGCAACGCTCTTAAAACGATGCTACAAACGACTTTATTTTATTCCCTAGAGCACTACTTATGCCTACCAGTGGCAAGCGCACGGTATCACCGCAAATGCCCAGTTCTTTAAAAACAGCTTTGATTCCGGCAGGATTGCCTTCCGCAAAAATATAATCAATGGCGGGTGCTAATCTATAATGAAGTTGGAAGGCCTCTTGAACTTTATTTTCAAGTCCTAAGTGAATCATTTTAGAAAATTCCTTTGGAAACCCTTCTCCAATAACCGAGATTACCCCTGCACCACCTGCCAAAACCATAGGCAATGCAATCATGTCGTCCCCGGAAATCACTAGGAAATCTTTGGGTGCGTCTGCAATAATTCGCATGGCTTGTACCAAATCTCCCGCCGCTTCTTTAATGGCAATGATGTTCTCAAAATCATTAGCCAAACGAATTACTGTTTCAGGAAGCATGTTAGAGGCAGTTCGTCCCGGTACATTGTACAAAATAACAGGAATTGGACTAGCTTTTGACACTGCAGCAAAGTGTTGGTAGATTCCTTCTTGAGTTGGTTTATTGTACATAGGCGATACCGAGAGTATCCCTGAAAAGGCTGTCAGATCGCGCTCTTTCAATTCGTTTACCACTGCCGCGGTATCATTTCCTCCCACTCCCAAAACCAAAGGCAGTCGTCCATCATTCACACGAATTACGGTGTCGATTACCACTTGCTTTTCGGGCTTGGTTAAAGTGACGCTTTCACCCGTGGTTCCTAAAACAACAAGGTAATCGATTCCATTGTCAATTTGGTACTTTACTACACGCTCTAAGGCAGGTATATCTACCTCAAAATTCGATTTAAAAGGCGTTACCAAAGCCACCCCGGTTCCATAGAACATTTTCATTTATATTTTATTTAGTACAGTTACGTATTTCTTTAATTCTCGTTCTAAAGTACGGATGTTATTTGCAGGGACTTGAAGGACCAAGTCGAATAGTCGAGCATCACAATCCAAACAACCAACTTTAAACTTTGCCTTACTTTCGGAAACCATGAGGTCTAAAAATTCATGACTTCCGTTGTAAACACCCACCAACACATCAAAAGAAGTCTCTAAAAATTCGATGGCCGCTGCGTTGTGTATATCCCCTTTCCAGTTAAAATCTTTATTATTAATCTGATTTTGTCTGAGGGAGGGTATTTTTTTCTTTACCTCTAAAAATGAAAACACTTTCACATCTTTCGGCAACAACCCTAAGGCACCTGAAAAATCATACAAGGCATCAAAATCCTGAACTACGGCCTCATCCACTAAAAACCCCAATGTATTTAATTTGGCGTTTACTAGGGATAAATCCCGCTTTTTCAAGTTGCGCTCCATGTGCTTTTTCAAAGCACGTTTTTTAATTCTTTCTAACATAATCAAGGCGCAAAAACACACTGCAAAAGTACGTTTTTGGTATGAATTTAAGGGTGTTATGCGATCATTTCAAGGAATTGATCCTCGGTGATAATCGCAACGCCCAAACTTGTTGCTTTTTCTCTCTTACTTGGCCCCATATTTTCTCCTGCCACCACATAGGTTGTTTTTCCTGAAATACTTCCGGATACCTTGCCCCCATTGTCTTCGATAAGTTTTTTTAATTCGTCGCGAGTGACTTTTGCAAATACTCCGGACACTACAAAAATGTTTCCTGCCAATTTATCTGTTTGATTGGCTAGCTTCTCGGCAGAAAGTTCCAATTGAACACCAAACAATTTCAAACGTCCTATCATCTCCCTGTTTGCGTCATCCTCGAAGAAGGAAACCACACTTTCGGCAATTTTTACACCAATTTCATCGACCGAAATAAGTTCATCTAAGGATGCTTCCGCAACAGCATCGATACTTTTGTAGTGCCGCGCTAGTTTCTTCGCAACGGTTTCACCAACATAGCGAATTCCTAAAGCGAAAAGCACGCGTTCGAAGGGGATGTTTTTAGACGCTTCGATTCCTTTAATCAAATTTTCGGCGCTTTTTTCTGCCATGCGCTCCAACGGAATTACTTGATCGATGGTTAAGGTATATAAATCGGTGTAATTTTGAATAAGACCTTCATTTA
>JAHEMY010000180.1 GCA_024643425.1 Flavobacteriaceae bacterium
ACATTGCATTTTCGGATACCATTTCAGAAAATGTGCAATTTGTCAATCTGAAGGATAGTTTAAAGGGTCCATTCGAAGCGCTCACCTCTAAAATTATTTTATCCTTTTCTGAAGATGGACTATCCCTGGAGAAGGTTGATAGCCTGCTTTCTGAAGAGCTCAAGCAGAAAAATATCGACTTAAAATATGGCTTAACTGCTTCCGGTTTTTTTGAGGAAACTCAGGTTCTTAATTCAGAGCTTATAGATCAAGCCACACTCTCCCGAACCACCCGATCTCCTTATTTTATGAGAGGCAATGAGTTGAAAGTACATTTTTCAAACATCACCTTTCCCGTCCTAAAAAGAAATTTATTAGGCATTGGCTTGTCGTTTATATTGATTACCGCTGTGGTTTTATGTTTACTGTATTTGTTGAAGGTCATCCAAAATCAAAAACAGCTCTCGGAAGTTAAGAACGACCTCATTAGCAACATTACCCATGAGTTTAAAACACCCCTGGCAACCATCGGGGTCGCCTTGGAAGGCATTCAAAGTTTCAATTCGGACGAAGGAAGTGAAAAGACCAAGCGCTATGCAGAAATGTCTCGAAAACAAGTAGACAAACTTAACACCATGGTTGAAAAACTCTTGGAAACAGCAACCTTAGATAGCGATCGACTTGAGCTCAATCTTGAAACCATCGATTTGGTTGAATTATTAGAACGCCTCGTTCAGCGAGAAGAATTAATCGATAGTCCTAAAAACATTACGTTTAGTTCGGAGGAAAACGCTCTTGCTTTCCCCGTGGATATTTTTCACTTTGAAAATGCGATCAATAATATTTTGGATAATGCTTTAAAATACGGAGGAGATCAAATTGAGGTACAACTCATAAAAGAACCTCAACAACTGGTAATACAGATTTCCGATAATGGAACTTCTTTAACCGAAGTTCAAGCCAAACAGGTTTTTGAAAAGTTCTATCGTGTCCCGAAAGGAAACACCCACGATGTGAAAGGTTTTGGCATTGGCTTGTACTACACCCAGAAAATCATTGAAAAGCACAAAGGAAAAATTAGTTTAAATCCGAAGCCCAACACCAACTTTAAAATAACCCTGCCTAATGGATAAACCCATTAAAATATTACTTGCGGAAGACGAGCCCTCTTTAGGTCAGATAGTAAAGGAGAGCCTAGAAAGTAAGGGGTATGAAGTGCATCATTGTAAGGACGGCCTGGCGGCTTTAGAGCAATTTAATAAAGAGGAGCCGGATGTTCTGGTCCTTGATGTAATGATGCCGAAAAAGGACGGATTTTCATTGGCTAAGGACATTCGCAAAGAAAACCCGATTGTACCCATTATCTTTCTCACTGCCAAATCGCAAACCCAAGATGTGGTGGAAGGCTTTCAATTGGGTGGCAACGACTATCTGAAAAAGCCCTTCAGTATGGAAGAGCTCATCGTTCGAATTCAAAATTTACTGAATCAAAGCAGGCTTCAAGAAGACGCAAAGTTAGAAATAGGTGCATTCGTCTTTCATTTTAAACAGCAGCAACTTATTTACAAACAAGAGTCCCCTCAAATGCTTACTCACCGGGAGTCTGAGCTACTGTTTCATTTATACCAACACCGAAATAATGTGCTAGATCGGTCTGTTATCTTAAAGAAATTATGGCAGGACGACGATTTTTTTAGTGCCCGAAGCATGGATGTATTTATTACAAAACTTCGAAAGAAACTCAAGAAAGACCCGAATGTTCAAATTATCAATGTAAGGGGTTACGGATATAAATTAACTTGCTAAAGCCAGTTTCGATTTTTGTATCTTGTGAGGGTATGAGGATCCTCTTTTTTCTTTTGATGGTTTGTCCGGCTCTTTGGAGTCAACAATTTGCGTTAACCGAAAAAACGGCAATAGACGCCGATCGATTTTTTGGATACGATTCATACAAGCATCTTTATTTTTCGAAGAATGGAGCCCTTCATAAGCAAGGGGAGCTCGGTAAGTTTTTATTTCAAGATTTTCAATTAGGCCCTATCACTTCGGTGGATATTATCAATCCCTTGAACGTGGTTGTTTTTTATGCTGAAGTGAATACTGTTGTATTTCTAGACAACCGCCTGAACGAAAAGGAGCGCGTTAACTTTAACGATTTACCTTCCTTTTTAAATATTAGTTTGGCTACCAACGCCGGGAATAACCGACTCTGGGTTTTCAATATCGACACCCAGCAATTGCAATTGTTCCATTACCGAACCATGCAAGAAACCATAGTTTCTCAACCCCTTCGCGGAAAAGTTATTTCGGAAACCAGTGATTTCAATCAGTGCACTTTACTTACTGAAACAAACATACGGCGCATCAATAATTACGGAAGTTTAATCTTTGACTTCCCTCTTGAAGGCTTCAAAAAGTTGGTGCAACATCAAGATCTTTTATTGGGAGTGAAGGATAATTCGCTCTTTCGAATTGAAGCTAATTCGATTAAAGAGTTATCGCTGGAGTTGGTCGAAAATCCTATAAAAGACTTGCAGCTAACTCAAGAATTCCTTTATATTTACGACGGTAAACTACTTTACTCATTTTCACTAACCCCACCTAAGAAGTAAGCTCTATGCATGTTGCCATTGCAGGAAATATTGGTTCCGGAAAGACCACATTAACGCGTTTGCTCTCCAAACATTACAAATGGAAAGCACATTATGAAGATGTGGAGGACAATCCCTATTTGGACGACTTCTACAACCAGATGGAGCGTTGGTCGTTTAACCTTCAAATTTACTTTTTGAATAGTCGTTTTCGGCAAATTTTGGAGATTCGTGAAAATGGAAAGAGCGTGATTCAAGATCGCACCATCTATGAAGACGCTTATATCTTTGCGCCGAACTTACACGCGATGGGATTAATGACGAACCGCGATTTTGAGAATTACCGCGCACTCTTCGACTTGATGGAAAGTGTGACCAAAGGTCCCGACCTATTGATTTACTTAAGAAGTTCTATTCCAAATTTGGTGAATCAGATTCACAAACGCGGACGAGAATACGAAAACTCCATTAGCATTGATTATTTAAGCAGGTTGAATGAACGCTATGAAGCCTGGATCCACGATTACGACAAAGGCAATCTATTGGTAATCGATGTCGACAACATTAATTTTGTAGACAAGGCAGAAGACCTTGGAGAAGTAATCAATCGCATCGATGCCGAATTACACGGTTTATTCTAAAAAAAATAACTAAAACAAAAAAGCCCGAACTAATAGTTCGGGCTTTATATAATGATAGCGATTCGAATTAGTTCTTTTCAACTTCTTCGATCACTTCTTTGATTACTTTTTTACCGGCATCTACCTTTACCTCAGCTTCTTTCATCGCTTCTAATTGCGCTTTCACTTCTTCTTCGGTTCCTCTGAACGTTTTTGTTTCAGAAGTAGT
>JAHEMY010000181.1 GCA_024643425.1 Flavobacteriaceae bacterium
TAACTATACCGAGCATTTGGTGATTTTAACCTACATCATAGCGCAGTATACGTTCACCAACTTCTTAATTATTCTATTTGCCACCGGACTAGGAGTTAACTTCTATGTTATTGGTAACATCCTGAATTTTATCTTACTAATTTATATCGGGTATTGTTATAAACGCTTGTATCCTTTAAACAGAAAGGAAGCGATTAAACGTTTTTTTATTTTTCTTGGAGTTTTGCTCGCTTTCTTTATGCTTATTGGAATTGTACAATTTGTAATCCTCTATCTAAGCGGAGACTTACAAGAAATGATTGAAACACAGAAAGCAAAGCAAGCCGTTGCTTACAGTATTTCCTCCTTCATAAATTGGACTTCATAAAGATTCTTATAAAATCCATTCTCTTTTTTGAGGAGCTCCTTATGGGTGCCTTTTTCCACAATTTTTCCTGAATCCATTACCAAAATCTGACTCGCCTTCTTAATGGTTGCGAGACGGTGGGCAATAACAATCGAAGTTCGATCTTTTGTAATTCGATCGGTGGCATTTTGAATCATTTCTTCTGAATAGCTATCCACCGAAGAAGTGGCTTCATCCAAAACCAGAATACTAGGATTGCTCACATAAGCACGCAAGAAAGCAATAAGCTGACGCTGCCCTGAGGAGAGCATGGATCCACGTTCCTTTACATTGTAGTGATAGCCGTCGGGTAACGACATAATAAATGGGTGAACACCTATTTCCTTGGCTGCTGCGATTACTTCTTCTTCTGTAATTTGATCGTCTCCCAAGGTAATATTGTTCATAATGGTATCGGCAAATAAGAACACATCCTGAAGCACCACGGCGATATGACTGCGTAACGAATGCAAGGTGTATTCTTTTATCGAAGTTCCATCGATGGCTATATCACCACCATTAATTTCATAAAACCGCGACAACAAATTTATGATGGTCGATTTTCCGGCACCTGTAGCACCTACCAATGCAATGGTCTCGCCCGGTTGTACGGTAAACGATATTCCTTTGATAACCTCTTCTCCTTCATTATACCCAAAATGAACATCTTTAAATTCAATTTTTCCATCTGTGTCTTGCAACTCAATCGAGCCTTCATCGGCAATATGCGCTTTGGTATCTAAAATTCCAAAAACGCGATTGGCAGCCACCATTCCCATCTGAAGTGTGTTGAATTTGTCTGCGATCATTCGAAGCGGGCGAAACAACATTTGAGAGAGCTGAATGAAGGCCGTAATTAATCCTAAGGTAATATCTCCCTGTATCGCAAGGTTATCGGCAACAGTATGAAGTCCGCCATACCAAACAATAAGCCCCAAAGCAACGGATCCCGACATTTCAGCAATTGGAAAGAAAATGGAGTTATACCAAACGGTACGGATCCAGGCTTTTTTATGATCTTCATTAATCTTCTGAAAAGTTTCATATTCCTTATCCTCTCGAACAAAAATTTGTACAATTTTCATTCCGGTGATTCGCTCTTGAACGAACGTATTAAGGTTGGCTACTTGATTACGCACATCTTCAAAAGCACTTTTCATGGCTTTTTGAAAAACACGGGTCGCATATAACAGCACCGGTAAAATTGAAAATGAGATTAGTGCCAATTGCCAACTTTCATAGAGCATATACCCTGCTATTACCACCATTTTTAGTACATCACTAGCGATCGTAAAAAGTCCTTCACTAAAAATACTCGCAATGGTTTCTATATCGTTAACCGCTCTGGTCGTTAATCGCCCAACCGCACTTTTATCGAAATACTTCATGCGAAAACTCATCATTAACTTAAAGAGCTTCACACGTATGTCACGAATAACGGTTTGTCCTAGCCAGTTCGCATAATAGATAAAGGAGAACTGAAAAATAACCTCTAATAATAATGCCCCCAACATCAATACTACATAGAACAGCATGACATCATAATCCTTAAGCATCATCCCCTCGTCGATGGCGTTTTTCAGAAATGCCGGAGAAAGCACCCCTGCCACCGAAAGTGCCACAGCCGCAAAAGCCACAAAAATAAAGGTACCCCGGTAAGGTCGGGTGTATCCCAATAAGCGTTTAAATAGTTTAAAATCGAATGCCGTTCCTGTGGTATCTGACATGCTTTAGTCCTTAATTTTTATAGTTTCAGGGTACACTACCTTGGTTAAATAGAGTCCGTGTGCGGGAGCCGAAGCTCCTGCGTTGCTTCGATCTTTACTTCGAATAATTTTATGAAGATCATCGATACTCCTTTTTTCATAGCCAATTTCCAATAGAGTGCCCACAATCGCCCGCACCATATTTCTTAAAAAACGATCGGCAACAATAGTAAATATTAATCGATCGCCATGTTGCTCCCAGACTGCTTTTTTGATCTTACAATGATACGTTTTTACATCGGTTTTTGATCGTGAAAAACATTGAAAATCATCGTACTCCAATAAAATTTGAGCCGCTTGATTCATTATCATGACATTGGGCAGACGCTGGGTAAAAAAAGTTAATCCCTCCAAGAAAGGATCCTTTTGCATGTTTATATGATATTCATATGCTCGCTCGATGGCATCAAATCGTGCGTGCGCACTATCGATAACAGGAAATATCGTTTTTACCGCAATGTCTTTAGGTAAAAAAGAATTGAGTCGGTAGATCAAGTGCTCAAGATCTTCGATAGGTTCGGTATCAAAATGCGCAAATAATTGTTTAGCATGCACCCCGGTATCGGTTCTTCCTGCTCCCACAACGGAGGTTTGATTGCCCAATAGCGTGGATAATGAATGTTCCAAAACTTCTTGGACACTAACATCATTAGGTTGACGCTGCCATCCAAAATAGTGAGTACCATTGTATGCTATTTCGATAAAATACCGCAAGAATTTACTTTTGAACGGACAAAATTACGAATTCCACTTTTAGTAAATCGGATTCCTTCATATTTAACGATTCCTTATTAACTTCGTGCCTTCAATTGGTACTCATGAATATTCTTCTTTTAAGCGACACCCATAGTTATATTGACGAAGCAGTATTAAAACACGTAGCTTGGGCAGATGAAGTCTGGCATGCCGGTGATATCGGTGATTTGAAAGTAACCGATGCCATTCAAAAATTAAAACCACTTCGTGCAGTACATGGAAATATCGACAATGCAGAAATCCGTCAAGAATTCCCTGAAAACCTTAGATTCATGGCGGCAGGAGTTGATGTTTGGATTACGCATATTGGAGGATATCCAGGACGTTACGACCAACGAATAAGGGATGAAATAAAACGCAATCCTCCTAAATTATTTATTAGCGGTCATTCGCATATATTAAAAGTCATGCGCGATCCTTCCTTAGATTTAATGCATATGAATCCCGGGGCAGCAGGAAAACACGGCTTGCACAAAGTGCGCACCGTCTTGCGATTTTGTA
>JAHEMY010000069.1 GCA_024643425.1 Flavobacteriaceae bacterium
GAGTAGAATACTCCGAAGAAGGAAGATCGAAAGAATTTACCGGTCACTTTACCCTAAAACGATAAAGTGATATCCCATAAAATGTAAATAAAAAAGGCTCCATTTAGGAGCCTTTTTTATTATAAGTTAATATTTGTTGTAAGGAGAAAAACATTTCTAGCTACGCTCACTTGAGCGGTATTTGTTTCTGGGAAAAGAGTTTCCAACTGATCTTGTTGGGATCGGGAATAGGAAAAATCAATTGTGTAGGAACCTGCATTATACCCCAGCCCAAATGAATAAGTAGTTCGGTCACCCGCTAAATCATTTTTTGACGGGCTTTCATCAAAACCAAAACCTCCTCTAAAGCTTACTTGGTTCCAACGATATTCACCACCTAATTTAATACTGGAACTTCCTTTTAATTCGTTTTGGATGGTGTTATTACGAGCAGAAAAATAAGGGTCAGAACTAGGTCTGAATTTAGTAGTGCCATAGTCTTTGTAGGAATACTCAAAACTAATTAAGCCCTGATAACCAAAGATATAAGCTCCGCCTGCAGTTAGCTTTGCAGGAGTCTGAAAATTATAACTTCGAAAAATATTAATGATCCTTGGGTCGACATTCGTGTATTCTGAGGATCCATCTACAATGCGTGTTGATTCAAGATATTGAGTGGTTTCTTCAGATATCGTATACCAAGTAGGGGAATCGAATGAAAAGCTCATGCGAATTTGATCGTTTAACTTTGCAATAGTCCCCAGTTGAAATGAAAACCCATTTCCCAAAGTATAAAGGTTGTTTTCAAATCCAACATATTTAATCGAACTATTATTGTTGGAATTTCTTTCAGTAAAAAACGAGCTTTCTCTATAATTAATAGAGTGCGTGTTCAGGTTAAAACCAAAATATAGATGTTCCCCATATTGCGTACTTAAATTCAGGGTATATTGACCCATATAGCCATCAGAATATGTGTATTGACCTTGGTTGTATGAGCCGCTTCCTGTATTTGAAACATAGTTGCTGTTTTCGGGAATATCTTCCACTGGATCTATTATAAAACCTTGATACCCTAGAAAGGCATCTTGTGCAGCGGTTCCTTCAGTTTCTCCAAGAAACCTATATAATTCAGAAATACTTTCACCTCCTTGCAGTTGTAGCAAGTTTAATGGAATTCCTTGGGCGATGTTTCGAAAATAGGTTCCAATACTATTTCCGCTACTTCCATTTATCGCAAGGGAGTTTTCAAAACTATTCGTTAGGTTGAAATTTATTCCAACGGAAAATTTCTTCCAAGGAGATTCATTGTAATTATTCCAAACAAAAACTCCACCGGCATTAGAAACATTGAAATCAATATCGTTTGAATTTGTTTTCGTTCCATTGTACCAAGCAGAATTTTTTCGATCTGAAATAACCGGCGTAAACGACATCTGATTTTGCAGAAACACGGAGCTTGCCGCCGGATTAAGTCCGATAGAAGCCATATCACCACCTAAGGCGCTAAAAGCTCCTCCCATAGCATTGAATCGCGCAGTTCCATAAATTTCTGTTTGACTATATCGAAGAGCGTCAAAAATATTTTGAGATGAAATTACAGAAAAGGATAATAAAAATAGTATTAGAAAAGAATGTCTCTTCATGCCGAAAAATTTTAGAATAAGAGGGTTGAATTATCCGCGTCCTCCACGGCCACCACCGCCGCCACCGCTTCTTCCACCGCCACCTCCTGAAGATCGACCACCACCATTGTAGGAGCCGGATCTTGGACTTGAATATGACGAGGATCTAGTATTAGAGGATCGTGTATTTGAAGATCTAGTATTTGGTGAACTATATCTTGTATTTGGTGAGCTGTACTGACCTCTTGTAGAACCTGATTGTCGAGTGTTATAGCTACTATTCGAATAATTACGTGTTGAACTACTTCTCGTAGAGTATCTCCCATTATCACGGTTGCTTCTACGAGCGGCTTCTGCACGGCTGTAACTACCTCTTGAACTAGAATAATTTGATCGACCTCGATTGTTGTATGCAGCACGACCTGCGAGGTAATCGGTATTGCTTCTACCTCTGTTGTAGTGTGCGGCATAACCATTATACCCCCATCCACCTCCATAGTATGGATTATAGTAGTATCCGCCGTAAAACGGACTGCAATAAAAAGGATTATAAAAACCATATCCCCAACCCCAATAAAAACTACTCCAACCCCAGTAAGGGTAATAACCCCAGTTCCCATAAAATCCCCATGGTCTATTCCAACCTACCCCATACCAGCCATTATCATAAACATTGACCGTTACATTTCCTCCATTCGTTCCCCATCCTCCGTAACCGGATTCTTCTTGATAATTGTTTTCTACAACTACATAGCCATCTTCATCGAGGCGTTCCGTGGTAGAATAGGCATCTACATCAGTGAAAATTAAATTTTCCTCAGGTATTTCTTCTATTTCGGCTGCTTTAGTGCTGAAATATTGTTGGTAATAATTGTTCTTGTCATTTGCTGATTCATATTCAACGGCATACGCTTGTCCGGAACTATAAATTCCATCATTAAGCGCTACGGGCTCAGAACTTTTACATCCAACGAATAAAAAAGTTAATGTGCCCAACATAAAAATGGGTAGGAATTTTTTGAAAGTATATGTGTAGAATTGCATAACGCAGGATTTAATATTGTTGGACATCATAAAAATAGTTAGTTTTGCCGAGACTAAATAACTTTTAACATAAGCGCAATATTTGTGCCAAATAGACCGATATGGCAAAAAACTTGACTACGCGTGCCGAGGATTACTCAAAATGGTATAACGAATTGGTTATCAAGGCCGATTTGGCTGAAAATTCCGGAGTAAGAGGATGTATGGTGATTAAACCTTATGGGTATGCCATTTGGGAGCGAATTCAGGCAGAATTGGACCGAATGTTTAAAGAGACAGGGCATCAAAATGCCTATTTCCCTTTGTTTATTCCGAAATCCTATTTTAGTAAGGAAGCGAGTCATGTCGATGGTTTTGCGAAGGAATGTGCCGTTGTTACCCATTACCGTCTGAAAAATGATGAAAATGGCGATATCATTGTAGATCCGGATGCCAAGCTTGAAGAAGAACTAATTGTTCGTCCAACTTCAGAAACCATCATTTGGGATACTTATCGAAAATGGATACAGTCGTATCGAGATTTGCCAATCTTAGTAAATCAGTGGGCCAATGTGGTTCGTTGGGAAATGCGTACACGACTGTTTTTAAGAACGGCCGAATTTTTATGGCAAGAGGGGCACACCGCACATGCCACTAAGAAGGAGGCAATTGCTGAGGCGGAACAAATGATGAATGTTTATGCAGAATTTGTAGAGAATTACATGGCAATTCCTGTGATAAAGGGCTTAAAAACAGAAACAGAACGTTTTGCAGGAGCTTTAGAAACTTATTGTATCGAGGCTTTGATGCAAGATGGAAAGGCCTTACAAGCAGGAACTTCTCACTTTTTAGGCCAGAATTTTGCAAAAGCTTTTGATGTAAAATTTACCGATAAAGATGGAAAACAGGAATATGTGTGGGCAACATCATGGGGTGTTTCTACGCGTTTGATGGGGGCATTGATTATGACTCACAGTGATGATAACGGTTTGGTTCTTCCTCCAAATTTAGCCCCGGATCAAGTGGTGATTGTTCCGATCTATCGAAATGAAGAACAACTTGCAGCTGCAAGTGAAGTGGCTAAATCCTTAATGGCCGATCTGCGAAGTGCAGGCTTGCGTGTTAAATTTGATGATCGGGATACGCAGAAACCCGGATGGAAGTTCAACGAATATGAATTGAAAGGGGTTCCTGTTCGAATTGCGATAGGACCAAAGGACGTTGAAAATAAAACGGTTGAAGTAGCGCGAAGAGATACATTGACAAAAGAAATTGTGCCTAATGAGGATGTTGTGTCTAAAATTGTTGGGCTAATGACCGAAATTCAATCAAATTTATTTGATAAAGCAATGGCATTTCGAAGCGAACATACTACGGAAGTACATTCGTATGATGAATTTAAAAAAGTACTGGATACTACCGCAGGATTTGTACTAGCCCACTGGGATGGCACTCCCGAAACGGAAGAACGCGTTAAGAATGAGACGAAAGCAACCATTCGTTGTATTCCTTTGGATGGTGACACTACTTCCGGAACTTGCATTTTTACAGGGAAACCATCTCCGCGAAAGGTGCTTTTTGCCAGGGCGTATTAATTTTTTTGGAAAAAAATTATTCAGCACTTGTAGCATTTAAAAATTGTTGTATTTTTGCATCCGCAATTTGAAACAATTGGCCCATTCGTCTAGTGGTTAGGACGCAAGGTTTTCATCCTTGAAACAGGAGTTCGATTCTCCTATGGGCTACAAAATAATTAGAAAGATATTATGGCGAATCATAAATCAGCATTAAAGAGAATTAGAAGCAACGAAACGAAGCGTCTTTTAAACCGTTACAAGCACAAAACAACTCGTAACGCGATAAAGAACTTGAGAGAGGTAACCGATAAGAAAGAAGCTGAAAAGCTTTTTCCTGAGGTAGTTTCTATGTTGGATAAACTAGCAAAAAGCAATGTCATCCATGCAAACAAGGCAGCGAACTTGAAATCAAGTTTGTCTAAGCACGTAGCAGCACTTTAATAGAGATAGATTCTTCTAAAGTATAACGACTCCTTCAGGAAACTGAAGGAGTTTTTTTGTGCTTATTTGAAAAAGTTTACCAAGGTGATAATTCCAATAATGAGTATGAAGACCAAAGAAATTACCTTGAACTTTTGCTGCGGAATGTAATGAAGAATTTTTTTCCCAATAAAGGTTCCTATCAAACCAATTACCAGTAAAAACGGAACATAGATTAAATCGTGTTGGTGTATATATCCGTTTTGATAATACACAAAGGTTCTTGAGAAATCGATCATGAAATCGATAAAAGCAGAAGTTGCGATAAACACACTTTTTTCCAAATTAAAGGCGGCCATGGTCAAACCGCGAATTGCTCCCCCTGTGCCTAATAATCCTGCCGTAAAACCGGATAAGGCTCCGCCTATCATAGATTGTTTCTTCTGCGGAGGTATGATTAAGTTTTTCTTGATGATGAATAATAAGCTTAGTGCCACCAGAAAAATTCCTAAAATAACTTCTAAGTAAGAACTGTCAATGATTTTTGATAAATACCCACCAAGAATTACAAAGAATACCGAAGGCACCCCTATATAAAGCAGTAAGAACTTATCCAAGCCCTTTTTAAAAAGGAAAATCTTACTTAAGTTGCTTGATAAATGAAAGAGTGCGGTGAGTCCGAGGACAGAATAAAAATCGAAGTAAAAGTTTCCAAGAGGAACAAAAAAAACAGAAGAACCAAAGCCGCCAATGGTTCCTATAATTTCGGCAAGGAGCGCCAACAACAAGAAAATTTCATTAATCTTCAATGCTATTTAGGATTCAGTACGAGGTACTTATTATTTATTTTTGAATGCCTTTAGGAACTAGCGCACTAAAATCTCCTCCATGTCTCGCAATATCTCTTACAATCGTTGAGGAAATATGAGAGGATTCAGGGGAACTAATGATAAATACACTTTCTACTCCGGTAAGCATCGCATTGGTCTGTGCGATGGATTTTTCATACGAAAAGTCAAGAGAGTTCCTCAAGCCTCGCAATAGGAAAGCTGCCTTTTCAGTTTTACAGAATTCAGCGGTTAGGCCTTCATACGTTTTTATCTTGATGCGATCATTCCCATGAAAGGCATGCTCAATAAATGATTTCCGGTCTTCCAAAGACCACATATGTTTCTTTTCGGCATTGATCCCAATCGCAATGATAATTTCATCGAATAGTTCCAATCCGCGATGAATAATATCGACATGGCCCAAAGTAATAGGATCGAAGGAACCGGGAAAAACTGCGCGCTTCATACTTTAAAGATATCACTTTTTTGCCAAAGCATTTTCAATCAAAATTCCAAAAAACTCTGAAAGCGTATAACCGGCCTCTCTTACTTGTTTAGGCACGATGCTTTCGGTCGATAACCCCGGGGTGGTGTTGGTTTCTATAAAGTAAGGAACGCCTTCTTGAATGATGAAATCGGATCGGGTAATCCCACTCATGTTCAAGAGTTGGTAAATGTTTTTAGCTTCCGCCTGCACAGCTAACAGGGCTTCTTGTGAAATTCTTGCCGGAGTAATCTCCTGGGATTTACCAAGATATTTCGCCTCGTAATCGAAAAATTCGTTCTCTGAAACAATTTCAGTAGGGGACAAGACCTTTAGCTCTTTGCCGTTTTTAAAAACCCCAACCGAGACTTCAGTGCCAATTAAAGCTGTTTCAATAATAACTTCGTGATCTTCTTTGAATGCTTTCTCCAAAGCAGGCATCATTTCATCTAAAACATTCACTTTGCTAACGCCGAAGCTTGATCCGGAGCGGTTTGGCTTTACAAAACAGGGGAGTCCAACCATTCGAATTATTTCCTCTAAAGGAATCGAATTTCCCTTGTTGATGTAATAGGAGTTTGCACAAGGGACACCAAAATTTCGAAGCACCGATAGGCAATCCCGTTTATTAAAACTAAGTGCCGCCTGATAAAATCCGGTACTTGTTTGCGGGATCCCCAACAATTCCCAATAAGCAGCCATATAGCCGTCTTCACCGGGAGTTCCGTGAACGGTATTAAAAATTACGTCGGGAATAATATGGGTGGTTCCGTCGCTAAAGCTAAAATCATTTTTTTGAATCGGATACCGTTCACCATTCACCGAAACGTGAAACCAACCTTCTTTGAGAATATGTACGGGATAAATAGCGTAATGTTCAGGATTTAAAGAAGCTGCGACCACACTGCCGCTATTCATGGAAATTTCAGCTTCGCTGGAATATCCACCCATGGCGATTGCTACTTTTATTTTACCCATACCAAAGAGGTTTAAACTGCGTTAACAAAAATATCATTAATCCCTTTAAACTTACTAAATTTAGGTTTAGTATTTTTGCGAACTAATTCAGGCCGATGTCATTTATTAAATTTCTTCTCACAAAAACCTTTTTAAAACAATTGGGGTACGCTGTATTGGTGCTGATAGGCATTTCAATGTTAATTTTGGGTTGGCTGCGTATTAGTACGAATCACGGACAAAAAATTCCGGTGCCTGATCTCGCAAAAATGACCTTGGATGAGGCTTCAGCAGCATTGGATGAGCTCGATTTAAAATACGAGATCATGGATACAACCAATTACAATCCCGATTTTCCTAATTTGACCGTTATCGAGCAGATCCCGAAAGCAGGTAGGTTTGTGAAAGAGGATCGAAAAATATATTTATCCATCAATCGGTCCGGATATCCAATGATTGAAATTCCGGCAGTTTTAGGTAAGACATTGCGCCAAGCGGAGCCTGGCTTAAAAGCCGTGGGCTTCCAAATTGGAAAAATAAGATACCGAAAATACATTGCTAAAGATGAAGTTTTAGAGATTTCTCATGAAGGTAAAAAATTGGAGCCCGGAGAAAAACTTCAAAAGACTTCCGTAATCGATCTAGTTTTAGGAGATGGAAATGGTGGATTAACGCCTCAGGAAATTCAAGAAGCGAAAAGTGAACTAGACATAAATGAAAATGGAGAAGACGGAGATGGAGCAAATTAACGGACCGGAATTAGAAGAAGAGGGTAATGATGATTTGTATGAACATTTCCGATTTACAGCAGATAAAGGGCAACAGCCCTTGCGTGTTGATAAATACTTGATGAATAAAATCGAGAACGCCACTCGAAATAAAATACAAAAGGCGGCTAAAGACGGAAATATTTATGTGAACGATGTTGCCGTTAAATCGAATTACAAGGTGAAAGGGAACGATGTTGTTACGGTGCTTTTTGAGCACCCACCTTATGAGTTTCTGCTAGTTCCAGAAGACATTCCACTCGATATAGTGTACGAAGACGATCAGGTGCTTGTAGTGAACAAGCCTGCAGGCATGGTGGTGCATCCTGGTCATGGCAATTATAGCGGCACCCTTATAAACGCATTGAGCTTTCATTTTGAAAATTTACCAAACAACAGCAGTGGACGTCCCGGCTTGGTACATCGAATCGATAAGGATACCAGTGGACTATTGGTAGTCGCCAAAACAGAGGAAGCGATGACTCATCTTTCAAAACAATTCTTTAACAAAACCACCGAGCGCGAATATGTAGCATTGGTTTGGGGAAATGTGGAAGAAGAACAAGGAACCATCGAAGGACATATTGGACGTCATCCAAAGAATCGTTTACAGAATACGGTATTTGAAGGTGAGGAAGCAGAATTAAAAGGCAAACCTGCCGTAACCCATTATAAAGTCATCGAACGCTTGGGTTATGTGACCTTGCTTTCCTGTAATTTGGAAACCGGACGAACGCATCAGATTCGCGTGCATTTAAAACATATTGGTCATACTTTATTTAATGATGAACGTTACGGCGGTCACGATATATTAAAGGGCACGCATTTCACCAAATACAAACAATTTGTGGATAATTGTTTTAAGATTTTACCACGACAAGCGCTTCATGCCAGAACACTTGGTTTTGAACACCCAACAAAAGGTGATTTCTTGCGCTTTGAGGCACCATTGCCTCAGGATATGGAAGATTGCATCGTGAAGTGGCGAAATTATTCGCAGCACATGCTTGAATAGATTAACGTTATCGGTGGATTAATCATAAAAATGAAGGGTGCTTTCTATTGCTCTAATTCTTCTTATTTTTACAAAAAAGATGTTATATGAAGTTAGTATTATCTCCCGCTAAATCCTTGGACTTCGAATCTTCTTTGCCAACGAATGAACATTCGGAAGCTGGTTTTTTAGCAGAATCAAATCAATTGAATGCACTGCTCAAGAAAAAATCGGTAAAGAAGCTCGCAGAATTAATGAGTATCTCTTCAAATTTGGCACAGTTAAATTACGAGCGAAACCAAGAGTGGGAATTACCCTTTAACACAAAGAATTCAAGACAAGCTATTTATGCTTTTAGTGGGGACGTTTATCGCGGATTAGACGTTTATACGTTGCCAACCGAAAAAATTGAACGCATGCAGGACACAGTTCGAATTATTTCTGGCTTGTATGGCTTGTTGAAACCTTTGGATTTAATACAGCCTTACCGTTTGGAGATGGGTACTAAAATGCCGGTTGGTAAAAAGAAAAACCTCTATGAATTTTGGGGAAAGAAAATTACCAATGCTTTGAATGCGGAATTAGATAAAGAAGAGCTAATGGTAAATTTGGCTTCTAACGAATATTTCAAAGCAATAGACACAAAATTACTGAAAGGCAAATTGGTAACACCCGTTTTTAAGGATCTCAAGAATGGGGAGTATAAAGTAATTTTTACGTATGCTAAATTAGCTCGAGGCTATATGACTCGCTATATATTAGATACCGGTGCAGAAACCTTAGACGACCTCAAAGGATTTGATTATGAAGGGTATCATTTTAGTGAGCCTATGTCGGATAACCAAAATTTAGTGTTCATTCGCTAATTTTTGTTTCACCATACACATCCATATCCGCCTTTTATTCCAAAATTTGCTACAAAACTAATTGTGGGGACTTTACCGCCTCCGCGATTTACCATGGGAATGCTGAACCCAGGGGATGTTGACTTTTGTTATGGGAGTCGTGATGGGCTTTTATGGCCTATTTTAGATCGAATGTTTTCGCTGAATTTATCCTTTGAAACCACTCAAAAAGCCATCGACGAGCGAAAAGCGTTTCTTGAACGTCGTGGTATTGGCATTTGTGATATTGTTTCCTCGGCGAAACGAAAAAAAATTGATGCGAGTGATTTAGGGATGCTCGATCCTGAATTGCGTGATTTGATCAAAATTCTAGAAGAGTTTCCTAACGTAAACACTTTATTATTTACAGGCGGTAACAGTAAAAATGGCCCTGAATATTTTTTCCGGCAACTGCTTAAAACCTATAATATAAAATTGGAATTGGTGTCCGATGAAATTCCTCGTGAGCATGAATTTTATCATCCTAAAACAGGAAAGTCAGTAAGGACAATTTCATTAACCGCGCCTTCAGGATCTGCCAATAGGGCAGTAGGGAGCATGGAGGCTTATAAATTGATGAAACAAAATAACCCCGAATTGAATACCATCGATTTCAGGGTCCTTCAGTATAAAAAGTTCTTTTAATTAAGGCTAAAACGAAAAAATATTTAAGGGCGCATTGTTGCTCACAACTACAAAACACTCATTTCCTTTAATGGTAAGTTTTGTGATGTCTTTGCTATCACTGTCAACAAACGGGTCGAAGTCCCGCGAATAGTTGAAGTTTCCGGTGCCATCTCCCAACAATACATACCCATAATTACTATCATAGCGGATGGTTTCAACTTCTGCATCATAAATGGCACCCACTCCTAAAATATCGAGGTGCCCATCCTTGTTTACGTCAACTGCCAAACTGGAGAGCGTAGGGCCTGTTTGTGCCATTGTTGGTAGTTTGTGAATTTCAAATTGACCATTACCTAGATTCTCCATGTAAGCCGATTCAAACATATGGGCGGTAAGACGGAATGCATCCTTCAGCTTATCTTCACCGTAAATATCTTTCATTTCCAAGCTTGCAAATTCTTTATAAGTTTTAATCTTATCCAATAAGAAGGGATTTTGCTCACTGCTACATTCTTTTCCACGTACGGGGACTAATCTGCCATCGTTTATTTTACTAAGAGCCACATCGAAACTGCCGTTTTCATCAAAATCTTTGGCATAAATGTAAATGGGCTTTTCCTTTTTAGGCTGGAATTTATTATTGCTTCCGAGATTCCCTAAAACATAATCGTCGTCACCATCCCCGTCGAAATCGGCCGCAGTCACACTAAACCACCAGCCTTCAGTTTTTTCAAGACCTACTATATTTTCGGCATAAGAAAACTTTCCGTTGTTATTATTAAAAAAAGTAGGGGCCATCCATTCACCAACCACCATTAAGTCCAAATCGTTGTCCCCATCGTAATCCGTAAATAAAGCTTCTGAGATCATTCCTGCTTCAGACAACGCATTGTTTTCTTGGGTCACATCCACAAAGCGACCGCCTTCATTTTTCAGCAGAAACGACTTTGGTGGAAGTGGGTAGTGGGCAGGGATCACGTTTCCACCCACAAATAGATCGAGATCGCCATCTTTGTCATAATCTCCGGCAGTTACCGTTTTTCCTGAACTTAGCATTTTTGGTAGGGCAGTAGTATTTTTAGTGAAATTTCCTTTTCCGTCGTTGATGTATAAACGATCCTGAAGCAGGGGGCTATTGTCTGAAAGTTCATAGCCTGCGCTTACCACATATAAATCTTGATCTTGGTCGTTATCCGCATCAAAGAAAATAGCATTAGCATCTTCATAGACTGCTTCTTTTTGCCATAGGCTTAGGTTTGTTTTCTGAAAAGTACCTGAGGCTGTTTGAACATAGGTAGCAGCTTGAGCACCGGCGGCGTTACCAACAAAGAAATCTTCGAGACCGTCATTGTTTATATCTGCTTTAGCAATTCCGGTTCCTTTTGTCGACTGTTTCTGAGGAATTAAAAGTTGTAAGGAAAAGTCGTTGAAATCGTTCTCTTGGTGGTTATAATCAATACCTAATTGATTTGGATCAAGGGTAATTTTATTTGAAGTTAAAGTATTAAAGGATATTTGATCATTGTTTGCAAACTTGTAATCCAATATGATTTTTTGGTTTCCTTGAGTTTTATTTACTCGCGTAGTTTTACCATCAGGCCAGACAGCAACCACTTCGTCAATGGAAGTATTAGCACCCAGTCCAAAAGTAAGGATGTTTGATACTGATGACTGGAAACCTCTCGTTAGATAAAGCTGTTGTAATTGGGTTTGATTGTTGGCTGTAACATACACTTTGGTTCCTAATCCTATCACGTTCTCTGTTGGTCCTTGAAGTTCAATTTGTAGGTAATTTTGATTCGCATTGTTTCGATAAAGACCAATCTGGTCGTTCACGTTGTTCACAATCAAATCCAGATCGCCGTCATTGTCTAAATCGGCATAAGCGGCACCGCTCGAAAAACTTGGGTCGTTCAATCCCCAAGCTTGAATTTCTTTTGAGAAGGTCAAATCGCCGTTGTTTTTATAGACGTAATTATCTAGTTTCTCGGACGGCAATAAGTTTTTTACGGCTTCTAAAGTCATTGCTTCGCCCTGCTCATTTCTTTTTCTAATTTCGTTAATAAAATCCCGATTTGTATAGTCTTTATACACTCCGTTTGAAATGAAAATATCTTTTAGGCCATCGTTGTCCAGATCTACCAAAAGGGGTGCCCAACTCCAATCGGTTTTAACAACACCACTAAACTGACCGGTTTCTCTAAATTTTCCGTTTCCTGTATTTTGATGTAGCATATTGGCCATATATTGATAATGGTACCCAACCTTAACCATTGCCATAAAATTGGAAGTGCTCATAGAGGCCATGTTTTCTTTACCTCGTGCATAGTTTTCGGCAAGCATATCTACGGTGATTAAATCGGGGTTTAGATCGTTGTCGAGATCAGCGAAATCGCTACCCATACTGTTGAACGAAATATGGTCAAATCGGGAATTGATTTCATTTCGAAAAGTACCATCCTTCTGATTGATGTATAAGATATCCGGCTCGAGGTAATCGTTGCAA
>JAHEMY010000182.1 GCA_024643425.1 Flavobacteriaceae bacterium
TAAATGTTAGATTATAGGCGTAATAATAATACGTTTCATCGTACCCGTCGTCCAGGTAGCTTGCGACATACCAAGGGCCGTTGAGCAAAATATCGCTCAGGTCACTTCCACCTCCACCGCCACAACCGGTGTAAGGATCTCTGCCAAAATTTAGGTAATCGGTTCCGCTTCCGCCTCCACTAACATCCATTAATTGGATCAACAAACTGGTATAATTTTGTACATCCCAATCATCGTTCAAATCTTCGAATGGATCATTTGTTCCATCTAAATCGAAATTCAAGATGAGATCTATAGTGCCACTGTCTTCAAGGGCCGACCAAAAACCGTTCTTGGTATTGGTTGCACTGGTGGCTGCAACGGTTCCGTTGACATTAAAAAAGAATTCATACGCAACATAATCGCAGGTTTCATCGGTACCGCTATCCTCCATCAGATTAACAAACCATGTTCCGGCGGTTAATTCTGTTATGAACGGATTGACACTTCCTCCACCACCTCCGGTATAAGGATTTCTTTCATAGGTTACATAATCCAGACTTCCATCGCCACTTTCATGACGTAAGCGAATAATATCCTGTGTAGCTTCAAGGATCACCCAATCTTCATCCAGTTCATCCAAAGGACTCACCATACCGAAGTACAAGTCGACCTTCTCCACAGTACTATCTACATAATAATTCCAGGTGCCCGGAGTAGTTCCTGAAGTATTGGCTGCAGCTGCAGTGCCGTCCGTTGAAAAATTGAACTCATAATCAGCAAAATCACCAGTTTCATCAAAATCATCAAAGTAATAGGTAACATACCATACTCCGGTCGTAATAATAGTTTCGAATTCGCTAATAGAAGTACCGCCACTGCTACAATCTGCTTGTGCGATGGCCGCACTGAGTTCCTGATTGGAGTTCACCACGATGGTTTGTCCGTTCACGATTACCGACATGGGATAGTCGATTGCCACATAGATCCCCGGCTGCAGGTAGATCAGGTACTCAAACCACTCAAAACTATTGTTTAAGGTGATGGTATTGGTTTGTTCGTTTGCTTCGTTATAAATGAAGCAAGTGATAGGGTACACGAAATCCACACAACTGTAAGTGTCGGAAATAGCATTATCACAAGCAGAGACAAGAGCATCCAAGGCGGTTTGATTTTCAACGATTATTTGATCAAAATCTTCGGTTGCCACAGTGATGGGGAACATGATCTCCAACGTATCTGTGTCATTTGGAAATTGGTTAAAGATATCTTCCACGACACTTAGATCATTAATCGACTGGAGGGTAACTTGTTGACCGTTGGCGACCACTTGAACCGGGTAAACCACAGAAATACAATCACTACCGTCGATAATGTTATCCAAAGATCCATTGTTTTGAGAGGCACTTATTAAAATTTGGGTAAGGTTGGATCCCGCAGTGAAGGTGTCCGGATTATTCGTTTCATCGATTAATACCTCATCTTCCTTCTGACAGGAAACCGAGATAAGCATTAAACTTATTACTGCTAAAAGTCGTAGGTTAATTTTTGAAATCATAATTTATAGTGTTTGTATGCTAATGAAACAGTCAAAAATAAATTAACCCTACCTTCAACTAACTTTTTTTCTATAATTTTAGCAAAATAACTTTAGCCAAATATGCAGGAAGACGTTTGTTCGGAAAGGATTTTCAATCAATTATACAAAACTTGGGGGAAACCGATCTATAATTTTATCTTCTTTAAATGCGGGGATGATGCTCAAGCGAACGATCTGGTTCAGGAAGCCTTTATTAAACTGTGGCAAAATTGTGCCAAGGTTCAGGAAGAGAAAGCCAAATCCTTTTTATATACCGTTGCCAATAATATGTTCCTGAATGAAGTGGCCCATAAAAAAGTGGTGCTGAAACATGCACAGCTTCAACCTCAAAAGATCAATGAACAATCGCCGGAATATGTATTGGAGGAGAAACAGTTTCATAAAAAGCTGCAGGATGCCATAGCCAATTTAACGGAAGGACAGCGAACAGCTTTCTTATTGAATCGAATTGAAGGTAAAAAATATAGTGAAATTGCGGAAATTTTAGAGATTTCGGTAAAAGCGGTAGAAAAGCGAATGAGTCAAGCCTTGGCTTCGCTTCGACAAGAAATAGACGGAATCTAAAATTTAAGGTAGGGTAAATTATGCGATAACTGTTTTAGTTTCGAGATTGGAAATGAATATTATGGACAAGAATTACATATTACACAAATACTTAAATGCTTCTGCCACGACAGAAGAACTGGAACTGCTCAAGGCAGATCCTGAGTTCAGTGCCTATATTAAGATCGCGGAAGCCACTAAAGGATTTGAAACACCCCCTTACAAAGAGGGTGAAAACAGGAATGCCATCCAGGAGAAAATTACCCGAATCGATACAAAGGTTCGCCGTATAAATCCGATGAAATATTTCTTGCGAATTGCCGCTGTGATCGTTTTGGTGGTTGCATCCTATTTGTTTGTGACCAGTCGTGATACTGCTTTCGATACTGAAATTGCCGAACGAAAAGAATTTGTATTGCCTGATCAGTCGGAAGTGATCCTGAATGCAAAGTCACATTTAAGTTATAATGAAAAGGACTGGAAGAACCAACGAAGCCTTACGTTGGAAGGTGAGGCTTATTTCAAGGTGCAAAAAGGTGAAAAGTTTAGTGTAGAAACCCCACAGGGGATCGTCTCCGTTCTAGGAACGCAATTCAATGTATATGCACGAGGGGAACAATTTTATGTGAAATGTTTTGAAGGATTGGTGAGTGTTGCTTTTAATGACACCTTAATGACGGTTCCGGCAGGTAACTATTTAAAAATTGATAAGAATAATCTGATCTCTTTTGAGAGCACCAACGACGTATCACCTTCCTGGATTGCCTTTGAAAGCAAATTTGAAAATGCAGATCTGGAAGCGGTGTTAGAAGAATTACAACGGCAGTATTCGGTGAAAGTACTCCATAATTTTGCATCGAATAAGAAATTCACCGGAAGATTCACCCATAAAGATCTGAACCTCGCCCTGCGTTCTATCTGTGAACCCTTGCAATTAACCTTTAAAGTTACAGACAATGAAGTGAGGCTATATGCGAAAAACAGCGACTAAACCACTTTCATTATTATTTGGAATTTTACTTTTATCCATTCCTTTTTCGGTAAGGGGGCAAGATGAAAATGAAGTTACGTTACTGAGCGTTATTCTTCAATTAGAAACGGCTCATGAGATATTATTTTCTTATGTGATCGATGAAGTAAGTACGTATACCCTAACTGCTCCTTCAACGGATTTGTCGCTGGACGACACCATTGAATATCTTAATAATTCTACCACATTCCGAGTTCAAAAGATCAGCGATCGTTACTACTC
>JAHEMY010000070.1 GCA_024643425.1 Flavobacteriaceae bacterium
CATTATGTTTTTTACTTTTTGCTATCCATTGTGCGAGCTTCGCTCAAAATGACACCCTTATTCTCAATAATCGCAATATCATTGTGGGAGATTTAAAAAGTATGGAGCGAGGTGTTTTAACTATTGAAACAGCCTACTCTGATTCTGACTTTAAAATTGAATGGGAAGAAATTAAAGAAATTAAGGCAATACAACGCTACTTGATTACGCTTTCAAATGGGGAAAGAATTAATGGGACTTTTCGCAGTGCAGAGGACGGGAAAATATTTATTGATAACGAAGCCGGCGAAGACAAAACAGTGATTCAAGGTGATATTGTGAATATAAGAAGTATCGATAGTGGCTTTTTGAGTCGTCTTTCTGCAAGTATCGACTTTGGATACTCATTAACCAAAGCAAACAACCAGCAACAATTAAATGGTAATCTTAGAATGGGCTATGTGGCCGACAGATGGTCAAGTGAAATGTATTTTAATTCTTTGATAACGACGCAAGACGAAGTAAAGACTATCAAAAGAAATGACGCCGGTCTTGGTTTTCGTTATTTCCTCCCCAAAGATTGGAATGTTGCTGCCGATATCAACCTACTTTCAAATACGGAACAGTCCATTAAATTGCGTTCAACTGCAAAACTGGGAGTAGGTAATTATCTTAAACATACGAATTCTTCATACTGGAGTGTTTTTGGGGGAATGGCCTACAACAGTGAAACCTTTTCAACATTTATAGACCCGGATGATGGAACCATTACCTCTCCCCCTAGCAGAAGTTCTATGGAGGGATTTCTTGGAACACAATTGAACTTATACGATATTGGTGACTTGAGCCTTTTTACTAATTTAATCGTTTATCCAACCATTGTTTCCGATGAAAATGTCGAATCAGGTCGTGTTCGTTTGGACTTCAGGTTTGATGCAAAATACGATGATATTTTTATAGAAGACTTTTATATAAGAGCAGGTTTTACGTTAAACTACGACAACCGCCCTGTAGAGTCAGGAAAAGAAGTGGATTACATCTTTACCACCGGTTTTGGATGGGAATGGTAGAGTTAACTCCTAGCGCCTGAATACTATAACCAATAGACTAGGTATTATTTTGGCCTTGTCACTAAATTATTTTATCAATAAAATTAATGCAATAACGATTTATAAAAATTATACAATCCCCAACATTATGAAATTTCGACTATTCTGCTTTACCCTTTTAATCACTTTTCAATTATATAGTCAATCACCCATCATGCAACCTAGCCTTTCCCCCGATGGCAATCAAATAGCCTTCAGTTTTCAAGGGGACATTTGGGTTGCAAAAACCAACGGTGAAAATCCCCAACGCCTCACTATACATGAAGCCTATGAGGAAAATCCTGTTTGGTCTAACGATGGAAAACAACTTATTTTTTCCAGCGATCGTTTTGGCAATGAAGACTTGTTCAAGATTCCAGTAAGAGGGGGAACACCTGTGCGGCTCACCTACCACTCTGCCAACGACCAACCTGTTAGCATTCTGCCGAATGGAGGGATCCTCTTTACAACAAGCAGAAACTACCGACAGTTAGAGAGAGAACCTGAAGTATATATTTTAAAAGAGGGAATCGCAACCGAAACACGTTTTATGGATGCCTTAGGGTCTGAACCCATGAGTTCTCCGGATGGAACAAAAATTGCTTTTGTTCGCGGTACTTGCAGAATTGCACGAGAAGCATACAACGGTCCAGCCAATCGTGATATTTGGGTATACGACCTCGAAAAAGATCAATACCAACAAATCACAAAGCACGGCACCAATGATTTTGCACCAAAATGGCTTAACAACAACGAACTTGTTTTTATATCCGGAAGAAGTGGCAGGTATAACATTCATAAAGCCGACGAAAAAGGAAGCATTAGCCAGCTCACCAATGAAGAAGCGTTCGGTATTGTTTCATATTCCTTAAGTAACAAAAGCAATAAAATTGCCTACCAAACAGCAGCGCAATCGTTTCTTTTTAATTTGTCTGATGCATCAAAGGCTCCCATCAACATAGACATTGCATCCGACTACCGTTTTGATCCTGTCGTTAAAGAAAGTGTCAAGAACAAGGTGGACGAATTTGCCTTGTCCCCCAACGGAAAATTTATCGCTTACAGCAACCGTGGGGAAATATTCGTGACGCGTAATGACAAAGACGACGATAAAGCAGTGCGCCTTACAAATACCGCCGCGCGTGATGTGAGTCCTGTTTGGTTAAATGACGAAGTTTTACTATTTATTTCGGATGCTGAAGGACAAAATGATCTGTATAAAATTTCCTCAACGGATACCAAAGAAAAAGACCTATTCTATTCCTTTAAAAGAGAAATAACACGATTAACCTCCACGCCTGAAGAAGAAAGCAATCCTGTGGTAAGTCCCGACGGTGAAAAATTAGCTTTACGACAAGGAAGAGGAACGTTACAAGTTTTTTCTGTCGACAAATCGGGAACGCTTAGCGATGGCAAAACTCTTTTGAACGGTTGGGCTTCTCCGTCCGACCTGGCTTGGTCTCCCGATAGCCAATGGTTGGCCTATAGCAAAACCAATTTAGACTATAATGAAGAGGTATTTATTCATGCAGCCGACAATAGCCAAGCACCGGTAAACGTAAGCATGCATCCCAAAACCGATCAAAATCCTGTTTGGAGCGCCGATGGTAGTAAGCTAGGATTTGTTTCTGAAAGAAATAATGGTGATAACGACATATGGTTTGTCTGGTTAAAAAAGAAAGATTGGGAAAAATCGAAGGCAGAATGGACGCGAAAAGAAAAAGAAGCGAAAGATAAAACCCCGGAAAAAGACAAAAAAGGAGACGAAAAGAAAGAAGACGAGAAGAAAGAAAAGGAAAAAGAAAAAGTAGAAGCCGTTGTCATTGACTTCGACAAAATGTACCAACGCATAGAGCAGGTCACTAAGTTTGCGGGGGGTGAGTCGGATTTTGCTTTTGATGAAAAAGGGGAGTTTATTTATTACATCAATGGAGGCGTGAGCAATTTGGACTATAAAGTGGATCGAAGTCTATTCAAGATAAAGTGGGATGGCAGCGACAAAAAAGAAATAGAAGGCGTGAAAAGCCCAAGTAGTCTGCAAAAAGCTCCGTTAAAGGGAACCCTCTATTTTAAGCAGGAGGGCGGAATCATCAGCGCACTCGATTTAAAGACCGATAAAATTGAAAAGCTACCGGTAAGTTCAGAAATGAAAATACGGTATCAAGAGGAGCTCGCTCAAATATTTGAGGAAGGCTGGAGAGCATTAGGTGAAAGGTTCTACGATCCTAAATTTCACGGTCAGGATTGGGCGGCGCTAAAAGCGACCTACAAACCCATTGCTTTAGCCGCCTCGACCAAACAAGATTTTCGATGGTTCTATAATTTAATGCTTGGTCAGCTGAATGCTTCTCACATGGGTCTCTCTGGCGACAATCCTCAAAAAGAAACCCAGGACGAAACCACCGGAAAAATTGGAATTGAAGGGGAAGCTGTTCAAGAAGGTTTTAAAATTTCGAGAATTGTAGCAAACAGTCCTGCAGACCGCGAGGAAAGCAAACTAAAAGTTGGCGATATCATAACCGCAGTGAACCAAGAAGCCGTTGTGCCCTCGGCCAACTTTTTCGGCCTTATGGAAGGTACTTCAAATGAAAGAACCTTATTAAAAATCAAACGCGGAGACCAAAACGAAGAAATTGTAATTTGGCCAAGCACCTCCTTAAGAACAGAGTTGTATAACGAATGGGTGGAGGCAAGAAGAGCCTTAGTAGATGAATACTCAAAAGGTAGACTAGGGTTCTTGCACATTCAAGGCATGAATTGGACTTCTTTTGAGAATTTTGAAAGAGAGTTGATGGCAGCCGGTTATGGCAAAGAAGGGATTGTAATCGATGTTCGTTACAACGGCGGGGGTTGGACCACAGATTACTTGATGGCTGTATTGAGCGTGAAACAACATTCCTATACCATTCCAAGAGGCGCCTCTGACAACCCTACGGAAGAACATAAAAACTTCAGAGCGCACTACCCTTTTGGAGAGCGTTTGCCATTTGCAGCCTGGACGAAACCATCCATTACCATCTGTAACGAATCCTCATACTCCAATGCAGAAATTTTTTCACATGCTTATAAAACACTTGGTTTGGGCACCTTGGTGGGAATGCCAACCTTTGGGGCGGTAATTTCTACAGGGGCAACAACACTGCAAGACGGTTCCAGACTCCGTATTCCTTTGAGAGGTTGGTGGGTGAAAGCTACCGATGAAAATATGGAAAACGGCCCTGCGGTACCAAACATACAAGTGGAAAACCCACCGGCGTACAAAGCAAAAAAGGTAGATCCACAACTAAAGAAAGCAGTAGAGCAGCTCTTAGGGGAAATAGGGAAATAATATGTGAGACGTGAGACGTGAGACGTGAGACGTGAGACGTGAGACGTGAGACGTGAGACGTGAGACGAAAATAAAAGTTTCCTGAATAGAAACTACATTTTAATCTTTACTGCAGCACAAGTCAAAGGGATGTTCGCGCTATTGAAACGCCCCTATTCCAAAATATCATATCTTTATTTAAACTAAATTGATGTGATAAAATTCTTCCGAAAAATCCGCTACAACCTTATGGAACAAAACAAAACAGGCAGGTACTTTAAATACGCCGTAGGAGAAATTATACTCGTTGTCATAGGAATTTTATTAGCATTACAAATTAATAACTGGAACGAAAACAAAAAGAATACAGTTGTTGAACAGAAGTATTTAATTTCAATGCTGGAAGATTTTGAAAGAAATCTAGAAAGGTCTGAATATGTGATCAACGAAATTGAAGAAATACTTCCAGCATTAATTAATTTAATTGATCAGTCTTCTTTTGAAAGCCCTACAATTTCTGTTGATTCCCTAAACAAAGCCTTTTCTACTATAAATAATATGCCTTTTTATAGCAGTACTGATAGAGTATATAACAATCTGATAGGATCCGGAGACTTAAAAATTATTAAGAATGATGAGCTCAAAACAAAGTTGTCGATGTATTACAAAATACTCTATATCTTGAATCAAGTACAAAATACCCACGAATTAGAGCTTGTGGAATCATTTCAGCCTTACATTTTGGATCATATGGACTTTCAAGCTGTATATCACCGAAGAGTCCCCGATTTCCCTTTACCAAAACCGATAGAAAAAAATAAAATATTAGAGGTTTTAAATACACGTGAGTTTAGAAATATCCTTACGCTTAAATGGACCATTCTCACTGATATTTTAGCACAAAATCGGAGTTTAAAAAAAATAAATTTGGAAATCGTCGACCAATTAACGAGTATGACGAGAGTACCCTAAGATAAATCGATCAATTCGTGTGAAAGGTATTATCTTTAATTTGGCGGGCCTGTGTTGGGCTGCCTTTACCTTCTAACCATTTAGACTATGAAAATAAAACTACCCATCTTTCTTGTAGTGCTCTCCATGAATCTGTACGGTCAGAGTCAGTTGTTTATGCCAAAGGAAATTAAAAAAGCCTATGAAAATAAAACGAGGTCTTTCAATGGAAGTCCCGGTGAAAATTATTGGCAAAATGCTGTTTCCTATGCGATTGCTGCAGAAATAATACCTGGTTCCTGGAAGATTAAGGGGGATGAAAAAATTGTGTATACCAATCATAGTCCTGATAGTTTGAAAGCTATTGTGATCAAGACCTATCCAAATCATTATAAAAAAGGAGCCGCAAGAGCCAATCAGGTGCCATTGGAAACACTTACCGACGGAATGATCCTATCTAATTTGGCCGTCGACAATGTTTCTGTCTCTTTGGAAAATGTACAGAATGTTAGAAATTATAGTACGTATACAGTAATAAGGTTACCTAAGCCTGCTCCTCCTGGAACTTCGATTACGATCGATGTACAATGGACTACCGAAATGCCTTCGACCTATGTGAATAGAATTGGGGCTTACGACGCTAACAGTTGTTTTGTTGGCTATTGGTACCCTCAAATTGGCCGGTATGATGATATTGACGGCTGGGACCGTATGGAATATATGGCATCGCAAGAATTTCATACCGATTTTGCCGATTTCAATGTACACATTAAAGTTCCCGGAGGGTACAATGTTTGGGGTACTGGAACCTTGCAAAACCCGGATAAGGTTTTAACCGCAGAAGAGTTTGCCCAATATACCAAAGCAAAATCTTCCCAAAAGGGTGTGACTATTACCCCTGGTGCTGTCTCCCCAATTAAAAGTGAAGGGGAGGAAGTTTGGCATTATCAAGCAACCAATGTGAAAGATTTTGCTTTTGGAGTGAGCAATACGTTTAAATGGATAAGCAATGCGGTAAATATTAACAGTAAAGTAGTGCTGTCGAATGTGGTTTATGACGTCACTAAAAATAATGTGGTAGAGCGTTTATTGGAGGTTCAAGCACAAAGCTTGCAATATTTATCGACTATTTCTCCGGGAATCTCCTACCCCTATCCGAGCTTTACTACTTTTCTAGGTGTTTCAGAGTTCGACGGGATGGAGTTTCCAATGATTGCCAATAATGGAATAAGCGATAAAGAGGTTGAAAATGCTGATGTTACCTTCCATGAATTAGCACATATGTATTTTCCATTTTTTGTAGGAATCAATGAAGTTAAATACTCTTGGATGGAAGAAGGCTGGGCTACTTTTTTCACGATAAAATTTATCCAATCCAGTTTTAAAGGGAAAGAAGATGAAAATGCTGAATTGAATAGAAATTTGAATTCATATAACAACTCGGCAGGCAATATGTGGGATGTACCGCTTATCACTCCCTCGTTTCTACTTACCTATGGACCGGCTCATAGCCAATTGGCCTACAGAAAGCCCGCTTTTATGTATTTTACTTTAGAAAACTTGCTCGGAAAAGAAACTTTCGATAAATGTCTAAAAACCTATATCAATCGATGGTCGGGCAAACATCCTACCCCCTACGATTTTATGTTCACTTTTAATGAAATAAGCAATCAAAATTTAGACTGGTTTTGGAATGCTTGGGTGTTCCAGCCCGGATATGGCGACTTAGCGTTAACAGGTTTAGACAAGAACACTTCAAAAGTTAACATCAAGAATATTGGTAGATTACCTTTACCCATTCATTTAGAACTTACTTATGAAGATGGTTCAGTGCAATCAATAGAAAGAACGGCTGAAGTATGGTCACAAGGAGACAGTAGTGTAACTATTAAAGTTGAAAATAGCAAGCAGTTAAAGAGTATCCAATTAATTACGAAACACTATCCGGATGCAGATAAAACGAACAATAATCTAAAATTGTAGTGACAATATTTTTACCTGCTCATGCATTAAAAATGATATCTTTAGAGAAACCAATCGCTTGTGATTAAATTCTTTCGAAAAATCCGTCAAAGTCTTTTGAACCAGAATAAAGTGAGTAAATACCTGCTTTATGCCATTGGGGAAATTGCATTGGTGGTGATTGGAATATTAATCGCACTTCAAATTAACAATCGTAATGAAAGAGCTAAGCTCGTACAAAAAGAAACGGAAATTCTGCATTTGTTTGATGAGTCATTGAGCACCGATTTAAAAAAGTTCGCCTACATCATAAAATTTTACGAACGCTCAAAAGGATCTATTTTTCGCGTGCTGGACCATCTTGAAAACGATTTACCTTATCAAGATACACTTGCCTACGATTTTTTTAACACGACCCTTACGTATGAGCAAACCAGTTTTATCAATGGTCCATTTGAAACACTAAAATCTGCCGGAGTCGAATTAATTTCAAATCCCAAGTTGCGAAAAAAAATACTCGAAATCTATGACGATTGGGATCCGTGGATGGAATCCGGTGAAAAACATTATGTCGATGTGATTCTGAATGCCGGCTTAACGATGTATAAAACACGGTTCGACGAATTTTGGGGAGGTACGGTAAAAGATTCTGTGATCACTGGAGTGATGCACCCAATTAATTATGAACAATTAAAAGAGGATAAAGAATATATCTATTTTTTAAAAACGCAACTCAATTTAATGCTCTGGCGCGTAGAGAATCCCATCGATGATGCCACTACAAATGGAACCATTCTAAAAAATTTAATCGAAGAAGAATTAAAGCAACGAATCAAAGAGTGAAAAACCTATACCGTTTACAACTGATTACTTGTGACAACTTATGATCAAGTTTTTTAGACATATACGTTACAACCTCATGGAACAAAACAAAACAGGCAAATACTTGAAATATGCGATTGGCGAGATTATCCTTGTTGTGATTGGAATTCTAATTGCTCTTCAAATTAATAATTGGAATGAAGCACGAAAACTTCGTGTTGAAGAAATTAGCCATTTGCTTGAAGTAAAATCAAATTTAGAAGTCACTTTAAACAGTTTTAAAAATGATACCCTTTTCAATTTAAAAACCATTCAACAGTTGAGAAGAATTGAGCACTATATCGCTGAAGATTTGCCCTACAATCCTGAATTAAATGTTGCCTTTGGACTGATTGGAAATTGGGCTAGTCCCTATCCGATTGTAACGGCATATACCACCCTAAAAACTAAAGGTTTGGACATTATATCAAATTCGGCTTTAAGAAACAAAATTGCGAGCTTTTACGAATTTGAACTAGTGCTACTTACCAATGATTACGACAAAGGGGAATGGGCTCTTCTGCAGGCGTTTAATCCATTTATTTATGAACATGTAAGGAGCAAAAATTCTCAACAAGATGCTGGTCCAAACGATTTTGAAAGCTTGAAATTGAATAAACAGTTTCGTAATATTCTAGGGAAGATTATTTCACAAAGGGAATCAGGATTAATTTTTTATAAACAAGCCATGATCTCGATTCAAGCATTAATTGATCTTTTAGATCAAGAATTGAATGCCAGAAATCAAAAAGTGCTTTAATAGATGATAAAATTCTTCCGAAAAATCCGCTACAACCTTATGGAACAAAACAAAACAGGCAAATACTTGAAATATGCCATTGGAGAAATTGTCTTAGTTGTGATTGGAATTCTGATTGCTTTGTCTATTAATAATTGGAATGAAGACAGGAAAGCCGATAAATTGGCCCAAGAAAATTATTTAAACCTACTCACCTCCCTTGAGCAGGATCTTGTTAAGGTTCGCGAAATAAGGGAAATGAACAAAAAGAGCCTACTAGCCTTGCGCAAAATAATTCCTACCGAAATTAATGAATCCTTGATGCAACTTAATGAGGAAGAATTAAATAACTATTTGGTTGAAGTTGCATATTCCGTTCGAAGCTTTATTCCACAATCCGGCGTGTATAATGTCCTTACTTCCAATAATGGTTTTGATTTAATTAAATCCAAAAAGATCAAATCATTACTTATTAACCTTTATGATTTCCAATATAAATCATACGAAGATTTAGATGCGCAAGTAGATAATAAATATCATAGTCAACTAGGCACTGTTTTAAGGCAAAAAGTGGTTCAAATTATCGAATACAAACCACAATTTGAACTCACACATAGAGCGACTCCGGAACTTTTCAAAGAATATTACAATGAAATCGCCTTAGCATCAAGAGATCTCTATCCCATGATATCTTTCAACACAAATAACCTAATTAACATAGAAGAATCAATAAATGAATTGATTCCTTTAATAAAAAATGAATTAAAAGAATAACGAGAATCCCCTTTCACGAAAGCTAAGTTGTGATAAACATACTAGCCAGCAACATCGAATAAAGACTTATGATCAAATTCTTTCAAAAAATCCGCTACAACCTTATGGAACAAAACAAAACCGGCAGGTATATAAAATATGCCATTGGAGAAATTTTTCTTGTAGTGATAGGTATACTCCTTGCACTTCAAATAAATAATTGGAATCAACAAAGGATTGCTTCCAGCAAAGAGAAAACCCTCCTATTAGAACTTCATCAAGAGTTTGTAGAGAACAAAATTCAGTTTGAAACAGTTATCGCAGCACATCAATCTGCTTTTGATATCTGTGACAAATGGATAGCGATGTTTCCCATCGATTTAAAAACGACAATCATCGATAGCCTACCACATCGATACGATGGATTACATAAACGATGGACCTTCAACCCTTCACAGGGTATTATTAATGCCTTGGTAAGCACTTCTTCGTTCGAATTAATTTCCAATCGTGAACTGCGAAGATTATTGGTTTCATGGAATGATGTTTTAAGTGATTTCCAAGAAGATGAACTCAATTCTAGAAATTTTGTCATGGAAGAATTGAATCCTTTTATGAATAAACATTTTCACTATCAAACGGATTATTCCGACTCCAGGTTAGACCTTTCAATTTTGGAAAGCGCCGAATTTGAAAATCTAATATATCAACGGAGGGAATATCTTCTCGATATAATTGATTCAGACAATGAATTGACTAGAGTCCAAAACACCATTAACCGAATCATCGAACTTTCGGACCCAGACAACCCTATCTAGGTTCTTTAAAATCTAGAATTAGGCGAACAACCTGTTTACCAGTATTACATATGAAATGTTTGTCTTAGTGAGACGTGAGACGTGAGACGTGAGACGTGAGACGTGAGACGTGAGACGTGAGACGTGAGACGTGAGACGTGAGACAAAAATAAAAGTTTCCTGAATAGAAACTACATTCTAATCTGTACAGCAGGACAAGTCAAATGGATGTTCGCGCTATTTAAACGCCCCTATTCCAAAATATCATATCTTTATTTAAACTGAATTGATGTGATAAAATTCTTTAGACGTATACGCTACAACCTTATGGAACAAAATAAAACAGGAAGGTATTTGAAATATGCCGTTGGTGAAATTATACTGGTTGTTATTGGAATTTTAATTGCCTTACAAATTAACAATTGGAATGAGGAAAGGAAAGCCAATATAGAACTCGTAAAGGTGCTTAGCGAAGTGCGTAGTAATCTTATTATTGATAGCCTCAAGATCCGTCAAATTCGAATCATGAAGGCAGAAGATATAGTAATACAAAACACCGTTATCCGTGCCTTGGAAAGTAAAAACATCCCATACGATTCTATCGAGCATCACCTAGCAAGGGTGATGTTAGCCAGAAGAATCGTTCTTGTCGATAATGGCTATCAACTTTTGAAAAAATTTGGGTTAGAGCGATTAGAGGATGAAAAACTTAGAAATGAATTGATTAGCTATTATACGACTTCCATAAAAAGTATCTACGACGATACCGAAGATGATGATTTTGAATTCCGCACCGTTTTCCTTCCTTACATCCGAAGTCATTTTCTCGATTGGCGCTGGAACGACCTTGGAGTGCCGGCAGATTACGAGCATCTTAAGTCGGACCAATATTTTCTTACGTCTCTAAAATTAAACATAGCGAACGGAGAAAGTACTTTCTATGCATTGAAAAATGGGGCACGGAAGATACAAGAGATTCTTCCCATGTTGGACAAAACAATAGTAGTTCATAAATAAAAAATAAGGAATACGTAAAATTTGATAAACGGACCATTCTACTCGACCGAGCTAGCACTTGTGAGAGATACATTCAAGATACCTTTATGAAAACCACGGTCAACCAACCTAAGCCTGTAACCGTTGCCGATCGCATTGTATACTTAGATATCCTAAGAGGCATTGCAATATTCTTTATTTTCAGTGCGAACATTATTTATTTTTCAGGGTACTTCGATTTTCCTGCTGAAAATATTTCACCTTCTGCTTCTTTTGTTTTTGATCAGTACTTCGAATTAATCATGTACACCCTTGTCGATGGCAAATTCTATTCGATTTTCTCCTTACTATTTGGAATTGGTTGTGCCATACAATACGATAGTCTACTAAGTTATAACAAGCCTTTTGCTCCCTTTTTTAGGCGAAGAATGTTCTGGCTTTTGGTTATTGGTCTCCTTCATTTGGTTTTCCTGTGGATGGGAGACATCCTTACCTTGTATGCATTATTGGGCTTTGTACTCATCCGATTTGTTCATTTAAAGAACAAACAATTACTAACATGGGCCACTATTTTAATCTTAGCACCTATTGCAAATTGGTTGATTATTAATACCCTAGGATGGAATTATCCTGCCTACTTTTATAATTTAAATGTGCGTTACAATGATTATTTAGGGTTCCCACTATACCAATGGCAAGGTATTACAATGTCGGATTTTCAGGCCTATATTAAAAATGATAATCTTCTGTACTTTTTTAAAGTAAACGTTGGAAATACTATTATTCGACTTGCAGACATCCTAGCAGAGGGTCGAGCATTTAAAGTACTTGGAATCTTTCTTATTGGATTATGGGCCGGAAGGAAAATTTTAAATGACAAACTGCTAACGAACGCTACTTTATTAAAAAAGATAGCCCTGTGGGGAATTGGCATTGGGTTGCCAATAAGCATCCTTAGGACCTGCATTACCTATTTTTCGAATCATGACGAATTTTGGTCGTTTATGACCACTTTAAGCTACGCTTTTGGCACTGTTCCTTTGGCAATGGGCTATGCCGCTTCTTTAGCCCTTGCGTATAAAAAAAGATCAAGATTCTTTAATGTGTTTGCCCCAATCGGTAAAATGGCACTTTCAAATTATTTGCTTCAAACCCTATTAGCAACCGCGATCTTTTATGGCATAGGCTTCGGCTTGTATGGTAAGTTTGGTTACACCCTTATACTGGG
>JAHEMY010000183.1 GCA_024643425.1 Flavobacteriaceae bacterium
TTATGTCCTTGCAAAGCCTCACGAGCTTGTTCTATATCCTCGGTAAATCCAAGCATATAGCCACCACCACCCGAACCACACAATTTGAGGTAATAGGCATTGGACTCGATTCCTTTTTTCCATAAGGCATGAAATTCTTGTGGAATCATAGGCTTAAAGTGATCCAATACTACTTTTGATAAGTGTTTAATATTGCCAAAAAGTGATTTCACATCGCCCTGTAGAAAATCTTCAACACAGGCATCGGTATGTTTTACAAACTCAGTTTTTAGCATATTTCTAAAACCTTCTTGCTTCATTTTTTCCATAAATATGTGTACCATGGGTGCTGTTTCCCCTGTGATTCCACTATCAAGTAAAAATACCGCTCCTTTCCCGTTCTCTGTCTGAGAAGGGATTCCGGCAGGTTCAATATTATCTTTTGAATTTATTAAAATAGGGAGGCTTAGATAACTATTCAGTGGATCTAAGCCTGAGGATTTTCCATGAAAAAACGATTCCATTTCAGCAAAAATCCCTTTAAGAACAAGCAGCTTTTCACGCGTGAGATTCTCCAAAATCGTGATCTTGTTGTTCGCGTATCGATCGTAAATAGCCGCAACCAAGGCACCACTACTTCCTACTCCATATCCCTGTGGAATGCTCGAATCAAAATAAAGTCCGCCAACGACATCTTCCTTCATTCGCTTTAAGTCGAAAGTAACCAAATCAGGATGCTCCTCCTGCAATTCGGTTAAATATTCGGCAAACCGACGCAAGTTATCGTTCGATTTGAAAGTGTGCACCGTATGATGTTCATCAATCTTTAATGCGCCGTTGTAAAAGTTATAGGGTATAGAAAGTCCTTTGGAATCTTTAATGATGCCATATTCACCAAAAAGAAGGATTTTTGAATAGAAAAGGGGACCGTGCATAAGCTTGTTACTAGTTCTCTAAAGGTACAATTTTTTAATAAATCCACTATAATCTCGACAAAGATAAGAATATTGCCGCTTGCGCTCCATTAAAAAAAATGCAAAATATAAAGTTATTCTATTTAGTTATCAGACTTTTAGTACCTTAACTCATTAAATCTGGCATTATGAAAAAGTATTTTCTCCTTTTTTTAATCTTCATATACCCTCTTTGTAATTATGCACAATTCTTTGTTTGGACAGGAAATGGAGGGGATCAAAATTGGTTCAATGCCGCCAATTGGGATCTTAATGATGTTCCCGACGCGGGGAGTACAGCAACCATTTCCGGAAATTTTACCGTTGAAATTCTCTCCAACGCAGCATTTGCCTCGATTATTGATCTAGAAGGAGGTGCCACACTTATCATTGAAAATGATGTCACTCTTTCACAGGCGATCTTTACCGATCCTACCACTCATATTAATTGGAACGCTGGTGTATTTGAAGGAGGTATTTTTAATGAAAACATCATGACCATTGAAACCATTAGTTCCAAAGAATTGAAGAATGGTTTTATCGTTAATCTAAATACCATCAACATCATCGATTCCGGAACCATTGACCTATCAGAATCTACCATAGACAACGAGGAAGGTGCAACCATTTTTATAGACAGTACGGGCGGTCTTACTGAGGAAACCGGAGAGGCAATCCTAAATAATTATGGGTTGATATCCATCTCGTCTGAAGATCCTCACAGTTTTTATATGATTTATGACATGCATAATTATGGACGTATTCATGTTGGAGAAAATCAAACTTTTTTATTTTTAGTTGGCTCTCAAAATTTCACGAACTATCCAAATGCTGTTTTAGAAGGCGATGGAACTTTCGATATTACTGCAAATTTTGTTAATGATGGTATTATAAAACCCGGTGGAGATGCCGTTGGCACCTTAGATTTTGTAAATAATTTCTCCATGTCGGAACTAAGTTCTTTAGCAATAGACATCGAAGGAACAGCTCCTGGAACATTCGATGTTCTCAATATTTTTGGAGCGCCCAACCTAGATGGTTCAATCGCTGTTCAAACCACCCTAACCGAAAACGATCTTGGAGCTCAATTTCCTACCGTATTCGCTCAACTTGGTATTAACAACTGTAATTTTCCGTCAAATATAAATACCATCGTCGGACAACAGCACTATATTTTTTCGGTCCATTGTAATCCAAACGACGTAACCCTAGAATTAGTAGACACCTTTTTAGGTAATGAAACGGAAACCTTTCAATCCAATTGGACGTTGTTTCCAAACCCGTCTCGTGAGACAATTGCCGTTCATATTCCGGAAAACACCCGATTAGAAGACGTTCAACTTATCCTGTACAATGAATTAGGACAGCAGCTACAGACGTATTCAATTACAACATTACAATCGGAATTGAATATTTCATCACTGTCTCAAGGGGTTTATTTTCTTAAAATTGAAAATGAAGGAATAAATTATAGCGTCAAGCGGTTGATAAAAATCTAAGGAAGTTTGAAAGCTCCTTCTCCAACGCAATCATGAATGAATTTACCGCTCGAGCAAAATTGGCTTAAATCACTTTCAATAAAGTCTTGCACCTCTTGTTTTTCAGTCTCAGGATATAACACATGCACATTGGCTCCTGCATCCAGGGTAAAACAAAGCTTACTCCCTGTAGCACTTCGAAACGCCCAGATTTTCTGAATAATTTCTAATGTATTAGGCTTCATTAAAATAAAGGCCGGATCTGAAGTGAGCATCATCGCATGCAATGAAAGCGCCTCATGCTCCACAATTTTTATGAATTCATCCAAATCGCCATGCTCCAAAACAGAAATTAACTGCGAAAGGTTTTCATTGGCTTGTTGAAACCGTTGTGCTGCATATGGATGATGGTGCATTAAATCATGCCCCACCGTACTGCTTACTTGCTTCTGCCCCGTCTCAACCAAAAGAATCGTATCCTGATAATTCTTAAAATTAGGATGAACGGCATACGGATAAGCAGTGCCAAACAAGTTAGAACTAGCTTCGATCTTAGGATGTTCGCCCCAGACAACCAGCGGACCTTCAATGCTTCGGGCTGCACTTCCACTTCCTAATCGAGCCAGGAATGACGCTTTTTGTTTAAACGAAGAAGCCCCCAACGGAACTTCCAAAAGTTGTTGTTCAAGTTCCATCAAACACATAGATAAAGCGCTTAATCCACTAGCCGATGATGCTATTCCACTGCTGTGTGGGAAACTGTTGCTGGTGTCAATTTTAAACCGATAATCATTCAAGAATGGAACGTATTGGTCTATTCGTTCAAAAAACTTTTGAATTTTGGGCTCGAAAGATTCATTTCGCTTTCCATCCAAATAAACTTCAAACTCAAATCC
>JAHEMY010000184.1 GCA_024643425.1 Flavobacteriaceae bacterium
TTAAAGATGGGTATTCGGCCGGAAGCGATAGATCAAATCCTTTTGAAGATGCATGAATTTGAAAATAAAATTATCCCTTCTGAAGAATTGATCGGTATTTTTCAATCTTACTACAACTAAGACACCGCTTAGGATTGACAAAAAGTCATTTAACATCCTGATTAACAAGACAAAGTGTCTTGATTTATTGTTTGGAATCCATTTTGCATTTAGCTTAAAAAAATGTCGAATTAAACAATAAAAAGCGATGAAATTAGTTAGAAAAAACAATGAATGGCTTCCAGCTATTTTGGAAGAATTTTTCCCAGAGAATAGATTGGATGCATTAAATTATGAAAGATTTAGCATTCCGGCCGTGAATATTAGTGAGAATTTTTCGAATTTTGTGCTCGAATTGGCGGTGCCTGGGTTGAAAAAAGAAAACTTTGCTATTGAAATTGAAAAAGATGTTTTAAAAGTTTCTTCAACAACTTCAGAAGAAGTGATAAAGAGTGAAGAAAATGGCGAAACAAAATACACCCGAAAAGAATTCAATTTTGCTGCATTCAAGCGTTCCTTTACGCTTCCTAACACAGTGAATAAGAATTCAATAAGCGCTAATTACGAAGACGGTGTCTTAAAAATAATGCTTCCAAAAATAGAAGAAGCGAAAGATATTAAACGCATGGTTGAGATTTCATAATTGAAATTAATTTGGTTAGTTAGTTGTTAATACCGCGTGCTCCTCAATCGGCACGCGGTTTTTTATTATCGATTTCTGCGTTTACCTAAGCTCTTACTTTCTACGGAGTCAACATAAGAGCTATTGTCCGAATTTTTTATTCCTTTTTGTAAGCCCTCCAATTCCGATTTACTTAAGTCCCGCCATTTTCCAACAGCTAAGTCTCCTAATTCAATATTCATAATTCGAATTCGTTTCAAGGCTATTACTTCATATTCCAAATATTCGCACATCCTGCGTATTTGTCGGTTTAACCCCTGTACTAAGACAATTCGAAAGACAAACCGACTTATCTTTTCCACCTCACATTTTTTAGTGATGGTATCCAGAATCGGGATTCCATTACTCATTCGTTTAATAAATTCATCCGTTATGGGGCGATCTACGGTAACGATATACTCTTTTTCGTGTTCATTGCCGGCCCTTAAAATTTTATTGACAATATCTCCGTCATTGGTCATTAGTAAAAGACCTTCACTGGGTTTGTCCAATCTACCAATGTGGAAAATCCGTTCTTTATGACCTATAAAATCAACCACATTGCCTTTTATTCGTGTATCTGTGGTGCATGTAATTCCCACTGGTTTATTCAAGGCGATATACACCAGAGCTTCATTTTCAGTTATGAGCTGACCATTCACTCTAATTTCATCTTCAGGCATAACTCGATCTCCTAATTGGGATAGGTTGCCATTCACTGTTACTTTGCCTTTTTCAATAAGGGTATCTGCCTGCCTCCTGGAACAAAACCCACTGTCGCTTATAGCTTTATTTAATCGGACTGAATCTGGATGATAGGACATTAGTGATTATTATTTATGAATTTAACAACAATATCGGGTTGGTCGGCGAATACACCATCAACATTATGGAAATTAAGAATGTTTTTTAAAAGGGCCGTAAAAGAAGATGTTCCGTATAACTCTTCCTTACGCAAAGTAAAGGAATGTACTTTTAATTGGTACTTTTTGGCCAATTCGATGCATTTTGAGTCATTGAGCAATCCAATCCAAGGACCAATTCCGTTGGCATAGGATGCGAATTCAGGTATTTCTGCGATTAATTCAGGTTCTTCAAAAAGTTGAACTAAAAATAATTCACATTGTAGCTCTTGACGAATGCGTTTTAATTCATTTTTGTCAAAACATTGCACAACACAAGTATCGTCAAGTTTCGAATAGTTGTATTCTTTTAAAAGGTTCAAGACAATTTTTGAAATATCTTTTCCTTCCTTCCGATGAAAGGATGGATCTTTCAATTCTACATAAACCCCAATTTCGTTTCCGGTACTTTGATTTAAACCTTGAATAAGTTCAATTTCCTGAGCAAGACTATGTATCTTGAAATGAGACTTTCCCAGCGGAAATCTATTGGGATACACTTGTTGTCCGGTGGTTTCGTTTGTGCGTTCATGGACGTTCAATCGAAGCAATTCTTCAAAGGTAAAATCAATTACATAATAGCGACCATCGTTTCGTTTCCTTTCCGGAAAGACTTTCGCCACATTGGTGGTGTTATCTAAATGAATATCATGGATTACCACGGGAATATCATCAGAAGTTAGCGCAATATCTTGTTCAAGAAAATCGGCAGCCATGGCATAGGCCATAGCCTTTGCTGGTAACGTGTGCTCCGGAAGATAACCTGAAGCCCCTCGATGGGCAATCACAATTTTTTTAGATGTTAGCGCTAGATTCATTGGAACGGTAAAAATCTTTCGATAAAAACGATTTTAAAAAGTACGAAAATATTTCTCACTCCTTCAGGCTTTGTAACTGAGTCTGAAAAGCTTTTAATTGATCTCTGAGTTTGGCAGCCATCATAAAGTCTAGATCTTTTGCAGCTTTTTCCATTTCTTTACGAGTATCTCTTACTTTCTTTTCTATTTGAGCTTTGGTGAGGTATTCATTATTTTTTTCTGCAGCTAAAGAAGTAGCTGTTTCAAAAGTATAGCTGTCCGTTTTTTTCTTGGTCAGTGCATTTTCCAATGACTTTTTAATGGCCGTTGGCGATATGTTATGGGCTTGATTATATTCTATTTGTTTGCTTCGGCGGTATTCTGTGCCGTCTATGGTTGCCTGCATGCTTCTAGTAATTTTGTCGGCATACATAATGGCTTTTCCATTGATATTTCTCGCGGCCCGGCCTACTGTTTGTGTCAAGGAACGGGCACTTCGAAGGAAGCCTTCTTTATCCGCGTCAAGTATGGCAACCAATGATACTTCCGGTAAATCCAATCCTTCTCTAAGTAGATTCACACCCACCAAAACATCAAAAAGACCGAGTCTCAAATCCTGCATGATTTCCACCCGTTCGAGCGTATCAACATCACTGTGAATATAACGGCAGCGAATGCTAACGCGGGTCATATATTTGGTCAATTCTTCCGCCATCCGCTTGGTAAGTGTGGTCACTAAAATACGTTCATCTTTTTCAATGCGAAGTTGAATTTCTTCTAACAAATCGTCTATCTGATTTAAACTGGGGCGTACTTCAATAGGCGGATCTAGAAGGCCTGTCGGACGTATAATTTGTTCCACATAAACGCCATCGCACTTTTCGAGTTCATAGTCAGCCGGAGT
>JAHEMY010000071.1 GCA_024643425.1 Flavobacteriaceae bacterium
TATGCCGACGTAAAGCCTCTCTTCAGGTAATCTCAGGTGTTCTTGTGTGTTTGTTCGTGTATCATAACTGTTACATCATAATACGCGCTGTCAAAAAATTTCCAATATATCAATGAACTTTTGTCAAATTTTCGCTAATCAGAGACTCGTGTTTTTCGATCACTCATCCTTTAAGCGGGTGCAAATATACAACCTCATTTTTCAATCTACCAAACCAATTTGAAAAAAAAATAAACTTTTTTTTCGCGCCTTTTTAAATGGCTGATAATAGGTGTTTTGCAGGTATAAATATTTCAAAAAGACGGACCGCAAAGATACTGCATTTCTTCCTAATTAGACAAGAAGATTTCTAATTCTTTTTTTGCTTTTTGTTCCAATGTGCTGTAAGCGTTAAATAATCAATAGGATAAGCTGGTTTTTGTCTTTCTAATAAGTCTGATTGAAACGAACGCTCTAAGATATCTTCTATTAAATAATCTTCCTTAACGTCAAAAGGTTTATACGATTCCTTTAAAGTGATGTCAAACATACTCGCCGTTGTATTGTACCAAAAGGCCCTCCATCCTGTTCTTAACTCTTTTACCAAATCAAAGGCAGTAGTCCCCGTTTGCCTGTGAATCAATTTTACCAATATCTGACCTTCCGTACGCGTGAGTTTCTTCAACTTATCTGAAAACTCTCCTTCAATATATTTCTGGACCCTACGAGTATATTTTCGCTTCGCACTTTTACTTTCAATAGAGTTTATTCGTTCCTGCATCACAAGAAGTCGTTCGGAAGCGAGCTTGGCATATGGATATACTTTACGAGTCTTGCGTCGCAGTATTAAATAACGTCTTCGATCCTCTTTCGAATTAAACTCTAGTTTATTTAATAAAACCACTTCATCTAAGTCAATATATTCCCTTGGAATGGTATCCCCCTCTATAATATAATAGAAGGAATTCACCGAATCGTTTTTTACTTCTTGATAAGGATGATCTTTCTGAGCGTTCGCAACGCCAGAAAACATAATGAATAATATAAAGATGATTTTATTCAAAGACTTAGGTTGTTTCTTTTCTCATAGTCAAAAACGTTCCAAATTTAAATAAATTGGACTCGCATTCTTATTAATTAATTCCTAATTTTGGAATTCACTAAATGTATACCATGGCAAAATCTTTATTGAATAAAAAATCATTAGAATTTCTTGAAAAATATCTAAATAATGCTGCTCCTACCGGCTACGAATGGGACGGACAAAAACTTTGGATGGAATATTTGAAACCCTATGTCGATGAATTTATCACCGATACCTACGGAACTGCCGTAGCAGTAATCAATCCGAAGGCTAAATACAAAGTCGTTATTGAAGGCCATGCCGATGAAATTTCTTGGTTTGTAAACTTTATAAGCGACAATGGATTAATTTACGTGATACGCAATGGTGGAAGTGACCATCAAATTGCTCCTTCAAAAATTGTGAATATTCATACCAAAAAAGGAATTGTGAAAGGCGTATTTGGTTGGCCTGCAATTCACACTCGTGATAAAGGCAAGGAAGAAGCCCCTAAGCCTGAAAATATTTGTATCGATATCGGCGCGAAAGATAAAAAGGAAGTAGAAAAGATGGGAGTTCATGTAGGTTGTGTGATTACTTATCCCGATGAATTTCACATCCTTAATAAAGACAAGTTTGTTTGTAGAGCCCTTGACAATCGTATGGGCGGATTTATGATTGCTGAAGTTGCACGTTTACTTCATGAAAACAAAAAGACCTTGCCCTTCGGACTCTATGTTACAAATTCTGTACAGGAAGAGATAGGCCTTAGAGGTGCTGAAATGATTGCCGAACGCATCCAGCCGGATGTTGCGATAGTAACAGATGTGACCCACGACACTACAACGCCTATGATCGATCAAAAGAAGCAAGGACTGGCTAAAATTGGCGACGGTCCCGTAATTGCCTATGCTCCTGCCGTTCAGCAGAAATTAAGGGATCTGATTGTAGAAACTGCTGAAGCGAACAAGATCCCTTTTCAACGTGCGGCGCTCTCCAGAGCCACAGGAACCGACACCGATGCCTTCGCCTACAGTAACTGCGGCGTAGCCAGCGCGCTTATTTCTTTACCGCTTCGCTATATGCATACCACCGTAGAAATGGTGCATCGTGACGATGTGGAAAATGTAATTCGACTTATTTACGAATCATTGCTTCAGTTAAAAGACGGAGAAACTTTTAGTTATTTCAAATAAAATCAAGCCTAAAAGGTCGCCATCGGCGGCCTTTTTTTATCTTTAATCCCAAACCCAACCACGTGCTTTTTAATTCATTCGATTTTGGTTTGTTTTTAATTGTTGCCTATGGAATCTACTGGGCGCTCGGTTCACGTCGAAGAATAGCACAAAACACTTTCCTATTAATTTCTAGTTACTTATTCTATGCTTTTTGGGATTGGCGATTTCTTGGGTTACTCTTAGCGAGTTCTTTAGTAGATTATTGGGCAGGAACCGCCATCGAACAATCGAAGGTTGTTTCCAAAAGGAAACGTATTCTCTGGATTAGTGTCTGCTGGAATCTAGGAGTCCTCGTACTTTTCAAATATTTCAACTTTTTTCTTGATGGCTTTTATGAACTATTTCAGTTAGAAGCGTCGTCCACCTATCATTTTTGGAATGTTGCGATTCCTTTAGGATTAAGTTTCTACACCTTTCAGACTTTAGGATATACCATCGATGTCTACCGAAAAAACATCAAGCCTACAAAAAACCTTCTTAGTTTTCTGTGTTTTGTAAGCTTCTTTCCTCAGTTAGTAGCAGGTCCTATTGAAAAAGCAAAGAGCTTATTGCCTCAATTTGATCGAAATCGGAGCTTTGATCTTCAGAAATCAAAAGAGGGACTTCGTCAAATCTTGTGGGGCCTTTTTAAGAAAGTATTAGTCGCTGAAAAACTGGGGCTCGCAGTGAATATGGCCTTTCAGCATCCGGAAGAATATAATTTTATCACGCTGTCCTATGCCGTTGTGCTCTTCTGTTTTCAGGTATATTGTGATTTCTCAGGGTATACCGATATCGCCATTGGAACCGCGAAACTCTTTGGTTTTGATTTAAGCAGGAACTTCCGACTCCCCTATCTCTCTAAAAGTATCTCAGAACTTTGGCAACGATGGCATATTACTCTCACGCGGTGGTTTACAGATTATGTCTACCAGCCCTTGGTTGGTAAAACAAAAAGTTCGGTTTCCAAAAAAGCGATAGCCTTGTTTATTACCATGACTTTGATCGGACTTTGGCATGGCGCACGGTGGACTTACCTCCTCTTTGGGATGGTTAGCGCCCTATTTATGATTGCTGAACGATTACCGTTATTTAAGCATCGGCAAACTTTACGAAAAGTACTTTCTAAAGCTCCAAGGTTAGTTTCGATGGGCTATGTTTTTTTTGGGTTTCTAATTATGGGAGTTTTGTTCAGGTCGGAAAATGTTTCTCAAGCTTCCTTAATTTTAAAACGAATCTTTTCATTCACGATGGACGGGCAGTTTACCTCCCTGATTTCATGGAAACTAAGCTATCTATTTGTATTGCTCATCGCCGAATTAAGCTACCAAAAAAAGGAGTATCCCCTAGAAGGTCTGGAATTTCATTTACCCAAACCGCTTCGCTGGGTACTTTATTACGCCTTGATTATTATCATTATACGCTATGCCGAACCTAAAGAAGCCTTTATCTATTTTCAATTCTAATGCAAAGAACGTTTATCACATATTGTATACTCTTCTTTATTCCGGTAGCACTGGGTTACTTAACGGTTGAATATTTTACACGGCAGATTCCTTCCTCTTTTCAAATAAATAAAGAACGGTTAGAAAAGGACAGTGACCAAATTGAGACTTTAATTTTAGGATCTTCTCAGTTAATGAGCGGAATTAACGCGGAATGGCTTTTCTCGCCAACATTGAATCTTGCCTCAGGAAATCAACATCACGACACCGACTTTAAATTATTGATGGGATTGCTTCCAAAACTACCTTCGTTGAAAACGATAGTACTTGAAGTATCATACAGTCATTTTGAATTACCGCACAATGGCGCCGATTTTTGGAAGAATAGTGTTTATCTGGATTATTATGATATTAATTGTTTTGAGCGATTCACCTATTTTAAGGATCGATTGATCTTTTTATCAAACCCCTCCTTCTTTGCCGAACAACTGCAAGAGTTTTATTTAGACCAAACCATGCAGCCAAAATTGAATTTGTTTGCCTTTAATTATGCAGATTCGTATGGTCAATTTAATGCCCTGAATTACAACAAAGAAGCCATTGATCAAAAGGATAGCTTTAAAATTAATTTAATTGAAAATCCAGCGCTCTACCATACCAATGCTGCTTTATTTAAAGAACTAATTGATACTTTGCAAAATCGACAATTACAAGTAATCGTTGCGAGTCCTCCCATGTATCCCACGTATTTGAAAAAACGGGTTCCCTCTATTTTAAAAAGACGTAATCAGGTTCTTCAGGAAATTGTAGCGCAGTATGAGAATGTAGAAGTACTCTTTGAAGAAGAAAACACATCGGATTATGAGCTAAAAGACTTTTGGAACCAGAGTCATTTAAGTCCTTCCGGAGCAAAGAAATTCACCCAATCATTAAATACGCTGCTTAACTCGAGGTAAATTTGTTTTCTTTTACTTTCTGAAAATAAATCTTGGCTTCCTTAATCACTCTGGGAGCAAGTAGAATCGCTCCTGTCATTGTAGGAATCGCCATTAAGGCAAAGACCGTGTCGATAATGTTAATCACGGTGCTAAGGTTGGTTGTGGCTCCTACTAGAATACTGAAAATATAAAAGTAATTGTAGTAGTGTTTATTCTGTGCTCCAAACAAAAACGACATGCATTTGGTGCCGTAATAAGAATATGAAAATAAAGAGGAGACGCTAAAAACTAAAATGCACAGCATCAATAAGTATTTCCCATAAGTCGGAATCGAATTTTCAAAGGCTGCGGCAGTGAGACCAACCCCGTCTGCATTACTGGTCTGCCAAACACCCGTGACTAAAATAGCCAATGCGGTTAGCGAACAAACAACAAGGGTGTCAATAGCGGGGCCCAACATGGCCACCAAACCTTCACGGATAGGTTCATTGGTTTTGGCGGCTCCATGTGCTAAAGGAGCAGTTCCAATTCCTGCTTCATTGGAAAAAGCACCACGCCGAATTCCTAAAAGGATAAGTCCTCCCACTATTCCCCCCAGGAAGGCATCACCTTTGTAAAATTCAGCAGAAAATGCATCGGTGAAAATAAGTTTGAAATAATGAGGAACAACTTCATAATTCAATCCAAGTATGATCAAAACCAATACAAAATAAAGAAGCACCATTCCGGGCACCATTTTTTCGGCTGTCTTACTAATTCTTGAGATTCCTCCTAATACCACAAAAGCAGTAATCGCGGCTAATACAATCCCTATAACAAGGTTGGATTCAAAGCCAAAAGACATTCCCATGGGCGTTAACACGATATTATCGATGGCCTGTGTTAATTGGTTCACATTGAAAAGAGGAAAACACCCTATAAGTCCGGCGATACTAAAGAAAGCAGCCAATGGCTTCCACTTTTTGCCAAGCCCTTCCAAAATATAATACATAGGGCCGCCTTGAATTTTTCCCTCACTGTCTTTCCCTCGGTAGAGAATTGCCAAAGTCGCTGTAAAAAACTTGGTTGACATCCCAATGACAGCGCTCACCCACATCCAAAACACTGCGCCGGGGCCGCCTATGGTAATCGCAACGGCAACACCTGCAATATTGCCCATCCCAATAGTAGCCGATAATGCGGTGGTCAAGGCTTGAAAATGACTTATTTCCCCCTCGTCCTTTTCATTATCATACTTCCCTCGCAAAACATTGATCGCGTGAGGCAAGTATCTAAAAGGTAAAAATTGTATGCGAATTATTAAATAGAGTCCGCCTCCAATAAGCAAAATGAGCAAAGGCAATCCCCAAGCGTAGGATGCCATTTGTTCTGAGAAGACTTCAAATTGATCTAAAAAGTTCAAATTTCGAAATTGTTTCCTGCAATTTATAATTTTAAAATTCAATAGGATTGTTTTTCTTTGTTCCCAATGAAAAAACACCTCTCCTTGCTCTTCGGCATTATTTCCATGGGAATCATCGCCCAAGTTGAAAATTACAATGCTGCTACGGAATATGTTTTTACTCCGGAGTTCATGCTGGGTATCTCTGCAGAAGCGAACGATTTTTTTCCGGATCGCGATTTACAGAAACAGGTAGTTTTAGGATTTGGAAGAAAACACGATTACAACCCACAGGAATGGGCGTATTGGCTGCAAGCTCCCAAAACAGGGTTCAACCTTGGGTTTACAGATTTAGGGAATTCAGATGAATTAGGATATTCAGTATCATTCATGCCCTACATCGAGTTCGATGCATTTGGGAGAAGGCAAAAAGATCTTAAGGTTTTTGTTGGGATTGGAGGGTCCTATTACAATGTGAAATACGATGAAGAAGAAAACTTTTTCAACCAAGCCGTTTCCACCGATCTAACGTGGTCCTTTCGAGCTTCCATGCATTATGTATTCTTAAAGACGAAATCGGTTGACTACCGCTTTGGGGTGGTTTATTTCCACAGTTCTAACGGACATACAAGGCTTCCGAACCAAGGACTTAATTCGTTTTTAGGAAGTATTTCAGCCGATATTAAAAACCCTCTTAATAAGCCAAGTCTTGAAGGATTCACCACTAAGCTGGCCCATAAAAAAAGTGTTTACGAATATTGGTCGGGTCGATTCGGTTCGGGAAGAAATGTACTGGCCCTCTCCTTCAACGATAAGAAATCGGTGTTCACCGTCGCCGGTGAATACGGAAAGGTCTGGAATAAGACGTATAAATTTGGTGTGGGCTTCTATTATCGCTATTACGACCATTATTACGATTACATCCAAGGAAACGAAACGCTCGTTAAAGATGGTAAAGAATTTGAATCGTTTAAGGAACATCCATTTTTAAACGCTTCTGCCTTTGGACTTTCTGCGAATTTTGAATTCCTTCTAAACCATATCGGCATAGATCTTCAACTTGGGGCCAATTTATTTAAACCTGCTTATAAAATTGATTGGAGAATTAATGAAGGATGGGACAACGCTCCAAGAGATATTCCGGATAATTGGGTGTATGGCGAATTCAATACCAAGTTCAAGTTGAAACATATCATTTCGTCCCGAATGGGATTGAAATACTATTTATTTGGTACCAACTCGGCACCAAAAAACAACTTCTTTATCAGTGCTCATATTAACTCCAACTTAGGGCAGGCCGATTTCTCTGAAGTGAGTTTCGGTTATGTGCGAAGTTTCAATCTAAAGGAGCGAAATTAAACCGATTTCAGGTAATTAAGGACATTCTTTTCAATGCGCTCAATAATATTGGAGACGTCGGCTTTGACAAATTTTGAATCTGTAATATGCTCGTAGAGTTCAATATACCGCTCGGAAACCGATTCAACGTATTCATCAGACATAAATGGAACTGTTTGTCCTTCTAAGCCTTGAAAATTATTTTGAATGAGCCACTGGCGCACAAACTCCTTTGATAATTGTCGTTGTGGTTCTCCATTCTGCTGACGTTCTTCATAGCCTTCAGAATAAAAATATCGTGAAGAATCCGGGGTGTGAATTTCATCTATTAAAACAATCTTCCCTTCTTTCGTTTTTCCAAATTCGTATTTGGTATCCACAAGAATAAGTCCGCGTTCTGATGCAATTTCTGTTCCTCGTTGAAACAATTTCTGGGTATAATCTTCTAAAACCAGATAATCATCCTCAGATACAATTCCACGCGCGATGATGTCTTCCTTTGAAATATCTTCATCATGATCGCCATGTTCTGCTTTTGTAGCAGGCGTAATGATAGGATGCGGAAATTTATCGTGTTCCTTCATTCCGTGTGGCATGGGAACACCGCATAGAAATCTTTTTCCTGCTTTGTACTCTCGCGCAGCGTGCCCAGTTAAATAACCGCGAATCACCATTTCCACTTTAAATGGTTCACAAGCAACACCCACAGCTACATTAGGGTCCGGTGTTGCCATCAACCAATTTGGCACCAAGTCCTCCGTGGCCTTCATCATGGTTGTCGCAATTTGATTGAGAATTTGTCCTTTATATGGAATTCCTTTAGGCATCACCACGTCAAAAGCACTGAGCCTATCGGTGGCGATCATTACTAAAATATCGTTTTCTAAAGTATAAACCTCCCGCACTTTTCCTTTATAAACGGATTTCTGACCGGGAAAGTTGAATTGTGTATCTGTAATTGTATTGTTCATTAATTTCGGTTTTCGATTGCGTTATAAGCGGCAATCACCTTTTTCACTAATCGATGTCGGATTACATCTTTATCGTCTAAATAAACCATGCCCACGCCTTCAATTTCCTTTAAGATAAGCAATGCTTCTTTAAGGCCCGATATGGTTCTACGCGGTAAATCGATCTGTCCGGGATCACCGGTAATCATAAATTTGGCATGTTTTCCCATACGTGTCAAGAACATTTTCATTTGCGCGTGGGTGGTATTCTGGGCTTCGTCCAAAATGACAAAAGCATTGTCTAAGGTTCGCCCTCGCATAAAAGCCATGGGAGCGATTTGTATCACCCCTTTTTCAATATGTGACTCCAACTTTTCATGAGGAATCATGTCTCGCAGCGCGTCGTATAACGGTTGCATATAGGGATCGAGTTTTTCTTTTAAATCGCCCGGTAAAAATCCGAGGTTTTCCCCTGCTTCTACCGCAGGACGTGTTAAGATAATTCGACGTACTTGCTTTTCTTTCAAGGCTTTTACAGCCAAGGCTACACCCGTATAGGTTTTACCCGTTCCGGCAGGACCAATGGCAAACACCATATCGTTTTTCGCCATAAGATCCACCAATTTCTGCTGATTGGCAGTTTGTGCCTTTATTAGTTTCCCATTCACACCATGAACCAGTACTTGATCACTCCCGGGAGAAGCTTGATAAGCGTCCTTGCTGTCACTAGACAAAACCCGTTCTATCGCATTTTCGTCAATCTTATTGTATTTCGCGAAATGTTCAAGAATGGTGGTAAGTCGGTCGTCAAATTCTTCCAGAATCTCTTCATCACCGTAAGCGGTAATTTTATTTCCTCTGGCAACAATTTTCAGTTTAGGAAAGTATTTTTTAATGAGTTCAATGTTAGCATTTTGATTTCCGAAGAAATCCCTTGGGCTAATCTCGGTAAGTTCAACTATCAGTTCGTTCAAAAGCGGTGCTGTTTATTAAGGTGTAAATACTTATTGTAAATATAGTTTTTCTAGTCATAAAAGTACCTTATTTTTGTACGAGTTGTTTTAACAAAATATCAACAATTTAACCTATGCCCATAGTCACCCTTACGACCGATTTTGGAGAGAAAGATCATTTTGTAGGAGCGGTAAAAGGTGCAATCTATAGTGAACTGGAAAGTATTCGCATTGTTGATATCTCACATTCGGTTTCTCCTTTTCATATTACTGAAGCAGCTTATATCATTCAAAATGCATATCGCAGTTTTCCTAAAGGAACCATTCATATTATAGGGATCGATAGCGAGTTAAATCCTGAAAATCGTCATATGGCGGTCGAATTGGACGGACACTATTTTATTTGTGCCAATAACGGAATTATTTCATTGTTAGCTTCAGAAATAAGACCTTCAAAAATTGTGGAGATCAATATTCATGACCGCGTGGAAAGTAATTTCCCGGTATTGGATGTATTCGTGAAGGTAGCCTGCCATATCGCCCGAGGTGGAACTTTGGAAGTGATTGGAAAAACGATGGCCGAAGTCAAAGAGCTCAAGGGGGTCAAACCGGTAATTAATCATGAAAGCAATCAAATAATAGGAAACGTGATTTACATAGACAACTACGGAAACGTAGTGAGTAATATCACGAAAGGCCTTTTTGATAAAATCGGCAAGGGTAGAGATTTCAGAATCTCTGCGCGGACTGCCAGTTTTACGAAGGTTCATAAAAATTATAGCGATGCCATTAATTTCGACCTTCCTTCAGAAAAGCGTGAGGAGGATGGGAAAAAGCTCGCTCTTTGGAATTCATCTGAATATCTAGAACTTGCCATTTACAAAAGCAATCCCAAAACGGTAGGAAGTGCTTCGAGTTTGTTTGGTTTAGAATATTGGGACACCGTAACCGTTAATTTTGACTGATGTTCACAAGAATTGTAAAAATGGTTTTTGAACCCTCTAAGGTACCAACGTTTTTGGATAGCTTTGAACAAGTAAAAACGAACATTCGCGCTTTTGAAGGATGTTGCTTTTTGGAATTGTATCGCGATAAGAACGATCCTTCGATCTTCTTTACTTACAGTAAATGGAATTCTGAAAAAGACCTTGAAAATTATCGCAACAGTGCTTTGTTTAAAAGTGTTTGGGGAACAACCAAACCCATGTTTAGAGAGAAGGCGGAAGCATGGAGTGTGGATACATTAGTCCATCTCAAATAATATATAAGTAGTGAACATTATAAGAACCACATCAAAGAATAGTGATTTTATCGCGCTCGTCCGTTTACTGGATGCCGATTTGGCTATAAGAGATGGTGAAGATCACCTGTTTTATGCACAGTTTAATTCTATTGACGCCTTAAATCATGTGGTGGTGTACTATGAAAATAAGCAGGCTTTAGGTTGTGGAGCTTTTAAACCTTTTTCCGAACATTGCGTAGAAATAAAAAGGATGTTTACGCTCCCCGATCAGCGAACGAAAGGAATCGCTTCGAAAATTCTGCAAGCCCTAGAAACTTGGGCCTTCGAATTGAACAATCATTCTTGTGTCTTGGAGACAGGAATCCATCAACCGGAAGCTATCGCTTTGTATGAAAAGAATGGATACCGACGCATATCAAATTATGGGCAATATTCCGGCGTTGAAACTAGTTTATGTTTTGAAAAGAAATTGAAATAGATGCTGGCGATTATTCAAAAAGAAATAAACGGATTTTTCTCATCACCCATCGGCTATCTGGTGATCGCTGTTTTCTTAACCATCAACGGACTCTTTTTATGGGTTTTCAATGGGGGTTATAACATATTTGACAACGGTTTTGCTGAACTCACTTCGTTTTTTGAATTGGCACCATGGATTTTCATCTTCCTAATTCCTGCCATCACCATGCGCGCTTTTAGTGAAGAAAAGCGAATGGGAACTATCGAACTTTTGCTTACCAAACCTATTTCCCTGCAAAAAATCATTTTAGGGAAATACCTTGGTGCCTTGATCCTAATCATCCTAGCCCTTATTCCAACCTTACTCTACCTTTTCACCCTTTCCGACCTTGGAAATCCAACTGGTAATTGGGATGTGGGAAGTACCATAGGGTCGTACCTAGGGCTCTTTTTCTTAGGACTTGCTTATACGGGTATCGGCATTTTTGCTTCCACCTTATCCGAAAATCAAATTATTGCCTTTATCGTGGCAGTATTCCTGTGTTTCTTTATGTATTATGGATTTGACGGACTTTCAACAATAAGTTCATTTCGGGAAATAAGTAGCCTTGGGATGCAATCGCATTTTAGAAGCGTGGCGAGAGGAGTTCTGGATACTAGGGATGTGATTTACTTTTTAAGCGTGGCAACCTTCTTCTTGAGCCTCACCTACATTATATTAAAAAAACGTCCATGAAATCGTTTTTCGCACATATCAAGCCCTTGTTATATGTGATTACGCTTTTAATAGTGATCAACCTGCTTGGTCAATATATCTACCACCGTTTCGACCTTACACAAGACCAGCGCTATACTTTATCAGATGAAGCATTACAGCTTGTCGACGATGTGAATGCTCCGCTTTATGTTGATGTGTTCTTAGACGGAGATTTACCCCCTGAATTTCGACGCTTGAAACTGGAAACCGAACAATTATTGGAAGAGTTTTCGGCCTATAATTCTAATGTGATTTTTGAATTCATCAATCCGCTAGAAGGAGAAGAGGATCAAGCAGCAATACAAAAACAATTGGCCGAATTTGGCTTGCGTGGCGCTCAAGTGGAAATAAAAGAAAATGGAAAACTAAGCTCAGAAATTGTCTATCCGTGGGCACTCGCCTATTATAATGATAAGACCGTTCAAATTCCATTATTAAAAAATCAATTGGGAGCTACTTCCGAAGAACGTGTTAATGCGTCCCTTCAGAATTTGGAATATGCCTTTGCCGACGGATTTGCAAAGCTTGTCCGCCCAAAATTTAAAAAGATTGCGGTCTTGAAAGGAAACAACGAGTTGGAAGATGTGTATTTAGCCGATTTCATTGCTTCCCTCCGT
>JAHEMY010000185.1 GCA_024643425.1 Flavobacteriaceae bacterium
TCTTCATGTTTGCCATGGGTCAAGCACAAACAAAGAAGCCAAATATAGTCATCATCTGGGGGGACGATGTGGGTTGGTTTAATGTCAGCGCCAACAACCACGGGATGATGGGCTACAAGACGCCAAACATCGATCGTATTGCGCATGAAGGTGCCAACTTTACCGATTGGTATGGCCAACAAAGCTGTACGGCGGGCCGGGCGGCTTTTATTACAGGTCAAAGCCCATTTAGAACGGGCTTACTTAAAGTGGGATTACCTGGAGCCAAAGAAGGTCTTTCCGAAAAAGACCCTACCATTGCAGAGCTTTTAAAGAATCATGGCTATGCCACTGCACAGTATGGTAAAAATCACTTAGGTGATCTGGACGAAATGTTACCTACCAACCATGGTTTTGATGAATTCTTCGGAAACCTATACCACCTGAACGCCGAAGAAGAACCGGAACACCCCGATTACCCAAAAGATCCTGAATTCAGGAAAAAGTTTGGACCACGAGGGGTAATTCGTTCTACGGCTGATGGTAAAATTGAAGATACAGGCCCATTGACCAAAAAACGTATGGAAACCGTGGACGATGAAGTTACTGCAGGAGCGCTTGATTTTATGGAGCGCGCTGCAAAGGGTAACAAACCCTTTTTCCTTTGGTACAATACCTCACGAATGCACATTAATACCCATCTAAAACCAGAATCGGACGGGGTTACCGGACTCGGAATTTATGCAGATGGAATGGTAGAGCACGACAAGCACGTTGGGCAGATTTTAGATAAACTGGAAGAATTAGGTCTTGATGAAAATACCATAGTGATGTATTCAAGTGATAATGGGGCCGAGATGTTCTCCTGGCCCGATGGTGGTATGTCACCTTTTAGAAATGAAAAAAACTCCAACTGGGAAGGTGGCTATAGAGTACCAACCTTCATCAAATGGCCAGGTGTGATTGCGCCTGGAACCTATTATAACGATGTGTTTTCGCATGAAGATATGATGCCTACCTTGTTAGCGGCTGTAGGGGAGCCCAATGTAAAAGAGAAACTTTTAAAGGGACACTCGGCAAACGGACGTAATTTTAAAGTACACTTAGATGGCTATAACTTGTTACCTTATTTTAAAGGCGAAGTAAAAGAATCTCCAAGAAAAGAATTCTTTTATTGGACAGATGATGGTAGTCTTGCTAATTTGAGGTATAACAGATGGAAAATGGTCTTCATGGAACAACGTGCCCATGGGTTTGGTGTTTGGGAAGAACCACTTGTAACACTTCGTGTGCCTAAATTATTCGACTTACGTGGTGATCCTTTTGAACGTGCTGACCATGAAGCAGAACGATATAATATTTGGCGTTTTAATCGGGTATATTTAATATTACCTGCTGTTGATCTTGTATCACAACATTTGGCGACATATAAGGAGTTTCCTCCGCGTCAAAAACCCGGTAGTTTTAATCTAGAACGTGTTTTACAAAAATTACAAGCAAACGCAAATTAAAAATATATTAAATGAAAAAAACAATGAATATGCTGCTTGTTGCGATATGCTTTAATGTCGTTTTACAAGCGCAAAATAAGAAACCAAACATCCTCGTAATTTGGGGAGATGATATTGGATATGCCAATATCAGTATCAATAGCCAGGGAATGATGGGGTACAAGACTCCAAACATTGACCGCATTGGTCATGAAGGAGCGGTATTTACCGATTGGTATGCCCAACAATCCTGTACTGCAGGGCGCGCTGCCTTTGTATTAGGACAGCACCCTTTTCGTACCGGTCTATTAACCATAGGGATGCCTGGTGCGGATCAAGGGATTCAGCCTAATCAGCCCACAATTGCCGAATTGTTAAAACCGCAAGGGTATACCTCCGGTCAATTTGGAAAAAACCACTTGGGAGATCGCGATGAGATGTTACCAACCAATCACGGCTTTGATGAGTTCTACGGCAATTTGTATCACTTAAATGCGGAAGAAGAGCCGGAAACCTATTATTACCCAAAAGACCCGGAATTTCATAAAAAGTACGGGCCTAGAGGTGTAATACATTCCTACGCCGACGGTAAAATTGAAGATACGGGCCCAATGACTCGTAAGCGCATGGAAACAGCTGATGAAGAATTTACAGCTGCAGCCATCGATTTTATTGAAAGAGCACATAAAGCGGGAAAACCATTCTTTGTTTGGCTAAGTGCTACACGCATGCATGTATGGACACACTTAAAAGAAGAAAGTGAAGGTGTAACTGGTATAGGTTTGTATCCAGATGGCATGGTGGAACACGACAAAGCGATTGGTACCGTATTGGCGAAATTGGAAGAATTGAAGATTATCGATAACACCATTATCATGTATTCCACCGATAATGGTGCCGAAAAATTTACCTGGCCTGATGGTGGTACAACACCTTTTGCCGGCGAAAAAGGATCTACTTGGGAAGGGGGCTTTAGAGCGCCTTGCGTGATTCGTTGGCCGGGCGTTATTAAACCAGGGACCATCGATAATAATATTTACTCGCATGAGGACATGATGCCAACACTTTTGGCTGCAGCGGGAGTTCCGGATGTGAAGGAGAAATTGTTGAAAGGGTATTCGGCAGCAGGCAAGACTTTCAAGGTGCATTTAGATGGCTATAATTTACTTCCTTTCTGGAAAGGTGAAACGAAAGAGGCACCACGAAAAGAGATTTTTTACTTTGATGCTGGAGGAAATTTAAATGCGATTCGATACAATGATTGGAAATTGCATTTTACCTATATGGAAGGTTCCATTAACGAAGCGTTTCGAAAAACACCATCTTGGCCATTAGTGATAAACCTGAGAGCAGATCCTTACGAGGTGTCTTGGAAATCGGCTTTATATTCAAGATGGTATGGCGATAATATGTGGATGTTTGTGCCTGCACAAACAATAGCAGGTAAGTTTTTATCATCATTCAAAGACTTCCCTCCTGTGCAAGGCGGTAGCTTAAGTATTGATAATGTGGTCAAGAAAATGACTTCCAGACCAGGAAATTAAAGACCATGATACACTAAAAATTGGCAGCTAAAAAACGATTAAGAGCATTAGCTGCCAATTTTATTTAAAGACAATAATTATGGAAGAAAAATCAAGATGGAGGTCTTTTTTAGATAAGGTTTTCAATATGCAGCATATTGGGTTTTTGGTTTCCTTAATTTTGTTCATCAGCGGTATTTTTGCCATTGCGCTGGGGATTAAAAATCTTTTTCGATCGTTTCGACATGTGTTTATACATCAAACCGGAAAGCCCGGAGTGC
>JAHEMY010000186.1 GCA_024643425.1 Flavobacteriaceae bacterium
AGTCCTCCGAGAATGTACAAGGAGTGTTTTGCATAGATCCTGAATGGTTTGTTCCAAATTCGTTGGGGTTCCCTAAAATGCATGCGTTCCGAACGCAATTGCTTTTAGAAAGTTTAAACGATCTCGCTCAGCAACTTTTTGAACTTAAAATTCCATTCGAAATTTTAGTGGGAAATCCCAAAAGACTACTCCCCGAATTCCTTAATGAACATAATATTTCAAAGGTTTTCAGGCAAAAAGAATGGACGTCGGAAGAACAAGACATGTTTGATGCTGTTCAATCGTTCAGTCCGGAATTTGTAGAATGGAATGAATATTACGATCAGTTTTTAATTCACCCGAACGATCTTCCACTCACCATAAAAAAGCTCCCTTTTCAATTTACAGCCTTCCGAAAGCAAGTAGAGAAATCTTTGAAAATTCAACCTGAAGTCAAATTACCCTCTTTTACAAAAGCGTCAACCATCAAAAAAGCAAAAGTCCCTAATTTGGAGTCCCTCGGGTATGATTCTGTTTCTTCGGACGACCGTTCTGCCTTTCCTTTCAAGGGAGGAGAACAAGCCGCCTTAGATCGTTTGAAGCATTATTTTTGGGAAACCGACGCAATCCAAGTGTATAAGGAAACTCGCAACGGACTTGTGGGCACCGATTACAGTTCAAAGTTTTCTCCCTGGTTAGCACTAGGCTGCATTTCCCCAAGAATCATTTATCATGAATTAATACGCTATGAAAAGGAACGAGGCGCAAACCAATCCACGTATTGGCTACTCTTCGAATTGCTATGGCGTGATTTCTTTAAGTACGTTTCCATGAAACACGGAAATACCTTGTTTCATTTAAATGGCTTAAATAAGAGTGATAAGTATTGGAGTCAGAATCAATCGGTCTTTCAAAAGTGGATGGATGGAACCACCGATAGTCCTTTTGTGAATGCCAATATGCTGGAGCTCAAACACACCGGTTGGATGAGCAATCGCGGTCGGCAGAATGTCGCTTCCTATTTAACCAAAACCCTCAACATCGATTGGCGCTGGGGCGCTGCGTATTTCGAGTCATTCTTGATCGATTACGACGTTCACAGCAATTATGGGAATTGGGCCTATTTGGCCGGAGTAGGAAACGATCCCAGAGACCGAGTTTTTAATGTTGAAAGACAAGCCGAACTTTACGATCCTGACAAAGCGTTTCAGAAGCTTTGGCTATCAAAAGTTGAATCGCCATGACCTTACGCCTTATCCTTGGAGATCAACTGAACCTCCAGCACACTTGGTTTGAGCGCCCACAAGAAGAGGTGCTCTATTATATGGCCGAAATGCGCCAAGAAACCGACTATGTAAAACACCACATTCAGAAAGTAACGGCCTTTTTCCTTAGCATGCGAAACTTTAGAGACACTCTAAAAAAGCAGGGGCATCAAATAATCTATTGGGAATTAACGCATCCGGAAAACACCCAGGACCTAATTAAGAATTTAGAGCATCTAATCGCTAATCATGAGATTTCACGGTTTGAATACTTACTTCCGGACGAATACCGCTTGGATGAACAGCTAAAGAATTTCTGTGAAAAGTTAGAAATACCTTGTAAAGCAATTGATTCTGAACATTTTTATACCAGCAGAGCTGAAGTAAGCGATTTCTTCAAAGGAAAAAAGCAGTATTTGATGGAGTATTTTTACCGCCATATGCGTAAAAAACACCAGGTGCTTATGGTGAACGAAAAAGATCCGCTCCAAGGGCAATGGAACTTTGATGCTTCCAATCGAAAGAAATGGACGGCTAAAAGTAAAGTTCCGACCAGACAACTTCCCGCCTACGACGTTACAGAGCTCGTTGAAATGATTAAAGACCACGGTGTTGAAACAATTGGATCCATCGATGCTAAAGCTTTCAATTGGCCTTGTACTAGAGCTGAATCCCTTGATGTCTTAAAGGAGTTTTGTGAAAAATTATTACCGCATTTTGGCGACTATCAAGACGCCATGGATCCTGAAGAGCCGCTCCTGTATCACAGTCTATTATCGTTTAGTCTTAATACGAAAATGATCTCCCCAAAAGAAGTGGTCGATACGGTGGTCGTACATTGGGAGCAACACCAAGAAGAAATTGACATTTCACAAGTAGAGGGATTTGTTCGTCAGATATTAGGATGGCGAGAATACATGCGAGGGATGTACTGGATGCTCATGCCAGATTATTCCACTAAAAATACCTTAGAAAATACCAATCCCCTGCCCGACTTTTATTGGACGGGAAACACCCAAATGAATTGCCTTAAGCATGCCATCAACCAGAGCTTAGAAACGGCTTACGCGCATCACATTCAACGATTGATGATTACCGGAAACTATGCCCTGCTCACCCAATGTGATCCGGATGAAGTGGATGCCTGGTATTTGGGGATTTATATCGACGCCTTGCAATGGGTTGAAATTACAAATACTCGCGGTATGAGTCAGTGGGCCGATGGAGGCATCATTGCCTCAAAGCCCTATGTTTCCAGCGGGAACTACATCAATAAAATGAGCAACTATTGTGGCGATTGCAAATACAGCGTAAGCAAAAAAACCGAAGAAGATGCTTGTCCGTTTAATGCCCTTTATTGGAATTTTTTAGATGAAAAGAAAGCGCATTTCAAAACAAACAATCGCATGTCGATGATGCTGCGCAATCTAGAGAATATGGATCCCGAATTGCTATCGGCTTACAAAGAACGGGCCGCCAACATTATTGAAAACCCTGAAAAGTTTTAAAAATTTGAAAAAAGACTACTCCATGGAAGTATTTACCGAAAGAGAAATTGACCGAATCATTGAAATGGCCTGGGAGGATCGCACTCCCTTTGAAGCGATTAGCTTTCAGTTTGGAATCAAAGAACAGGAGGTAATCGAGCTAATGCGCAGAGAGATGAAACCCACCAGCTTTAAAATGTGGCGAAAGCGCGTGCAAGGGCGAAAAACAAAACATGCCAAGCTCAGGGAATTGGATCCTCAAGAAACGCGATTTAAATGCTCACGACAGCGGCAGATCACGCACAACAAAATTTCAAAACGCAAGTAGTCCCCTCACGAAACCACTCCTGCAAATCTGCCCGCCGAAGGCTGGTACAATCCATTCAGGTTTGCAACCTGAAGCCTTTTTTTATTCCCTTAAAACCACAACGAGGGATTGCAGTTCCCAACACGAAACCACTCCTGCAAACCTGCCCGCCGAAGGCTGGTACAATCCATTCAGGTTTGCAACCTGAAGCCTTTTTTTA
>JAHEMY010000187.1 GCA_024643425.1 Flavobacteriaceae bacterium
CCCCCACTTGCCAAACTCGTATTCCTAATAAAAGCCCTACGTCCTATGTGTGTGTTTATCTTTGTCATCTTCTAATTTTTCTAATTAAACCCCTTCGGTATTTGCGGCCGTTTTAATTGCCTTTTTTATTCTTGTATACGTTCCGCAGCGACAGATGTTACCGTTCATGGCAGATTCAATTTCTTCATCTGAAGGATTTGGATTTCTTTTCAATAAGGCGGAAGCGGACATTATTTGCCCTGCCTGACAATAACCACATTGTGGTACATCAATTTCCAACCAAGCATTTTGAACTGGATGATCACCATTCTCGGACAAACCTTCAATGGTGGTTATCTCTTGTTCACCTACAGCCGAAACCGGCAATTGGCAGGACCGAACCGCATTGTCCCCCAAATGTACCGTACAGGCACCACATTGGGCAATACCGCAACCATATTTAGTACCTACCAATTTTACATGATCCCGCAATACCCAAAGCATGGGGGTAGTAGGGTCAACATCTACCTCTTGGATTTTTCCATTAATTTTTAAACTGAAATTTGCCATAGTCATTGCTTTTAGTTGAGTCCTTTTAAATTAAGGGTTATTTTTATTTAAAGGATGGTTTGTAAAATAAATAATTTAAAATTAACATTTTGTAATGATTTGTACTCCATTCTATTAAAGGCCGGTAGCCTTTTCAATTTGCTCAGGATACCGTTCACCAATGATATTGATTTTTGCGGAAGCATTTTCTATTTCCTGTAATTCGTCCTTCGTAATACTGATTTCCGCTGCAACTAGGTTTTCTTCCAAACGATGTAATTTTGTGGTACCCGGTATAGGTACAATCCAAGGTTTTTGAGCCATGACCCAAGCTAGCGCTACTTGTGCAGGTGTCGCATTTTTCATTTTGGCATACGCTTGAAGTATATTTAAAAGTGCTTTATTGGCCTCCATCGCATCAGTTGTATATCTAGGTAAAATAGTTCGAAGATCTCCAGCTTCAAAGGTGGTGGATTTATCCATCTTGCCGGTTAAATAGCCCTTACCTAATGGGCTATAGGCAACCCAGCCGATACCCAATTCTTCAACAACGGGCATAATTTCCTTTTCATGTTTACGGGTCCAAAGCGAATATTCGCTTTGTAATGCCGTAACCGATTGAACCGAGTTTGCACGTCTAATGGTGCCTGCACCGGCTTCTGAAAGACCAAAGTGCTTTACTTTTCCTTCTTTGATTAATTCTTGAACCGTACCTGCTACATCTTCAATAGGAACATTGGGATCCACTCGATGTTGGTAAAAAAGATCAAGGGATTCTACTTTTAACCTTTTTAAACAACCTTCTGCAGCTTTTCTAATAGTTTCGGGCCTACTATTGACTCCTACCATTTTTCCATTCTCAAAATTGAATCCAAATTTGGTGGCAATGGTCACCTTGCCTTTGAACGGGGCCAAAGCTTCCCCAAGAAGCTCTTCATTGGTATACGGACCATATACCTCAGCAGTGTCAAAAAAAGTCACCCCTTTTTCAACGGCGCTTCTAAGTAACGGGATCATTTCACTTTTATCTTTTGCAGGGCCATAACCAAAGCTCATGCCCATGCAGCCCAATCCAATTTCTGAAACCGCTAGTTTATGCTTACCTAAATATCTTGTGTTCATAAAACTGATTTTAAACTTTTATTCTTTTATTTTGATTGTCTTGATCGAAGGTGCTTAATTTTTGACACCAATTTCAACCAACCATTTTTTTACCTCAGTTTTTGCTTCCGTTTTCTTTTGACCTTTAATTGCCAATAGAACTCCATCTCGCTCGATACCTCCCTTTATACTAAAACCTTCAAGTATTTCACTATCGGGACAATGACTATTAACCGTTTTAAAACTACTTCCGACCCCATAGCCTGCATTGGTGTTGAAAGGAATTACCGTCTTACCGCTCAAATCATATTGAGACAAAAAACTTTTTATCGGTGGAGGCAATTGCATTCCCCAAGTAGGAAAACCCAAAAATATAGTGTCATATTTAGTTAACTCTATTTTAGTTTTCAACGGAGGCAGGAACCCACTTTCGTTTTCTTCAGAAACTTGTTTTACAATGGCATCATAATCCTCTGGATACGGATTGACAAGTTCTAAAGCAACCAAATCTCCGCCAACTTCTTCTTGAATGATTTCTGCCACGGTTTTGGTATTTTTTGTACGTGACAGATAGACAATTAAAATCTTATCTGATCTACCTTCATTTTTCTCATTGGTATCTAAGGAGAAACAGGAAGTAAACAAGGTAAAAAATATCAAAAGTTTGTTCATTTTTTTTGTTAAATGCTACTGATCGATCAAAGCAGTTTCAGGGCCTCTAACTCCCACTAAAGGTATTTTTTCCAAAGCAGTTCTAAACTCCTTCAGTTCGCTATCCGTAAAGGAAATATCCAACGCTCCTTGATTCTCTTTCACGCGATGCAATTTGGTAGTACCGGGTATGGGTACAATAAACGGTTTTTGGGCCAATAGCCATGCCAACGAAATTTGTGCGGGTGTGGCATCTTTCTTTCTGCCCCATTCCCGTACCAATTTTAATACTTCCATATGGGCCTTTATTGCCTCCGGAGTAAAATAGGGAACCGCTACAAAACGGGAATCATCGGAGAAGCGGCTAAACTCGTTAAACTTATCGCCAAGAAAACCACGGCATACAGGGCCCCAAGGCACAAAACCAATACCAAGCTCCCCACAGGTATCGATCACTTCATTTTCTAAAGCACGTTGTATCAATGAATATTCACTTTGTAAAGCAGCAACTTTTTGCTCTGCATGTGCTTTTCTTATGGTTGCGGGCGACACTTCCGACAGGCCAAAATGTAAGGCTTTGCCTTCTTTTATTAAATCTTTGACCACACCGGCAACTTCTTCAACAGGTACATTGGGATCTAATCGATGTAGGTACAATAAATCGATACGGTCAGTTCTCAATCGTTGCAACATACCTTCAACAGCATTTCTAATATGCTCCGGTTTACTGTTGCGTCCACCCCTGTTCCCATTTTCAAAACTAAAACCGAATTTACTGGCGATCACTACATCGTTCCTTACCGGAGACAAGGCCTCACCCACCAATTCTTCATCGGTAAAAGGGCCGTATACTTCTGCGGTATCGAAAAAGGTGACCCCGGCATCCACTGCGCCCCGAATTACCGGAATCATCTCCTGTTTATCCAATGGGGGATTATAGCTGCCACTTTTCATACT
>JAHEMY010000007.1 GCA_024643425.1 Flavobacteriaceae bacterium
GGTATCTCTATGTAGTTTTATTCTTTTTCACGGTGTTGGGTCAAGCCCAGGATACCCTATCTACCTACCGCGTTAAAAAATTAGCTGTTCGCGACACCCTGCAGGTAGATTCCTTAAGCATAAATCCTTCTCGTTTTGAACTGCTAAATGCTGCCGGAATCGCAATCGATTCGAGTCTTTACAAAGTAGATTTCGCCAATGGAACTGTGGTCTTATCCGAATCCCTTCAACGAGATAACGATTCCCTTACCGTGCAGTATTTGCGTTATCCCTTATTTATGACCAAAAAGTATTATCAGCTCGATCCTAAGATCATTGTTGAGAACTCCGGGGATATTGAAAAACTCTATGCGTTGGAGCGTAGCAATTTCCAAAAAAGTACTACTCCTTTTGAAGGCCTAAACACTTTAGGAAGTATCACCCGTGGCATTACCGTGGGTAATAACCAAAACGCAGTAGTGAATAGCGAACTCGACCTTCAAATCACCGGGAAGCTAAGTGAAAAGGTCTCTATCCGAGCTTCCTTGCAAGATGCCAATATCCCCACCCAAGAAGGGGGCTATTCTCAAAGTTTGGACGAATTTGATCAGATCTTTATTGAATTGTTTGGCGACCAGTGGAACATTCGTGCCGGGGATGTAGACCTGCAAAATGCACAGAGCTACTTTGGTCGCTTCACTAAAAAGATCCAAGGAATTTCCCTGGGTGGAAATTTAAAGCACTCGGATGGTTCTCAAAGTTCCGCATTTTTGGCCGCGGGATTGGTTCGCGGTGTCTTTCAAAGGAGTCAGTTTGTGGGTCAGGAAGGAAATCAGGGCCCCTACAAATTAGTGGGGCCCAATGGGGAATTATTTATTCTAATTGTTTCCGGAAGTGAGCGCGTATTTGTAAATGGCTTGTTGCTGAATCGCGGTGAAGCTGCCGATTATGTAATCGATTACAACGCGGGTGAAATTAGGTTCAATCCTACCTTCCCTATTACAGCGAACATGCGTATTACTGTGGAATACCAATTCACCGAACGCAGCTATACCCGCTTTATTGGGTATGGCGGTGGAAACTATGAAAGTGAAACCTTAAAATTAGGCGCTTATGTTTATTCTGAAAGTGATGCCAAAAACCAGCCACTTCAGCAAAACTTAACCGAAGAACAAGTCGCCATTCTACAAGATGCAGGAGACAACAACGACCTGATGAATGCTCCTTCTGCCGTCTTGGACACCTATTCGGAAAACAAAATACTCTATCGGAAAGAGGTGATCAATGGGGAAGATATCTATATCTTTTCCAACGACCCCGAAGATGAATTGTACAATGTGCGCTTTACATTGGTGGGCGATGCTATGGGCGATTACATGATAAGCAGCGACAGCGCCATCAGTCGTATTTTTGAATACGTGGCTCCCATCAATGGCGTTCCGCAGGGTAACTATGCTCCGATTGTGCGATTGAATGCTCCCGAAAAACTTCAAATAGCCGGTTTGAATGGAAGTTATCAGCCTAGTGAAAAGACCCAGATCGATTTTGAAGTGGCGGGAAGCGTAAACGACCTGAATCAGTTTTCGAACATCGATAATAACGATAACGAAGGGTTTGCTGGACGATTGGCAGCAAGACAAACTTTGCTAAAAACCAAAGATACCTTAACCCTCGTTGGCTATACAAGTCTTGACCACATCAACGAAGATTTCCGCACTGTTGAGCGTTTGTACAACATCGAATTCAATCGCGACTGGAACCTTGAAATGCCCATGGGAGACCAGAATTTTGTCACCCTTGGAACCGAAATAGCCCATCCTACCTACGGACAGGGGAAATATGAGTTTCAGCATTTAAACTATTCGGAGAATTTCACCGGAAATCGCCATGGATGGGAAGGACAGTTTAAATACAAGAATCTTGGGATTAGCTCGGTTGGTAATTTCTTAACCAGCGAAAGTGATGTAACCGATACTAAATTCACGCGTTCATATAATCGCATCACTTACTCCTTTCCCAAGAATTGGGTGGGTGCTAAGTTGCATTTAGAGGACAATAAAGCGACGGTGATTGCCAATGACAGCTTAACGCCGTTGAGCCAGCGGTTCCATCAATATGAAGTGTTTACCGGCTATGGAGATAGTACGCAAGTGTATGGTGAAGTTGGGTTTCGTTATCGTGTAAACGATAGTGTTCGAAACAATCGGTTGAATAAGGTGAATACCTCCAAGGATTATTTTCTTAAATCGAAATTGATTAATAACCAGAACACACAAGTATCCTTATTTGCCAATTACCGTGAATTAAAATATGAAGATGCAGAACAAGAGGACGAAAAGAATCTCAACACCCGATTGCTCTATAACCAATCGCTTTGGCGGGGCATGGTACGATGGAATACGGCCATTGAAACCAACAACGGAGTTTTGCCACAGCAAGAATTTACCTACGTAAAAGTCGACCAAGGGCAGGGGGTTTATACATGGATCGATTACAACAACAACGGTATCCAAGAGTTGGATGAGTTTGAGGTGGCACAATTTCAAGATCAGGCCGAATATGTGCGTGTGCTATTGCCCAATCAGGTATTTGTGAAAATACGAAACAATAAATTCAGTCAGATACTCACATTAAACCCTCAAAATTGGAGCGAAGCCACCGGATTTAAAAAAGTACTCTCTAAGTTCTACAACCAGACGTCGTTTGTGATTGACCGAAAAATTCGTCGCGACAATAACTTAAACAGTCTAAACCCCTTCGAAAGTGGTGGTGACGATGAACTTGGTTTAAATTTAAATTTTAAGAATGCTCTTTTCTTTAATCGAGGAAAGCAGCGCTACACGACGAGCTATACTTATGTGTCGAGCAAGAGCAACAATCTAATTTCGTTAGGCCTTCAAGAAAATAAGCTAGAGAGTCATCAGGTAAATTTCGCCCATTCGTTCGAAGAGCTATGGTTATTGAACTTAAAAGGGAGCGTGGGCATTAATGAAAGCACTTCAGAGAACTTTGCCATTCGGAACTTTGCATTGGATAATTATTTGCTGAACCCCAAGTTATCCTATTTACTAAACCAGCAAACGCGATTTGATGTATTTTATCAATTTATGAATGAAGAAAATGGGTTGGGCGAGATGGAAGTTTTAGACCAGCAGAAAGTAGGTTTTTCGTTTGCCTATAACAATGTTGAAAAAATATCGGTTTCAGGAGAGTTCAGTTACATCGAAAACACCTTTGAAGGAAGTCCTTTTTCACCGGTAGCCTATACGATGCTAGAAGGCTTACAGCCGGGAACCAATTTTACTTGGAATGTCTTATTTCAGAAACGAATTACGAAGTACTTGGATGTTAACTTATCCTACTTCGGAAGGAAGAGTGAATCGAGCAAAACCATTCATACCGGAACTATCCAGCTTCGTGCTTTCTTTTAAATAATAGTAAGTACTAGTCAATTAGAATATTGAAATAGCTCAATTTATTCACAATTGTAGTACTTTCATAACATCAACTAATACTGTTTTTATGAAATCAATTGTATTCCTATCTGCTCTTTTGATGGCAGTTTCGTGTTCAACTTCAAAATCAGCAGGAAATCAGTCCTCAATGCAAAATATGGAAGAAGAGAAAAAGATGTTGGCCGAAGGATATTTAAAGGGAACCATAATAGTGTATTCTTCGGAAGGTAATTGTCCTTATGTCATAGAGGTAGCAGCAGCTAATCCCTATTATTTCGATCCGGTAAATTTGGATGAAGCTTTTAAAATGGACGGCGAGAAAATATGGTTTAAGTACAACGGCTTAGGCATGATGAATCGCTGTGAGAAAGCGGTTCCTGTTAGCTTAAGTGATATAAAAAAAAGAGCGGAGTAACCTCCGCTCTTTCTTAAGATAACCAATTTTTATACGAAATACTGTCTTTCATTTTTTCAGAGAGCTCGGAAATGTGAACTCTTTCCTGCTCCATGGTATCTCTGTTTCTTAGTGTTACGGTATTGTCTTCTTTGGTCTGATGGTCTACCGTGATACAATAAGGAGTGCCGGCAGCATCTTGACGGCGATACCTACGTCCTACCGCATCCTTCTCGTCGTAAATTACGTTGTAGTCCCATTGTAAGTCTTGAATAATTTTATGTGCGATTTCGGGCAAGCCGTCTTTTTTAAGCAAAGGAAGCACGGCAGCTTTCACAGGAGCCAAAATAAAGGGCAATTTTAATACCGTGCGTTCGCTTCCATCTTCCAAGGTTTCATCTTTCAATGAATGACTTAGAACGGCCAAGAACATACGATCCAGGCCAATGGAGGTTTCAACCACATAAGGCACATAACTTTCATTTAATTCAGGATCGAAGAATTGAAGTTTCTTTCCGGAGAACTTCTCATGCTGACTCAAATCGAAATCGGTTCTGGAGTGGATCCCTTCCAACTCTTTGAATCCAAATGGGAAGTTGAATTCGATATCGGCAGCAGCGTTGGCGTAGTGTGCCAATTTCTCATGATCGTGAAAACGGTAGTTCTCAGCACCCATTCCCAGTGACAAGTGCCAATTTAAGCGAGTTTCTTTCCAGTATTCATACCATTTCATTTCTTCTCCCGGACGAACAAAAAATTGCATTTCCATTTGTTCGAATTCACGCATACGGAAGATAAACTGACGTGCTACAATTTCGTTTCGGAAGGCCTTTCCTGTTTGTGCGATTCCGAAAGGAATCTTCATCCGCCCGGTTTTTTGCACATTTAGAAAGTTTACAAAAATTCCTTGCGCCGTTTCGGGACGTAAATATAGATCGGTGGCACTATCTGCCGAAGCACCTAATTTGGTGCCGAACATTAAATTAAACTGACGAACATCGGTCCAGTTTCTTGAACCTGTATCTGGATCGGCAATTTCCAATTCTTCAATTAAAGCTTTCACTCCACTTAGGTCCTCCGCTTCAAGCAAACGAGCCATACGGTCTAGAATTTCCTGCTTTTCGCTTCGATAGCGCAGGACGCGTTCGTTGGTAGTGACAAATTGTGCTTCATCAAAACTGTCACCAAATCGTTTTTGAGCCTTAGCGATTTCCTTTTGTGCTTTTAGTTCAAGCTTTTCAGCATGGTCTTCAATCAATACATCGGCGCGAAAACGCTTCTTAGAATCTTTATTGTCAATAAGAGGGTCGTTAAAGGCATCTACGTGACCGGAGGCTTTCCAGGTTGTGGGATGCATAAGGATTGCCGCATCGATCCCGACGATATTCTGGTGCATGTAAACCATACTGCGCCACCAATATTCGCGAATATTCTTTTTTAGTTCCACCCCGTTCTGAGCATAGTCGTACACTGCACTCAGTCCATCGTAAATTTCACTTGAACCGAAGATGTACCCGTACTCCTTCGAATGTGATATTACTTTTTTGAAAAAATCTTCATTGTTTGCCATGGCGCAAAAATAAAAAAACCGCTACGATAAGCAGTAGCGGTTTTGGTTTTTTTAAATGGGAAAGCTTACTTTAAATCCAAGCTGGTAGAAGCCACTAGTAATGGCCCGTCAAATACATTGATTTGGTAGCGTCCGGATACTAAGTCGTCTTCTAGTGCATCGACTAAAACACATACGTCCAATTCTTCTTGTTCGTAGAATACTTTGGTGGAAGCACTGTAATTTAGTGTTCCCGATTCGAACTGCATACTCGCTTTTTCTCCTAGCAGATTATTTTTAGGGTTGATAACCTGTACAAACAATAATCGGTCGCCTTTTTCAGCCACAGTATTCGGAGTCAATGTAAAACAAGCACGCACTTTATCGGCTCTGCTCGCTCTTCGGGTATCGACTATTTTACCACTATTACGCACAATAACTGCTTCACCGCGTAAATCGATTGCTCTTACCACCGATCCTTTTTTAATTGTTTCTGCCATAGAAAGGTTCTCTTGGCTTACAGAATCTACCACACGAATGGTTTCATCAATCATTGTTCTTGCGCTGTCTATTTCGATCGCAAGCATTTGGTTCGCATCGATCAAACTATCGGCACGAGCAAACAACATTTTGCGTTCGTCTTTCAAGCGGTTAATTTCTGCTTTGTAACGCTTAATAAGAGCGACATTAGCTTCGGAATCTTTAACAGAATCTAAAAGAACTTCAATACGCTCTCTTGCAGCAAGCAGATCTTTATCTTTTAATTCGTTATCTTTAATAAGCTCATCGTATTCGACGATTAGTTCTTGTAAGTCGTTTTCAATTTCGGCTTTCTGATTTTCAAGAGCAGTCACCGTATTCTTACTGTCGTTGTAAAGCGATACAGTATAAACTCCCAGCGCGATAAGCAATGCGGTAAGTACACCAATTAGCACTTTAAATTTCGTGCTGTTATTTTCGTTGTCCATAGTAAATGATGTTAGGTTAATAGAACAAAGGTAATTAAAGGGAAATTGGTCTTGCGTTTATAAAATGGTAAAAATACTTAAATTATGTTAAATATCTTCTTTCCAAGGCTTTGCAATGGTTGCCAAGGTCGACTCCTAAAACATGAAGAATTAATCTGTACACGCTGTCGTCACGAACTTCCTTTGGCTTGTTTTCATAAATTCGATGATCCTTTTATGTTAAATTTGTTCTACGGACGCATTCCGGTGAATTACGCTACTTCGTTGATACACTTTCAGAAAAAAGGAATTACCCAAGAACTTATGCATAACCTAAAATACAGGAAGCAAGAAGCCCTTTCTTCATTTTTTGGAAAGTGGTTGGGAGCCGATCTTTCAGAGCATTCAGGTTTTAGAAGTGTAGATCTTGTGGTTCCGGTTCCCTTGGACCGAAAAAAGCTCAAACAAAGAGGATACAATCAAGTCTCGGGGTTTGGATCTGAGCTTGCCAAGGCCTTGCAGGTTCCCTTTCGTGAAGACGTATTAATTAAAGAAAGTGCTGCTACTTCCCAGGTATTTAAGAAACGCGTTGGCCGTTTTGAATCGGATGCGTTGTTCAAGGTGCAAAACCAAAATGAATTGAACCAACGCCATGTACTTTTGGTCGACGATATTGTCACCACTGGTGCGACCCTCGAAAAATGTGCCCTAGAATTGCTAAAAGCAAAGGATGTCCAACTTAGTATTGCAACAATCGCCGTTGCATGATAAACTTTACTTATTTTTGAGGCGATGAAAAGAACAGCTATTCAATTCTTCGGTCTGTTGGTGTGCATCTTGTGTTTTTCACATTGTGCGAAGAAAGGAAGACCCACAGGGGGTCCCAAAGACACTATTCCACCGGTAATTTTGAAAAGCAATCCGGCTAATTTTACGACGCATTTTTCCGGGGATGAGATTAGGGTATATTTTGATGAATACATCAAGCTGAAGGACCTTCAACAAAACCTCATCGTTTCGCCTCCTTTAAAATATCAGCCTATCATTACGCCTTCCACCTCGGCCAAGGTGTTAAAAATTAAAATTCTCGACACTTTAAAAGAGAATACTACTTATGTTTTCAATTTTGGTTTAAGTGTAGTTGACAACAATGAGGGAAATGAATTTGAGTATTACAAATATGTTTTTTCCACCGGAGACTATATCGATAGTTTGAATTTGAAAGGAGCAGTGAACGACTTACTCCTTCCTACCCAGGATAAGAAAATTACCGTGATGCTTTATGAATGGAATGAAGCTTTTAACGATTCCATCGTATTTACTGAAAAGCCTACTTACATTACCACCACAAAAGCCAAAGATTCTTCCTATGAACTAAGCAATTTAAAAGAAGGCAACTACAAGCTTATGGCCCTTAAGGAAGAAATAAGTAATTACACCTTCCAACCCGCAAAAGATAAAATCGCCTTTTTGTCCGAACCCATCACTTTGCCAACCGACAGTTCGTTCACGCTTCATTTGTTTAAAGAGACGCCGGATTTTAAGATGACACGACCCAGTCATATCAGCAAGAATAAAATTGCCTTTGGTTTTGAAGGTCCGATTGATTCACTTGAGATTAAACCCTTATTTACTTTGCCAGAGGGGTTTGAATACAACATATTGAAAGATTCAAAATCCGATTCATTGAATTTCTGGTTTAAACCGGCATTCGATATAGAAGTGACGGATACGCTACAATTTGAGGCCCACAATCGTGGACAACGGGACACCTTATATGTAAAACTGCGGGATTTATTCGCAGATTCGTTGCAGGTGAATACGGTGGGAGGAACCTCTATTATTCCAAGGGACAGTGTTAAACTCCAGTTCAATACACCCCTTACAGCAATCCAAGCTGAAAAGGTTCTTGTAATGGACAAGGACTCTGTTTCTGTTGTGCCGGAGGTCTTTCGCGATGAAGTTCGAAACCAAGCAATAATCCTATTTCCTAAAAAAGACGAAATGATTTATAGCATCGAAATATTGCCTGAGGCATTTACCGATTTCTATGAAAATACCAACGACACCCTAAAATATACCTATCGTACAAAAGCAGTCTCCGATTATGGGACCTTAAATTTTACCTTGCAAGGTGTGAATAAGTTTCCCGTGATTATTGAATTAGTCGATGCAAACTTAAAGGTCGCTGCCACCGAATATCTCACCGAAAATAAAGCCGTGTATTTTGACTACATCAATCCCGGATCCTATTATTTGCGGATTGTTTACGATGCTAACAAAAACAAAACATGGGATACCGGAAATTACCTAGAACAGCGACAGCCGGAATCGATTATTTATTACCCAAAAAAAATTGAAATTCGATCGAACTGGAGTTTGAATGAAAATTTTATTTTAAAGTAAACTTATCGCGGTCGTTCAAGAACTGAAGTTGGTCTCGTTGATCTTGAATATGTGCTTTATCCAATGCAAGGGTAACGACAAAATCATTTTCCCAACCATTATTTAAAAGCTTTTCCCCCAAAACATCATAAACCATACTATGACCAATATATGGGTGTCCATTTCCATCGGTACCAATACGATTAAGTCCGACGCAATAGGCCATATTCTCGATGGCACGTGCTTTTAAAAGTGCGTCCCATGCATTGACCCTTTTTGATGGCCAGTTGGCAATGTAAATAAGCACATCATAACCTTCTGTATTTCTTGACCAAACCGGAAATCGAAGGTCGTAACAAATAAGGGGGCATATTTTCCAGCCTTTGTATTCGACCACAAGTTTTTCGTTTCCTACAGTATACACCTTTTGTTCTCCTGCCAAGGTAAACGCATGCCTTTTGTCGTACATGCCGTAACTACCGTCCGGAAATACAAAATAGAGTCGGTTATAAAACTTCCCCTCTTCCTGCACCATCAAACTTCCAGTGATGGCTGTATCTTTCTCTGCTGCGATGTTCTTCATCCACAACAATGTCGGTCCTTCAACCGGTTCTGCAAATTCACGGGCATTCATCGAAAATCCGGTGGTGAACATTTCCGGTAAGACAATCAAATCGGTTGTTTCTGAAATACCATCGATAAGTGTTCTGAAATGCTCGCGATTGGCATTGGGATTTTCCCAGAATAAACTAGTTTGAATTAATGTGACTTTGAGTTTATCCATGGTCCTGAAGAATTTTCGTGATGGGTTCAATTCCTTGCATTTTTGCATGATCGTACGCTGTAAATCCCTTTTCATCCTTTAGGTTCATATCGGCACCCTGCTGCATCAGAAGTTCCACCATTTCAGTACGCCCAAAAGTAGCCGCAAAAATCAATGCGGTTCCTCCGTTAAAATTGGCTTTGTTCACATTGGCGCCATGATCAATTAATAATCGGGCGATGGCGACATCACCTTTAAAGCTCACCCCCATGAGGGCTGTGTTCCCTGAAGCATCTTGGGCATCTACGTTCTGTGAAACAGAGAGTATCTCCCTAGTGATGTCAACAAGGCCGTAATACGCCGACAGTAATAAAGGCGTTGAGCCTCTTGCGTCTTTTTCATTTACCCATTGAGGATGTTGTTGAAGCAACAATTTTACTGACTTCAAATCTTGATTTCGGATGGCATCAAACAAGGCTGTACTCATAGTTTTAAAGGCTAAAAAAAGCGGAACAGTAAAGTTACCATTCCGCTTTTGTATTTCAAAAAAAATTAAATTCTTCCCAAAAATTAGTTCAAATCGAATCGGTCAAGGTTCATGACTTTATTCCATGCACGAACAAAATCTTTTACAAATCGCTCTTTCGAATCGTCACAGGCATATACTTCTGCAAGCGCTCTAAGTTCTGAATTAGATCCAAAAATTAGGTCGGCACGAGTACCGGTCCATTTTAGGTCTCCTGTAGTTCGATTGCGGCCTTCAAATACACTGTCGTCGTTTGAAGTCGCTCTCCAAGTAAGGTCCATATCCAATAAATTCACAAAGAAATCGTTGGTCAATTTCTCTGGACTGCTTGTGAAAACTCCATGCTTTGAATGATCAAAGTTGGTATTCAGCACGCGCATTCCTCCAAGCAACACAGTCATTTCAGGAGCTGTTAAAGTCATTAATTGCGCCTTATCGACTAACAATTCCTCGGCAGTTACCTTGGTAGTTGAATTGATATAATTACGGAACCCATCGGCACGTGGTTCAAGCGCTGCGAACGACTCTACATCGGTTTGTTCTTGAGAAGCATCGGCTCGGCCAGGAGTAAATGGAACACTTACAGAATGACCTGCATTTTTAGCAGCCTGTTCAACACCGGCACAACCTCCTAATACGATAAGATCCGCCATAGAGACTTTCTTATTCCCGGATTGTGTGCTGTTGAATTCCTTTTGAATGCGCTTCAAAGTATCCAATACTTTGGCGAGTTGCTTTGGATTGTTCACTTCCCAATTTTTTTGAGGCTCTAAACGTACGTGAGCACCATTGGCTCCTCCACGCTTATCAGATCCTCTAAATGTTGATGCAGAAGCCCAAGCGGTAGAAACTAATTCTGAAACAGAAAGTCCTGATGCAAGGATGTTTGCCTTTAAATTAGAAGCATCCTGATTGTTAATCAATTCATGATTCACGGCAGGAACCGGGTCTTGCCAAATAAGTTCTTCTTGTGGAACTTCAGGGCCTAAATAACGCTCTTTTGGTCCCATATCACGGTGGGTCAATTTGAACCAAGCACGTGCATAAGCATCTGCAAACTCGTCTGGATTCTCATAGAAATGTCTGGAGATCTTCTCGTAGGCAGGATCCATTCTTAAGGATAAATCGGTGGTTAGCATAAAAGGAGCATGCTTAACCGACGCATCATGTGCATCTGGCACAGTACCTGCACCGGCATTTCCTTTAGGTTTCCACTGGTGTGCTCCGGCAGGGCTCTTTGTAAGTTCCCATTCGTAACCGAAAAGATTTTCAAAATATTTATTGCTCCACTTTGTTGGTGTATCTGTCCAGGCTCCTTCCAACCCACTGGTAATGGTATCGGCTCCTTTTCCTGTTCCAAAGTTGTTTTTCCAACCCATGCTCTGCGCTTCAATTCCTGCTCCGGCCGGCTCGGCTTCCACAAACTTGGTTGGATCTGCGGCTCCGTGCGTTTTACCAAAAGTATGTCCTCCGGCAATCAAAGCAACGGTTTCATAATCGTTCATAGCCATACGTCCAAAAGTTTCACGAATGTGCGCTGCGGCGGCAATAGGGTCTGGGTTGCCATTAGGTCCTTCAGGATTCACATAGATTAATCCCATGTGTGTGGCTCCTAATGGATTCTCTAATTCCTCTTCAGCATAGCGATCTTCATTCCCCATCCATTCACCTTCAGAACCCCAATAGACATCTTCTTCCGGCTCCCACATGTCTTCACGACCACCTGCAAAACCGTACATTTTAAGTCCCATAGATTCGTGTGCACAGTTTCCTGCCAAGATCATTAAATCTGCCCATGAAAGTTTCTTTCCGTATTTCTTTTTAATTGGCCATAATAACAAACGAGCTTTATCTAAGTTCGCATTGTCGGGCCAGCTATTTAATGGTGCAAATCGCTGCATTCCGGTTCCGGCTCCACCTCGACCATCTTGAATACGATAGGTTCCGGCACTGTGCCAAGCCATTCTAATGAAGAACGGTCCATAATGACCGTAATCTGCAGGCCACCAATCTTGACTGTTTGTCATTAAATCATAAAGGTCTTGCTTCACGGCTTTTAAATCCAATGATTTAAATTCTTCCGCATAATTGAAATCATCCCCCATTGGGTCAACCAAAGGAGAGTTCTGACGAAGGATATTCAAATTTAATTGGTTAGGCCACCAATCTCTATTTGAAGTTCCGTTCCCTGCACTCCCTTTTTGAGTTCCTCCTAAAAACGGACATTTACTAATATCTCCGTTTACATTGTAACTCTTATTGTTATCCATAATTTATTGTTTTTATGTGTTTTCTGTAGTTTCGTAAATTTACCACTTATTACTGCCAATCTTAAACAAAATCTATTGTATGTAATAATTAAGTGATTGATAAAACTTATATCAACACTTACATAACATAAGTTTTCTAAATTTCATTCAGGATGGCCGCCGCCAGTTTCAAAGTTTCCTCTGTTTTAGCAAAACACACTCGTAATTGTTTAAAATCTTTTTTGTCTTTGTTGAATACAGACGTGGGGATGGTCGCAAGTTTAAACTCCTTGGTGAGTCGTTCTGCAAAAGCAACATCAACCTCATCCGAAATGGCAGAATAATCTAATAACTGAAAGTACGTTCCTTTGGAAGGGATAAAATTAAATCGCGATCCTTGAATTGCCTTTAAAAAGAAATCTCTTTTAGCTTCGTAAAATTGTGGTAACGCTAAATAATGTTGAGGGTCTTGAAGATACGCTGCCAGGCCTTTTTGAACAGGATGATTTACACAAAAGACGTTGTATTGATGCACCTTTTGAAATTCCTTCATTAAAGACTGTGGTGCTATGCAATACCCCATTTTCCATCCCGTATTATGAAAGGTTTTTCCAAAAGAGGCGGTAATGAATGTCCGTTCTGAAAGTGCTTCAAATCGCGCCGCACTCTGATGAGTTTCTCCATCGAAGATAATGTGTTCATAGACCTCATCGCTAATCACCAAAAGATTGTGTTTTTCCGCTAATTCTTGGAGACGCAGCATATCTTCCTTGGCCAACAACATCCCACTTGGGTTGTGCGGACTATTAATGATGATCATTTTAGTGTTCGAAGTAATGGTTTCTGAAACCTCCTCCCAGTCCGGTCTGTAGAATGGTGGATTTAATTGAATGGGTTTGACTACCCCGCCAAAAAGTTCAATGGCCGGCTCGTAACAGTCGTATGCCGGGGCAAATACAATCACTTCATCGCCTGGATGAATGCTTGCTGCAATGGCGGTAAAGATGGCCTGAGTAGCTCCTGCCGTAATGGTAATTTCCGTTGCAGGATGATAGTACTTTCCATATAATGAAAATACTTTCTCAGAAATTGTTTCCCTCAGTTTCAGATCACCTTGCATGGGTGCATATTGATTAAACCCTTGTTTCATCGCTCGAGCGACGGCATCCACTAAATTTGGATCACTTTCAAAATTGGGGAAGCCTTGCGAGAGGTTCAACGCACCGAAATCGGCCGCCATTTTACTCATAACGGTAAAGATGGTCGTTTCTACATGAGGAAGTTTGGAAGATAAATTCATCCTATAAAAGTAAAAAATCCCAAGCGGTTTGCCTGGGATTTCTAATGTATTCCTTATTTAATTTTTGTTTAGCCTTTTAAACTCGCGCTTAAGAATTCGCGGTTCATTCGGGCGATATTTTCTAAAGAGATTCCTTTCGGACATTCAACTTCGCAGGCTCCGGTGTTGGTACAGTTTCCAAACCCTTCTTTATCCATTTGCTCTACCATATTCAATACTCGGTTGGTCGCTTCAACGCGTCCTTGAGGCAATAGTGCAAACTGACTCACCTTTGCGGAAGTAAAGAGCATGGCACTCGCATTTTTACATGCAGCCACGCAAGCTCCACAACCAATACAAGTTGCAGCATTAAACGATTCGTCTGCATCTTCCTTCTCAATAGGAATGGAATTTGCATCGATGGTATTTCCGGAAGTATTTACTGAAATATAACCTCCTGCTTGTTGGATTCGATCGAAAGCACTTCGGTCGACCATTAGATCTTTGATTACCGGAAAGGCTTTCGCGCGGAATGGCTCTATTACAATGGTGTCTCCATCATTGAACTTTCGCATGTGCAACTGACAGGTAGTTACCAATCGGTCCGGACCATGAGGTTCTCCGTTTATTTGTAGCGAACAGGAACCACAAATTCCTTCGCGACAATCGTGATCAAAAACCACAGGTTCCTCTCCCTTTCCAATAAGTTGATCGTTCAATACATCCAACATTTCTAAAAAAGACATATCACCATCTACGCCATCAAGCGAATAGGTTTGCATGCTACCCTTAGCTTGGGCATTTTTTTGTCTCCAAATTTTCAGTGTTAACTTCATAATCTATTTGTATGAACGTGTTTTTACTTCGATATTTTCGTACTGTAATTCTTCTTTATGCAATACTGCTTCACTTGGCGCACCTTTGTATTCCCAAGCTGCGACATACATAAAGTTTTCATCGTCTCTCAAGGCCTCTCCTTCTTCGGTTTGGTATTCTTCTCTAAAGTGACCTCCACAAGATTCATTTCGGTGTAAAGCATCTTTGGCGAACAATTCCCCCAATTCAAGGAAATCGGCCACACGACCCGCTTTCTCTAATTCCTGATTCAATTCGTTTGCGGTTCCAGGAACTTTCACGTCCTTCCAGAATTCTTCTCTCAAGGCCTTAATTTCGGCGATAGCTTCTTTTAATTCTTTTTCATTTCGGGACATTCCGCATTTATTCCACATGATCTTTCCTAAACGCTTGTGGAAATAATCCACACTTTTCGAACCATTGTTGTTAATCAATCGATCTATAGAATCACGAACCGTCTTTTCGGCTTCTTCAAATTCAGGCGAATCGGTAGAAATCTTACCGGTTCTAATGTCTTTAGAAAGGTAATCTCCAATGGTGTAAGGCAATACGAAATAACCATCGGCCAATCCTTGCATCAAAGCACTTGCTCCAAGTCGGTTAGCACCGTGATCACTGAAATTAGCTTCTCCTGCCGCATAACAACCCGGAATGGTTGTCATTAAATTGTAATCCACCCAAACACCGCCCATGGTATAATGTACCGCAGGGTAAATCATCATTGGCGTTTTATAAGGGTTTTGATCCACAATTTTCTCATACATCTGGAACAAGTTCCCGTATTTGTTTTCGATAACCTCTTCTCCCAGTCTTCTAATTTCATTTTCTGAAGGGTTTTCTATGTGGTTAATAGCCGCTTGTTCTGCTCCGTATCGCATAATGGCAGCGGAGAAATCCAAGTACACCGCTTCCCCTGTTTTATTGACACCGAAACCAGCATCGCAACGTTCTTTTGCTGCCCTTGAAGCAACATCACGTGGTACTAGGTTTCCAAAGGACGGATAGCGACGTTCTAAGTAGTAATCGCGATCGGCCTCGGCCAATTCGGTTGGTTTCAATTTACCCTCACGAATTGCTTTTGCATCTTCTAATTTCTTCGGCACCCAAATACGTCCGTCGTTTCGAAGGGATTCAGACATCAACGTCAATTTTGACTGATGGTCTCCCGAAACAGGGATGCACGTCGGGTGAATTTGTGTATAACATGGGTTGGCAAAATAGGCTCCACGCTTGTGAATCTTCCAAGAAGCCGTCACGTTACTTCCCATGGCATTGGTAGAGAGGAAAAACACATTTCCGTAGCCTCCGGTTGCAACTACTACTGCATGTGCAGAGTGTCGCTCCAGTTCACCGGTCACTAAGTCACGGGCAATAATCCCACGAGCTTCTCCATTTACAACCACAAGATCTAACATTTCATGTCGGTTGTAAGGCTTGATTTTCCCGCGGTTGATTTGTCGGTTCATCGCTGCATAGGCTCCTAGCAATAACTGCTGTCCGGTCTGCCCTTTTGCGTAGAAGGTTCTTGAGACCAAAACGCCCCCAAAAGAACGGTTGTCAAGAAGACCACCATATTCACGTGCGAAAGGAACTCCTTGCGCCACACATTGGTCTATAATATTGGTAGACACTTCTGCTAATCGGTATACGTTTTCTTCGCGAGAGCGATAATCGCCTCCTTTAATAGTATCATAGAAAAGACGGTACGTAGAATCTCCGTCCCCTTGATAATTTTTTGCTGCATTGATTCCTCCTTGAGCCGCAATAGAGTGCGCTCGGCGGGGAGAATCTTGATAACAGAATGTTTTTACGTTATAACCTAGTTCGGCTAGTGTTGCCGCGGCACTTCCTCCGGCAAGTCCTGTTCCAACCACAATCACGTCAATATTACGTTTGTTGGCAGGGTTTACGAGGTTGATATCGTTTTTATGTTTCGTCCACTTATCGGCTAGAGGTCCTTTGGGTAATCTTGAATGTAATGACATATGGATCGCGTTTAGTGGGGTAATTGATTAAAATGATGGTATAGTGCTATAAAAATAAATCCTAAAGGAATTAAAACAGCGAACGCCATGGTAAACGTTTTCAAACCTTTTGAGTACTTATTATTAAAGCCTACACTTTGAAATGCTGAAGAAAATCCGTGCCATAAGTGAACGGCTAACAGCACAAAAGCCACAACATAAATTCCGACGCGTACCGGGCTTTCAAATTTGTGCACGGTTTCGGCGTAGTAGCGGGTGGGATCTTCCGGATGGGATTCGATGTATTTATGAACGATTTCAGGAATCCAAAAATCGTAAAAATGAAGTCCCAAAAAGGCCAATACAACCAACCCTGAAATAATCATGTTTCGGGATGCCCATGAAGCATTCGCTCCACCTTTATAAGAGGCGTATTTAATTGAGCGTGCATTTCTGTTCTGCAATTCAAGCACAAATCCCATGATAAAATGGAACAATACCCCAAAGATTAATATAGGTTGTAAAACTCCTTGAACCAAACCATTGGTTCCCATGAAATGAGACCAACTATTGAAGGTGTCGGGAGCGATTACGGAGGTAAAGTTAATTGTGAAATGTTGTGCTAAGAAAAAGACCAAAAACAAACCGGAAAGCGCCATTGCAACTTTTCGGGCAATTGAAGAGGAAAGTAATCCCATAGTGTATCTTTTCAAAATTTTGACAGACAAAAATACGTCTCAAATGCATGATTCCCAAACTTTGTCTTTTCTTTTACCAAGAATTTATAACTATTTTAAACAATTGTTAAGGATTCGTCTACTTTCCATTATTTTCCCACACGCTCCCTGTGACAAGAAATTACATTCTATTTGGATAATCATTGCATAGCGTTCACTTTTCAGCTCCAATTATTTTGAAGTATTTCTTTCCATAACTGCTCAATCAAAATGAAAAAAGTTAAAAAAACCCCTGTTAAATTTCTTAAAAAGAGATATCTTAACCCCTCATTTATAAACTAAATATCAATGAAAAAACTAACCGCATTATTAATTTTTTTACTTTTTCTGATTTTGGCCTGGCTGAGTTGGAATTGGTACAAATCAACCGTAGTTTGTTGTCCTGAAGCCCCAGTGGTTGTTGAATATGGACCACTAATTTTCGATTGTGCATCGGACGACCCTATTGTGAACGATCTATGGCCGGAACAACAGCAGGCTATTCTTTCAGGAAGAAAACCCGGCAAAAAACTACTTATCGTTGGGCCTTATTTTGGAAGTGAAAATGAAAGTCAAGGTCTCGCGAGAGCCAATAAACTTAGATCATTGTTTGCAGCCGATTTAACCGACGACGATATGGTTTATGCTGCTCGAAACGGAGGTGATTGTGAATCAACTAAGACAAACTTCCTACACGAAGCGCAGTTTAAATGGGTTACTCGAAACGACGATGTCATGGAGCATTACGACAGCACCATTGTACATTATCGCTACGATTCGGACGAAGAGGTGACCAACGAAAATACGGGCGCTTATTTCAATGAACTCGCTGAAGCCTTGAAAGCCTCGGGTGATTCAATAATGATTACCGGTCATACCGATAGTCAAGGAGAAGAAGATTACAATACGGAATTAGGACTGAAAAGGGCCAACGAATTCCGTGATCATCTTATAAGTTTAGGTGTCGACGAGAATCAAATTCAAGTTGAATCGAAAGGAGAGTCTCAACCTGTTGCCGATAATGAAACGGAAGAAGGCAGAAAAGCAAACCGACGCGTAGAAATACATATTACTAAAAATTAAACACCAAATAATTATGAAAATGTTACAAATAAATACAGTTGCTTGTGATGGATCCGATGTTTTTTGGCCATGGTTTCTATGGCTATTAGGCGCATTTATTCTTGGATTCCTTTTAGGTTGGCTCCTAAAACAACTATTCGGAGGCTCGAGCAATGCTGCAGCCAGTGAACGTAAATTTTATAAGGAAGATCTAACAAAAATCGAGGGAATCGGTGATAAGATCGAAAAACTCCTTAACGACGATGGTATTTTTAATTACCACCAATTGTCTCAGACTTCCAATGCCGAATTGCAAAAAGTACTCACCGATGCAGGTCCTGCATACACCATGCATCGACCCAGAACTTGGTCTGCTCAGGCTCGTTTAGCCGATGAAGGTCAGTGGGAAGAGCTAGGCAAATGGCAAGAATTCCTTAAAGGTGGTGTGTAATTAAATACAGCCCTCTTTAAATGTTTTAAACTGTGGTAAAGTAGCTTATTTTACCACAGTTTTTATTTTAGGTCAATCCACTTTAGGAAGAATATGATTTGATATTCGAATTGATTACTTTTGAAAAAATATAAGTTACTATCATGAAATACCTTCCAATCGACAAGCAATTATTTATTAAAAACCGTAAAAATTTTATGGCGCAAATGAAGCCAAGTAGCATTGCGGTTTTTAACAGTAACGACATTTATCCTGTGAGTGCAGATAGCACTATGCCCTTTAACCAACATCGTGATATTTTTTATTTAAGCGGAGTGGATCAAGAAGAAAGCATCTTGGTGCTATTTCCCGATGCGGTGGAAGAAAAGCAGCGCGAAATATTATTTTTAAGAGAAACCAACGATCATATTGCGGTTTGGGAAGGTGAAAAATTGACGAAGGATCGCGCCTTTGAAGTGAGTGGTGTTAAAACGGTGTATTGGCTTTCGGAGTTCGATAAAATATTTTTCGGATTAATGACCCAGGCAGAAACCGTTTACTTTAACACAAACGAGCATTACCGCCAAAGTGTAGAAACACAAACTAGAGAAGATCGTTTTATAGAACGCACTAAAAAACAATTCCCTGCGCATTCTTGGGCAAAAAGTAATCCTATTCTGCAAAGGCTAAGATCGGTGAAAGATCCTATTGAAATTGCATTAATGCAAAAGGCTTGTGATATCACCGAAAAAGGATTTCGCAGATTGCTGTCATTCATAAAACCGGGAGTTTGGGAATATGAGCTTGAAGCCGAATTAATGCACGAATTTTTGTGTAATCGATCCAAAGGATTTGCCTACACTCCAATTATCGCAAGTGGTAACAATGCGAACGTTCTTCATTACATCGAAAACAACCAACAGTGTAAGGATGGCGATTTGATTTTAATGGATGTAGCGGCAGAATATGCCAATTATAGCAGTGACCTAAGTCGTACTGTTCCGGTAAACGGAACTTTTACAAAGCGACAAAGGGATGTATACAATGCCGTAAATCGAGTGAAAAATGAGGCAACCAAATTATTAGTTCCGGGTGCTTTTTGGAAAGAATACCACGTGGAAGTCGGGAAATTAATGACTTCTGAATTGTTAGGACTTGGGTTGTTGGATAAGGCCGATGTTCAAAACGAAAATCCCGATTGGCCTGCGTATAAAAAATATTTCATGCATGGCACTAGCCATCACATTGGACTAGACACTCATGACTACGGTATTTTGTGGGAACCTATGAAAGCGAATATGGTGTTTACCGTGGAACCCGGAATTTATATTCCTGAAGAAGGTTTTGGAATACGCCTTGAAGATGACGTGGTTATTCAAGCCCAAGGAGAACCCTTCAATTTAATGAAGAACATCCCTATCGAAGCGGACGAAATTGAATCGATAATGCATTAAAAAAGGCCTCCAATTGGAGGCCTTTTCATTCTCAAAACCAAACCTTAACTATAATTTAAGCACTCCGTTTTCGGCACCTGCATAGTCATTCCATGCAAAAGCATCAGCTTGCTCATCATTAATATAGGTTCCGTCAACTAAATAACGGAATTCATACGATTGATCTTTTTCTAAATCAACGGTACCTTTAAAGGTTCCGTTCTTTAATTTTTTCAATGGTGTTTGCTTGGCATTCCACTTGTTAAAAGTACCTACTACTTTTACGTCTGATGCCTCTTCTGCAGGAACGGTAAATGTAACTTTACATACCGGCTTGCTCTTCAAATATTGCTTTGTAATTGCCATGATTTTCTTATTTAAAAATGATATCCAAATTTAAAGCACAAAACAACTACTTCAAACCTTTAAGTACTAAAAAATCAAGCAATTAACATATTAGCAATTTACTAGATACTTTCTTGTGAAGTTGGAAAAAAAACTACCTAAAAATTGGTAATAATTCAAAAAAAACACGCTAAAATGAGTTTGCATTTTTGACAAAAAATCACCTTTATCGTTTTCGATTTTTGCGGTTTTTGTTGAAAATCATCAAAAAACGTCAATTTTCATCTACGACTGAGTTAAAACTGTTATTTTTTGCGAAGGACCGTTAGAAGAAAAAACGTAATTCCGGCAGGAAGAATCCATCCCAAATGTTCGTTTGAAAATGGAATTACTGCAATCAAGTTTTTAAACCATTCGGCGTTGATATAAATTCCTAAAAAATCGGGAATGCTGAATAATAGAGTTATCGCAATCACCCATTTAAAAACATTCTTGGTCGCCCACTTTTTGGGAAGTGTATTTAAAATGATGAGTATGATGGTTACAGGATAAATAAACATCAATGCAGGAACCGCTAAATCGATAATAAATTGCACTTGATTGCCCCCAACCAATATTCCGATAATACAGGAGACCACCGCAGTTACAGTATAAGCATGCTGTGAGTTCCCCAATTGTCCTTTTACAAAATCGGAAGCCCCCGTTACAATCCCAACTGCTGTTGTAAAACAAGCAAGTCCAACCAAAACAGCCAAAAAAGTTGCTCCTACATTTCCTAGTGTTTCTGAACTTAAAAAGCTTAGCAACTCCGTTCTAGTGGAAATGGATGTCCCCGAGAAATGCGCCCCTAAAGCAATCAGTCCTATATATATACCCAACAAACCCATCCCTGCCCAGAGGCCGGCTTTGGAAATTATGCTTTTCTTTTCCGATTCAGTATAAACCCCTTTCAGCCCAATTGAAATAACAATTACGCCACCAACTACTACCCCGCCTATGGCATCAAAAGTTTGATATCCCTCTAAAATTCCAGAGAAGAGATTCAATGAAGTGGCACTTCCTAATTCCTTCGGTACCTCTATGAAAAGCCCAATACCAATAATCATTAGTAATATAAGTACAATCAAGGGAGTTAAATACTTTCCAATAAGATCTAAAATCTTGGATCGATTAAGTACAAATAATAAGACCAACAAAAAATAGAGCGTACTAAAACTCCACGAATTCATAAGATCAAATGGAGCAATAGCCATTTCATAGGTAACCGAAGCAGTTCTGGGTCCCGGTAAACTTATCGCAATAAGATAAATAATAATGGCATAGATTAAGGCTCCCACACGGCCCATGTTTTTCGAGAAGTCAAATAATGAGCCTTGAATTCTGGCATAGCCATAAATTGCCATGATTGGTATTACCACTGCCGACAAACAAAAGCCTAATGCTACCCAAAGCCATTGCGCTCCGGCTTGATGACCTATATAAGGAGGTAAGATGAGATTTCCTGCACCAAAAAATAACGAGAAGAGTGCAAAAGCAGTAATAAAGGTTTGCTTGGTGTAATTCAATGGCAGATATTTGCCCGTGAAGATAGAAAAATGAATTATTACTTTCGAAATAGACCTATATATTATGAGGTTCATGGCCAAGGTCCTGTTTTGGTACTTCTGCATGGCTTTTTAGAAAGTTCCACCATATGGAAGGGCTTGATGCCCGAACTTATGAAGACTTATACGGTGGTGATTCTCGACTTGCCCGGCCACGGACAAAGTGGTGTTTTTGGTGCTGTTCACTCGATGGAGTTTATGGCTGAGGCAATACAACAGTTGCTATCGGAATTAAAATTCGAATCTTTTATTTTAGTGGGACATTCCATGGGAGGCTATGTTGCTTTGGCATATGCTGAAAAATATCCTAATCAAATTTCAAAACTCATTCTTTTAAACTCAACATCCCAAAGCGATTCGGCCGAGCGAAAATTAAATCGGAACAGAGCCATAAAATTATTGGCGCAAGAAAAAACAGGATTCATTGGAATGGCGATTAGCAATTTGTTCTCGGAACATTCACGTAAACACTACGCAAAAGATATCGAAAGGCTCAAACTGGAAGCCATGCAATTTTCTACTGAAGGAATCATCGCTAATATAAAAGGGATGAGAGATCGGAAGGACCGAACGCTCGTATTGAAGAATTTTCAACATCCAAAATGGATTGTTTCGGGAACGGATGATCCCATTGTGACGCTCGAGCAATCAAAATTGTTGTCAAAAAACACCCAATCGACTTTAAAAATAGTCCAAGGAAGCCACATGAGTTGGCTAGAAAACAAAGAGGAAATTGTTAAAATGTTGCATTTTATCGAATAATTTTACTTTTTATCGATGTTTATATAATTTTTTATATATATTTATCTCAACCAATAAAAAGAAAATTATGAAAAGCAACTCCTCAAATCAGCTATTCTCCTTTTCTGGTATCGTTTGCAGTACGCTTGGACACCATTACACAGTAACCCGAAAGGTTACGAACCACATCAATGAATACCGATGTAGTCATTGTGGTAATGAGGTGACCGACAATTTTTCGGGAAGTTTGGAAACTCTCACGTTGAAAAACAAGGAAATCAATTCTACTTTAGCCTCTTTCTTTCAAAAGAAAACAAGGCGAAGGTATGCTGCCGCTTAAAAATTACATCATTATTCGAAAGAATTCCAACCGCGCGCTACGATAGGTATTTTCGTCTGCGCCCGCGTGATCAAATGAATCCCCTCCTGCTCTTGGGTCATATGACCAATCACAGTAAGGTTGGGGTTTCCTTTTATTTTAGGATAATCTTCAACTTTTACAGTAAACAATAGTTCGTAATCCTCCCCCCCGCTTAATGCAATGGTCGTACTATCCATATTAAATTCTTCACAGGTCGAAATAACTTGTGGGTCCAAAGGAATTTTATCTTCAAAAAGTTGGCACCCCACCTTAGACGACTTGCACAGGTGAATAATTTCAGAAGACAATCCATCACTTATATCTATCATGGAGGTTGGCTGCACCTCTAAATCTTTTAATAATTGGACGATATCTTTCCGAGCTTCCGGTTTTAATTGACGTTCCACCAAATAGCTGTATGGCTCTAAATCGGGCTGTGCATTCGGATTTACCTGAAATACTTGTTTTTCTCGTTCCAACACCTGTAAGCCGAGATAAGCAGCCCCCAAATCTCCGGAAACTACAAGTAAATCGGTATCTTTTGCTCCGGAACGATAGACCACTTCTTTCGGATCAACGGTTCCCAGTGCCGTGATACTAATGATCAACCCCGTGGGTGAGGTGGTGGTATCTCCCCCGATTAAGTCAACCTTGTAAAATTCGCAGGCCGTCTTAATGCCGGCATACAATTCATCGATGGCTTCCACAGGAAATCGATTCGAAACGGCAATAGAAACCGTTATTTGATTGGCTTTTGCGTTCATGGCAAACACATCGCTTAAATTAACCATCACCGCTTTATACCCCAAATGCTTTAAAGGCATATAACCCAAATCAAAATGCACTCCTTCCACCAGCATGTCCGTAGTAACCACCGTCAATACGCTAGCGTCTCCCGATATCACCGCGGCATCATCGCCTACGCCAAGGACCGTCGATTTGTGATGCAGTTTAATTTTTTGGGTGAGGTGTTCAATAAGTCCAAATTCACCTAAATCGGAAATATTTGTTTTCTCGCTATTTTTATCTTCAAACATGGAATCTTTTATTTGAGTGCAAAGTTACATTTTCTAGCAGCAACAAAATGATCTATGAGAAATCTTTAAAATTTGAAAATAATTCATAATTAGGTTAAAATTATGCGAAACAAGACAAGAATAACGCCTCATTAACAGAATTGTAGACAATATTTTCTTACATTCGGCGCAAGAAAAAAAATTGTCCAAATATTTTACTCTTTTTTAAGACAACCCTAACCCTTTTATTATGTTACGATTAATACTAAGTGTGTTTTTATTAGCACCTTTTGCCCTTATTTCTCAAACTCCATGTGTTGGTGGGATGGCCGATGGCTACCCCTGCGATGGATATGATTTGCAATCTCATTTACCCTTATCGGTATTTAATACTTCAGGAGCGAACGATTCTTGGGGATGGACCGATCCTTTAGATGGAAAAGAATATGTCCTGATGGGACTAGAAAATGGAACTGCTTTTATCGATATTTCAGACCCGGTAAATCCCTTGTATCTTGGTAAACTTCCTACCCATACCAGCGCAACTACTTGGAGAGATGTAAAAGTTTATAATGATTATGCCTTTGTGGTGAGTGAAGCCAGCAACCACGGAATGCAGGTATTCGACCTTACACGATTAAGAAACGTGGCCAACCCACCCGCAACTTTTACAGAAGATGCTCACTTTGGTGGTTTTGGAAGTGCTCATAATATCGTAATCAATGAGGAAACAGGATATGCTTATGCTGTAGGAACCTCAAACTTTAGTGGAGGAGCTTATTTTGTAAATATTCAAGATCCCTTGAATCCTGTGGCTGCAGGAGGTTATGCTACCGACGGATACATCCACGATGCTCAAGTAGTAATTTATGATGGTCCTGACACTGATTATACCGGTCGAGAAATCATGGTAAGCAGCAATGGATCTGAGGAAGTCGTATCTTTTGTTGATGTGACCGACAAGAATAATCCACAAGGTATTTCAACCATAGGATATCCTAATGCAGGGTATACCCACCAGGGTTGGTTTACAGCCGATAAGAAGTATGTTCTTGTAGGTGACGAATTTGACGAAAGTGATTGGGGTTTCAATACAAGAACGGTCGTTTTTGACGTGACTGATCTAGATAATCCTGTACAGCATGTGGAGTTTTTTGGAACTACCCCGGCCATCGACCACAATGGATATGTGATTGGAGATAGCTATTACCTAGCAAATTATGCCGCAGGATTTAGAAAAATAGACCTTAGTGATATTGATAATGGCAACTTAGCCGAAGTAGCATATTTCGATACGTTTACGGGAAATAATAATGCCAACTACAATGGTGTATGGAATGTTTATCCTTACTTCGGTAGTGGAAACATCATGATCAACGACCGAAGTGGTGGATTCTTTTTAGTGAAGTCCTCTGAAATTGATGTTGAAGATCCTGTTGCTGTTTGTCAAAATTTCACAGCTTCGCTAGGCGCCAATGGCCAAGTAATTATTTCAGGTGATGATATTGATGGTGGGTCTACAGACAACAGTGGTTTTGTTAGTTTTTCGGTTTCACCAAACACCTTTGACTGTGACGATATTGGAAGCGTAATTTCGGTTACGTTAACAGTTACCGACCCTTCCGGGAATACAGATACATGTACTTCACAAGTTACCATTGAAGACACAACCGGTCCGGTATTCGATTGCTATGAAGATGTTGACGTTGAAGTTGATAGTGGTCAGAGTTTTTACACCTTGCCTGATTATGTGCTCTTAGGAGATGTAACGGCAACCGACAACTGTACTGCCTCACTTAGCATTAGCCAAGATCCTACAGCTGGAACTCAACTTCCTCTAGGAACTCATACAATTTCTTTTGAAGCAACAGATGACGAAGGGAACACCACAACCTGTTCTTTTGAGCTTACCGTGACTGAAGAATTAGGTATCGCAGATGTCTTTAAACAAGGACTTGCGATTTACCCAAATCCTGCATCAAGTGAATTAACTATAAATTCAAAATCATTGCCAATTGAATCTATACAGTTGTTCGATATTACAGGAAAACAATTGCTAGAAATGGGTAATATAAATCAAAACGAGGTATCCCTTAATGTTTCAACGTTATCCCAAGGAATCTATTTCTTAAAATTGAATAATCAAGTAACTCAAAAAATAATAATCAATTAATCAAACTTTTAAAAGTTAAAAACCCTTTGTCGTAAACTATTTAAGTAGCATTTACGTTAAAGGGTTACTTTAAATAAAAAATCTACCTAATTACATGAAAAAAATTACTTCACTTTTAGCCCTTCTTACTAGCATTACGCTATTTGCTCAATCTCCTTGTTCGGGAGGCATCGCCATAGGATTTCCTTGCGATGGATACGATTTACAAGCCAAGTTATACCTTTGGGATATGGGCGCTAGTGATGGGAATGACTCCTGGGGATGGACCGATCCCGATAGCGGAAAAGAATACGCCTTAGTTGGCCTAGATAATGGTACTGCATTCATCGACATTTCAGACCCTGTTAATGTGGTTTATTTAGGGAAATTACCTACACATACAAGTCCTAGCATTTGGAGAGATATTAAAGTATATAATAATCATGCCTTTATTGTTAGTGAAGCAAATGGTCATGGAATGCAGGTGTTTGATCTAACCCGCTTGAGAAATGTTGCGAATCCTCCAGTAACTTTTACTGAAGATGCCCATAACGGCGACTTTGGCTCTGCACATAATATTGCCATTAATGAAGAAACGGGTTTTGCCTATGTAATTGGTGCCGGTAATCAAAATGGAGGTCCAATTTTCTTTGATTTATCAAACCCATTGAACCCGACCAATGTTGGAGGATACAGTGGAAGTGGATACTCTCATGACGCACAAATCATCGTATACGACGGACCTGATACCGACTATACAGGAAGAGAAATTTTCTTTGGAAGCAATGAAGACCAAATAGTAATTGTAGATGTTACCAACAAAAATAATCCTCAATTAATTTCAAGCTTAAGCTATGGAAGTGTTGCCTACACACACCAAGCATGGTTAACGGAAGACCGAAATTTTATTTTAATTGGAGATGAACTTGATGAATTAGATTTTGGGTTTCAAACGCGTACGATAGTTGCGGATGTTTCAAACTTAGACAACCCTACTTTTGGATTCCAGTACTTTGGAAATGTTTCTTCCATCGATCACAATGGTTATGTTGTAGGCGACAAATACTATCTAGCCAATTATAGTGGTGGAATGCGCGTAATTGATATTAGCGATATTGCCAATGAAAATATGAATGAAATAGGTTATTTCGACACCTACCCACAAAACAATGGTGCAAACTTTGGAGGCACATGGAATGTATATCCTTTCTTCGAAAGCGGTAATATCGTAATTTCTGGTGAAGGTGGATTTACCTTAGTAAAAGAGTCAACTCTTGGTATTGGCGAAGAAACCTTAAATGGATTTTCTATGGCTCCAAATCCGGCGACTAACGAAATTACGGTACGTTCTGAAAAATCATCTATTGAAAAACTTACCATCCACAATATGTTAGGTCAACTTGTGTATGAGAAAGAAATAAATAATTCATTAACGGAAACAATTAATATTTCACAATTAACTTCTGGAATGTATATTGTGACAATCAATAATACAACTACCCAACGATTAATGGTGAATTAGAAACCTTTTAAAATGCTATTGAAAAAAAGAAATTTAACCTACTTATGTTTTCCAATTTTATTCCTTTTTATCCTTGTTGGTTGCGGTAAGGACGACGGAAGTCCTATGACCGATGATACCGTAGATGACCCCATTGACGATGGAACATCCGGAAACTTCAACGGAGAATTACAATGGCTAAAAACATTTGGAGGAAGTAACATCGATCAAGCGACTGCTATCGTTGAAAGTGCCGACGGAAATTACATCCTTGTAGGTTCTACCTATAGCAATGATGGTGATTTAGCCGGACTTAAAACGGGAATGGATAGTGACTTTTGGGTCTTAAAACTATCCAAAGAAGGCGCCGTAATTTGGAATAAAATATATGGTGGTGAAGACGATGAACTTGCTACCGGAATAACACGAACCAATGATGGAGGCTATGCTATTTCAGGCTACAGCCGAAGCGATAATTGTTTTGTAGGAAGTAATGGTGGATTTCATGATTTCTGGATTCTTAAAATCGATGCCAACGGTAATGAAGTTTGGTGTCAAAATTATGGCTACCCAGGAAGTGATCAAGCAACTGCTATTTTTGAAACTCAAGAAAACGACCTGTTTGTAACTGGTTTTCTAGATGTGACCGCAAGTGAAGGAGAAGGAAACGAAGGCCGCGGAAACAATGGAACCCTTCATGGGGTTGGGGAATATTGGAGTATTAAAACCAATAGTTCCGGAGATTTCGATTGGAAGCGCTATTTCGGTGGTTCAAACAACGATCGCAGCTACGATGCCATTCAAACCAACGATGGTGGTTTTATGGTAATAGGTGCTTCAGAGAGTGACGATTTTGATATTATCGATTCTAAAGGAAGTTACGACTTTTGGGCCGTAAAAATAAATGCTGATGGTGCACTCCAATGGACCAAATCTTTTGGAGGCTCTGAAATTGATGTCGCTTACAGCATTACGCCAACGCCCGACGGCAATTTTTTAATCGCGGGAGACACAAGAAGTTTTGACATGGATGTAACCGAAAATAACGGTAATGCAGATATGTGGTTGATTAAAATAAACCCGAACGGCAATATAATCTGGGAAAAGAATTTTGGAGGTTCGGAGTTCGATTCAGCCAAAGATATTATCCCGATTTCCGATGGAAACTACTTAATCACAGGATCCTCTCGAAGCTCAAATGCTGATGTTTCATCAAACAACGGCCAAAACGATGCCTGGTGCATTGTAGTGAATGGAAATGGTGAAATGGTATTTGAAAAAAACATAGGGGGTTCTAACTTAGATTTTTCCGAAGCTGCTATCTATACTTCAGATGGCTCAGTGATCATCGTTGGGAATACCGAAAGTAATAATGGGGATATCTCAGAGAACAAAGGGATTAAAGACTTACTAGTCTATAAATTAAAATAATAAAACAACCTTAATCTATTTTTTAACCCAATGAAAAAAATCGCGCTTTTACTATGCGTTTTTGCAGCCCTAAGCAGCTGTAACAATGATGATGATTCTTCACAACCTATTTCCGGTTGTACAGATGAAAATTCTTTAAACTATGATCCAAATGCTAACACAGACGATGGCTCTTGTGAGTATGCAGTTACTCCAAGTTTTTCGTTTACACAGAATTGGGACGGTTCTGATATTCAAAATGCAGATTTTGATGTGACGGAATACACCAATGCGCACGGCGAAGTTCTTACGCTTTCAAAACTTGTTTACTTAATTTCAGACATTACTTTTACCAATGCCAATGGAGATGTGTACACGGGTGACGATTACAACTTAATTAATGTAAGAGAGGGAGAAAACTTAACCTTTACCCCAAACGTTGCAATACCTGCGGGTGATTATTCGGTTTCTTTTACTTTTGGATTCAACGACGAAGACAATGCAGAAGTTTATCAGGATTTGAACTCTGCTGATGGAGGATGGAATGTTCCACTTATACTAGGTGGAGGTTACCACTACATGCGTATGGAAGGGAAATTTACCAGTGCCATTATCACGCCTACAGAGACCAACTTTCAATTCCACACCATTAGAGCCGCCAACCCAATGGTGAGCCCATTACTTTTGACAGATACTTCTTTTGTTGTAAATTTAGGTGTGATTACCGTTGGTGAAACCACACAAATCGAAATTGCAATGAACGTTGCAGAATGGTTCAAAAATCCAAATACTTGGGATTTAAATGTTTTATATACCATGTTAATGCCAAATTATGATGCGCAAATCATGATGAACGAAAATGGTGTAGGTGGTGTATTTAGCCTTGGAGGCGTAATTGATTAATTTAATAAAATGAAATACGGAATAGCTTTTTGTGTACTCTTGACAACCCTTTTCGCTTGTAAAAGTGAGGATGATGGTCCAGGGTACACAGCTACTCCTGTTTCTTTAGAAGTTCCTCCTTTATTTGAGGAATATATTCTTCCCCCAGTTATCCCCGGAGAAAACCCGCTCACTGAAGAAGGTATTGCCCTTGGGAAAAAACTATTTTTCGACCCCATTTTATCTGCCAATAATACCCAAGCTTGCGCCGACTGTCACAGACCAGAAAACGCATTTACCGATCCCAGACAATTTAGCTTTGGAATAGATGGATCTGAGGGTACGAGAAATTCTATGCCACTCCATAATTTAGCGTGGAATTACGACCAACACTTTTTTTGGGATGGCCGTGCCGGTACCCTTGAAGCACAAATCTTCGAGCCGGTAACCAATCCCATAGAAATGGCAAACACCTGGCCAAATGCTGTAGCATCACTTCAAAACAATAACAATTATCCATTGCTATTTGAACAAGCCTTTGGATCCTCTACGATTGATTCTACCATGGTGAGTAAAGCCATTGCCCAGTTTCTAAGAACCTTAGTTTCTGCCAATTCTAAATTTGATAAATACTTACTTGGGGAAACAGATTTAAGCCCTGAGGAAGCAAGGGGTTTGAATATATTCATGGATGAAAGCCGAGGGGATTGTTTTCACTGTCATGGAAATCCATTAAATCCATTGTGGACCGACAATATTTTTCATAATAATGGCTTAGACGCCTTCCCTCAAGACAAAGGCTTAGGCAGTATTACAGGAGACCCAAGGGACGACGGGAAGTTTAAGAGCCCATCCTTACGAGACTTGGCATTCACGGCGCCTTACATGCATGATGGCCGTTTTGAAACCATAGATGAAGTGATTGACCACTACAGTGAGGGACTGGTTTATTCTGAAACTATTGACCCACTCATGAAAAAAGTTGCCGAAGGCGGCGTGCAGCTTACTCCTCAAGAAAAATCCGATTTGAAAGCCTTTCTACTTTCGCTTTCCGACCCAAGTTTTATCAATAATCCGGATTTTCAGAATTAAGGGGACCTCATTGTGGTCTTGTTAATTATTACTTAAATCTATCATGTCATAATGTTTAAATTTCTCTTTGCTATGGAGAAACTAAGGATTTGCAGTATATTTGCACCTAATTTAGAACAAATCTATATTAATGATTAAAGTAAGTGATACTGCTAAATCCAAGATTGCTCAACTTATGAGCGAAGAAGGATTTATTCCCGAAACCGACTATGTACGGGTGGGTGTGAAGAGTGGTGGCTGTTCAGGCTTGTCTTACGAATTAAAATTTGATAACACCTTACAGCCCGAAGACAAGTTGTTTGAAGACAATTTGGTCAAAATCATTGTGGACAAAAAAAGTTTCCTGTATTTGGTCGGAACCGTACTTGAATACAGTGGAGGTTTGAATGGAAAAGGATTTGTATTTAATAACCCAAATGCCAACAGAACATGCGGGTGTGGTGAAAGTTTTTCACTGTAATAATTACTGAAAAGAAATGGGAAAATTCACAGAAGACGATTTAAAAAAAGAACTTGAAACCAAGGAATATGAATATGGTTTCTACACCGATATTGAATCGGATACTTTTCCTGTTGGGCTGAACGAAGAAATTGTTCGAGCCATTTCTTTGAAAAAAGAAGAGCCGGAGTGGATGACCGATTGGCGATTGGAAGCATTCCGTGCTTGGCAACAAATGGAAGAGCCGGAATGGGCCAATGTGACCTATAAAAAACCGGACTTTCAGAACATTTCTTACTATTCAGCACCAAATAAAAAAGCGAAATACGACAGTTTGGATGAAGTGGACCCGGAACTTCTTGAAACCTTCAATAAGCTGGGAATCTCACTAGATGAGCAAAAGAAATTAGCAGGGGTTGCCGTGGATATCGTAATGGATTCTGTTTCGGTTGCTACCACTTTCAAATCTACGCTTGCGAAAAAGGGGATTATTTTCTGCTCCATTTCTGAAGCGATAAAAGAACATCCCGAACTCGTTAAAAAATATATGGGCAGTGTCGTTCCTCAAAAAGATAATTTTTACGCTGCTTTGAATAGTGCCGTTTTTAGTGATGGATCCTTCTGTTATATTCCAAAAGGCGTTCGTTGCCCTATGGAATTATCCACTTACTTCCGTATTAACCAAGCCGGTACCGGTCAGTTTGAGCGAACCTTAGTAATTGCCGATGAAGGAAGCTATGTGAGTTATTTGGAAGGATGTACCGCTCCGATGCGAGATGAGAACCAATTACATGCCGCTGTGGTAGAATTAATTGCATTGGACGATGCTGAAATTAAATACAGTACCGTTCAAAACTGGTATCCCGGCGGAAAGGATGGGAAAGGTGGTGTTTTCAATTTTGTTACGAAACGTGGAATTTGTGAGAAAAACGCAAAAATTTCATGGACTCAGGTAGAAACCGGGAGTGCCGTTACTTGGAAATATCCTAGCTGTGTTTTAAAAGGAGATAATTCAATTGGTGAATTCTATTCGATTGCAGTGACCAACAACTACCAGCAAGCCGATACAGGGACCAAAATGATTCACCTCGGAAAGAATACCCGAAGCACCATTATTTCTAAAGGTATTTCAGCAGGGAAATCTCAAAATAGTTACCGCGGACTCGTGAAAGTGAGCCCAAGGGCCGAAAATGCAAGAAACTTTTCACAGTGTGATTCTTTGCTTATGGGAAATAATTGTGGCGCACACACCTTCCCTTACATTGAAGCGAGCAACAAGACTGCAAAAATAGAACACGAAGCGACTACCAGTAAGATTGGAGAAGATCAAATCTTTTATTGCAATCAGCGTGGAATCGACACTGAAAAGGCCATCGCCCTTATCGTGAATGGATTTAGCAAGGAAGTTCTGAACAAACTTCCCATGGAATTTGCCGTGGAAGCTCAAAAATTACTTGAAATTAGTTTAGAAGGATCTGTAGGATAAAATCATTTAACCATGAAAAAAATAACCCTCGTTTTTACCCTATTATGCAGTGTAATGCTGTTGTCGTGTAAAAATTCTGAAGAGACAAAAGATGGTGCTCAGGCGACTCCAGCCTTAATAGATGCTGAATTTCCCATGTATTCCGGAGAGTATTTCTATTCTGAAGATGGCGCCGTGCTAAAAGGGAATTCATTCATCTTTGCAGTGACCCTCGACGAACTGGCAAAAGAATTAGGAGAAATAGTGGCTCCGGTGAAAAGAGAAGAATACGACATGATTCCCGTAATCGTGAAAGGTGTTGTGACGAAAAACCCGGCACTTGACCAAGGACAACAAGTTTGGGAACAAATTATTACCATAAAAGAAATTGTATCTGTAGGGAATGCCCCTGCCGAAGTGGATATAACCATTGATGAATCGAAAAGTTAATTATGTTACAAATTAAAGATTTACACGCAAGTGTAGAGGAGAAAGATATTTTAAAAGGAATTAACCTTACCGTGAATCCGGGCGAAGTACACGCCATTATGGGTCCTAACGGTTCGGGAAAAAGCACCTTCGCTTCTGTGATCGCAGGTAAAGATGAATTTGAGGTAACTAAGGGTGAAATTCTTTTAAATGGTGAAGAAATTCTTGAATTGGATCCGGAAGAAAGAGCTCACAAAGGTATTTTCTTATCTTTTCAATATCCAGTGGAAATCCCTGGAGTGACCGTGACCAATTTCATCAAAACAGCCATCAACGAAACACGTAAGGCAAAAGGATTAAAAGACATGCCAGCCGCCGAAATGCTTAAGATGATTAAAGAGAAAGCAGATCTTTTGGAAATCGATCGTAAATTCCTCTCTCGTTCTCTTAACGAAGGATTTTCAGGTGGTGAGAAAAAAAGGAATGAAATTTTCCAAATGGCAATGATGGAGCCTAAATTGGCCATCTTAGATGAAACCGATTCTGGATTGGATATCGATGCCCTTAAAGTAGTTGCCAACGGAGTAAATAAATTGAGAAGTCCAGAAAATGCGGTGGTTTTAATTACGCACTACCAACGACTACTGGATTATATCGTTCCGGATTTTGTGCATGTTCTGATGAATGGGAAAATCGTTAAATCCGGCACTAAAGAACTTGCCTACGAATTGGAAGAAAAAGGATACGACTGGATTAAAGAAGAAGTAAAAGCCTAAAGCATGAGCTTAAAAGACAAATTCATATCCTCATTTTTAGCCTTCGAAGATTATTTGGACGACGATTCGCCCATTCACGATCTTCGAAATAAGGCCATCAATAATTTTGAACTTAAAGGGTTTCCTTCCAAGAAGGAGGAGGCATGGAAATACACTTCTCTTAAATCGTTGCTTAAAGCCGATTTAAGTCTTTTCCCTAAACAGGAAAATGGCGTCGATTTCAAAGAAGTGAAAAAGTATTTCTTGCACGATATCGATACTTACAAAATTGTTTTTGTAGACGGTGTTTACAGCTCTTTCCTTTCCTCAACCACCCATGAAGGCATGGATGTATGCCTGCTTTCTGCGGCTTTGAGTAAGGACAAATACAAGTCTGTTGTTGAAACTTATTTCAACAAGATTGCCAAGGAAGAAAGCATGACTTCCTTAAATACTGCCTTCGCCAAAGAAGGGGCTTATATTTTTATTCCCAAGCATAAAGAGGTTGAGAAACCTGTAGAGATTTTGAATTTTTACACAGGTTCAGAAGTGTCTTTAATGTTGCAGCCACGAAATTTAATCGTCGTAGGCGAAAATGCACACATCCAAATTATTGAACGCCATCAAAGTTTATCGGAAAATGCGGTGTTAACCAATTCGGTTACCGAAATTTTTGCTGAACAACGTGCCATGGTGGATTACTATAAAATTCAAAACGACCTGCCTGAGGCTTCTCTTATCGATAATACCTATATCAAACAAGAAAGAGACAGTGTTTGCAGTATACACACCTTTTCTTTCGGAGGGAAACTCACTCGAAATAATTTGAATTTTTACCAATACGGTGAACATTGCAATTCGATTCTGAAAGGAATTACGATTCTTGAAGGCAAACAGCATGTAGATCACAATACTCTTGTGCATCATATCGCTCCAAATTGTGAAAGTCATCAAGATTATAAGGGGATTTACGACGAAAATTCTATTGGAGTTTTTAACGGTAAAATTCTCGTGGAGAAAGATGCACAAAAACTAAATGCCTTTCAACAAAACAACAACATCCTAATTAGTGATAAAGCAACCATCAATTCGAAACCTCAGCTTGAGATTTTTGCCGATGATGTGCGCTGTTCGCATGGTTGTACCATTGGACAATTAGACGATGAAGCTTTGTTTTATCTGCGCTCCAGAGGTATTGGACAAAAAGAAGCACAAGCCCTGCTTATGTATGCTTTTGCCAATAACGTCCTTGAAAGCGTAAAAATTCCTGAATTAAAAAAACGTATTAACAAACTTATTGCTCGAAAAATAGGAGTATCCCTAGGATTCGATCTTTAAACTTAAGTCCTAAAATTGCTGTGAGTTTCGACGTTGACAACATACGAAAAGATTTTCCTATCCTGCAACGTGAAGTGAATGGTTATCCGCTCGTCTATCTTGACAATGCCGCCACTTCACAAAAACCGCAGGCAGTGATTGATGCCATTGTAGCATATTATTCACATTACAATGCCAACATTCACCGAGGCGTTCATACGCTTTCACAAGAAGCCACTGATGCCTACGAACAAGCTCGTCAAAAAATTCAACAACATTTTCACATTGGCAAGCCTGAAGAAGTGATTTTTACCTCGGGTACTACCCATGGGATAAATTTAGTAGCCAATGGTTTTGCTTCCTTACTTAAAACAGGGGACGAGTTGCTTGTTTCGGCCATGGAGCATCATTCAAATATTGTTCCTTGGCAAATGCTCTGTGAAAAAACAGGAGCCACGCTCAAAGTAATTCCTATGAATCTATCGGGAGAACTTGAGATGGACGTTTTTAATACCCTACTGACCGAAAAAACAAAATTGGTATTTGTAAACCATGTGTCAAACGCCCTTGGAACCATCAACCCAGTTGAAGAAATTATTCAAAAAGCGCATGCTTTTGGCGCGGCTGTACTAGTAGATGGGGCTCAGAGTTGTGCTCACATACGGCCTGATTTAACGGCTTGGGACGTAGACTTTTTTGTGACCTCTGCTCATAAAATGTGTGGTCCTACTGGAGTGGGTATGCTCTACGGAAAAAAGGAATGGTTGAACCTACTTCCCCCCTACCAAGGCGGCGGAGAAATGATTAAGGAAGTCTCCTTTGAAAAAACAACCTACGCTGAATTACCGCATAAGTTTGAAGCAGGAACCCCAAATATTGCCGGAGGCATTGCTTTTGGAGCGGCCATCGATTACCTGAGTAAAATTGGGTTCGAGGAAATTGCCCGCTATGAAAACGAACTTTTAGACTATGCATCCAAACAGCTATTGTCCATTGAAGGTCTGAAGATTTATGGAACAGCTGAAAACAAAACGTCGGTGATTTCATTTAATATTGATGGAATTCATCCTTACGACATAGGCACTATAGTAGATAAACTGGGTATTGCCGTTCGTACAGGACATCATTGTGCACAACCTATTATGGACTATTTTAAAATTCCCGGAACCGTAAGGGCTTCTTTTGCATTTTACAATACACGTGAAGAAGTAGATCGATTGGTTGCGGCAGTGAAAAGAGCTAAAAACATGCTTAGTTAACACAAATTTTAAACCCTAAATAGGTAATTGTAGTATCTTAGATTAACTAAATTATACATTATGAAAAATATATTGAAGTTATTGGTGCTTTGCTTAGCTTTCACCAGTTGTGATGAAACAAAAAAAGTAATTAACACAGCGAGTCAAGTGGAATTATCAGGAAGTTATACGGTTACCAATTTAGAAGGAAAAGATATAACTGAAAATGCTCCCGACCTCAACTTTTCTGTATTGGAAAAGAGAGTGTCCGGAAGCACAGGTTGTAATCGATATTTTGCCTCGTACGCCATTGATCTGTATGCCCTGAGTTTTTCCGAAATGGCCTCTACTGAAATGGCTTGTCCCGACCCTCAAATGAATACAGAATTCGTGTTTACGTCTGCTTTAAGAAATGTAGGATCCTATTCTTTGGAAAAAGGCACATTAGTTTTATATTCTAAAAACGACAGAAGCGTCTTAATGACTGCGCAAAAAAATAATCCGGAAGAAAATTAAAATGACATTAGAGGCAATTCAAGAAGACCTTATTGACGAGTTTTCTCTTTTTGACGATTGGATGGACAAATACGAGCATCTAATCGAATTGGGGAAATCCCTTCCGTTGATCGATGCCAAATTAAAAACTGAAGATCGATTAATAAAAGGATGTCAAAGCAAGGTATGGCTGAATGCAGCGCTGGATCATGGTAAAGTTGTTTTTACCGCAGACAGCGATGCCATTATCACCAAAGGAATTATTGCTGTTTTAGTGCGGGTATTTTCTAACCAGTCTCCTGAAGATATTGTTGAAGCAAATACCCGATTTATTGATGAAATTGGATTGAAAGAACATCTTTCACCCACAAGAGCCAATGGATTGGTCTCGATGATCAAGCAAATGAAATTGTATGCCGTTGCCTTTCAGGCACAATTAAAAAACGAATAAATGAGTACCGTAGAAATAGATACAACAGAACTAGGAGAAAAGATTGTAAAAGTATTGAAAACCATTTTCGATCCTGAAATCCCTGTGGATATATACGAACTAGGTTTAATCTACGATGTGTTTGTAAATGAAGATCGGGAAGTGAAAATTTTAATGACGCTCACTACCCCTAATTGTCCGGTGGCTGAAACCTTACCCCTTGAAGTTGAAGATAAAGTGAAAAGCATCAAATTGGTCAAAGATGCAGCAGTGGAAATAACCTTCGACCCCCCTTGGACACAGGAATTGATGAGTGAAGAAGCTAAATTAGAGCTAGGAATGTTATAATGGCCGATGAAATTGTTAATAGAGTCGCGAACAGCAAACTAGTCACCTTCGACCTAGAAGATTTTTATCCTGAAGGACCAAGAATCGAATTGGATATAGCTCAATGGCTTTGGGAAGGAATTGTCCTTAGAGAGAAAGATTTTCGAGAGTCTTTGGAAATGCTCGACACCACTCCCTATCACAATGCTTACGTAGCTCTAAATTGCAGCACAGACGCCATTATTCCCGGATGGGCTTACACCTTAGTGGCCTTAAAATTAGCTCCGGTTGTAAAAAAAGTGGTGGTAGGATCCCTTGAGACATTAGAAACTATTCTGTTTACAGAACTATTAACTACGATGGATGTCTCAGAATTTAAGGACCTCCCGGTAATCGTAAAAGGTTGTGCACACAAGCCCATTCCTCCAAATGCTTATGCTTTACTTGCCCAAAAGTTGCAGCCTTATGCCAAAAGCATCCTTTATGGTGAGGCTTGTTCCTCTGTTCCTCTATTTAAGAAAAAATAATTCTACACACCAACTCGTGTAAAAAGCTCCATAAATCATTCTTATTCAGCTAAAAAAAAGTTTATTTTTGCACCTTCAAATAAAAGATTCATGAAAAAATTACTTTTATCGCTAATCATATTAGCAATCCCTTTTTCAATAGTTGCTCAAGAAGCAGCGGAAGAAAAAACCGAACCAAAAAAAGAAGGATGGACCAGTGCCGGTAACATTTCTTTTCTATTTAATCAAGCAGCCTTTAACAACGAATGGCAAGGTGGAGGTGTAAGCAATATTGCAGGAAACTTAAATGTTTCATACGACCTTAATTATGCTAAAGGACCCATAAGCTGGGATAACAAATTATTGGCCGAATATGGAGCCACAAAGCTTAAAACAGAAGAGAATGTTCAAAAAACCAACGACCGTTTAGAATTAATGTCGACCATCGGTAAACAAATTGATGATAGTTATTGGTACTACTCGGGCTTTTTAAACTTTAGAACGCAATTCGACTCTGGTTTTGAGGAGACAGAGCGCACCGAAACTATTAATGGGCAAACCATTACCATAACCAACCGTGAGCGTAACACTAAATTTTTATCTCCGGCTTATTTCTTAATAGGACCAGGTATCCTATGGAAAAAGAGTGATAATTTAAAAGTGAACATTGCTCCGGCCACTGCCAAGTTTGTGCTTGTGGATGGACAATTTACCGACCCAGACGATCCTAGAAATCGCCTAGATGCAGACAATAGTTATTTTGGGGTTGAAGCGAATAAAACCATGCGTTTTGAATTAGGTATGGCTGTAAGTGGCTATGCAAAATTTGGTCTGCTTGAAAATGTAACCATGGAAAATATTTTGAACCTTTATTCAAACTATTTGGAAGATCCTCAAAATGTAGATATCGATTATACCGCTAATTTAAACTTAAAGGTGAACGATTACATCACCGCGAATGTAGCCTTCCAAGCGATCTACGACGACAATGCAGTTAAAGGATTTCAAATCCGTGAAGCCATTGGCGTAGGTTTTGCCTACAAGTTTCAATAACACTTAAAAAGCCTCCGAAATTCGGAGGCTTTTTTTTTATTCTTCAATAAATTCTGGATATAGAAAATTATTATACGGAAAACGGGTGACGTGAATTTCTCTCACTTTTTGATACACCGTTTTTCGAAATTCATCCAAGTTATCTTTATTCAAGGCTGAAATAAAAATAGCATCGCCATTGGTTTTTGCCATCCAGGTTTGTTGCCATTCCTCTAATGTATAATGTGCTTTTGTTTTTTCAGTCATTAAATCATCCTCATCAATTTCCTCTTCTTGGTAAGCATCAATTTTATTAAAAACCATCAAGGTAGGCTTGTCTTGACACTCAATTTCATCTAAAATCTTATTAACCGATGCGATGTGGTCTTCAAAAGAGGGGTGTGAAATATCGACCACATGAAGAAGTAAATCTGCTTCTCGAACCTCATCCAAGGTGCTTTTAAAGGATTCAACCAACTGAGTGGGTAATTTTCTGATAAACCCAACCGTATCACTTAATAGAAACGGAAGGTTGCCTATTACCACTTTTCGCACCGTCGTGTCTAAGGTGGCAAATAATTTATTCTCGGCAAACACTTCACTTTTTGAAATCACATTCATCAAAGTTGACTTTCCCACATTGGTATATCCCACCAAAGCAGCACGAACAAGGGCTCCTCGATTGCCTCGTTGCACCGCCATTTGCTTATCGATGCTTTCCAACTTCTTTTTTAATAATGCAATACGATCCCTAACAATCCGACGGTCTGTTTCAATTTCCGTTTCCCCAGGTCCGCGCATTCCAATACCTCCTCGTTGTCGTTCCAAATGCGTCCACATCCCTGCCAAGCGAGGCAATAGGTATTCGTATTGTGCCAACTCTACTTGAGTTCGTGCATAACTCGTGGTAGCCCGTTGTGCAAAAATGTCTAAAATGAGGTTGGTTCGGTCGATTATTTTACACTGCAGCACTTTCTCAATATTCTTTTGCTGTGCCGGGGATAATTCGTCATCAAAAATAGCCGTTCCTATATCGTTCTCCACTACATATTCGCGCACCTCTTCCATTTTACCGGTCCCAATAAAGGTCTTGGGGTTCGGCTTCTCCATTTTCTGTGTGAACCGTTTGAAGACTTCACCACCCGCCGTATAGGCTAAAAACTCAAGTTCATCTAAATACTCGGTTGCCTTTTCTTCATCCTGCATTTTCGTTACGAGGCCAATAAGTATAACGCGCTCGTATTCAATATCCGTCTGTTCTAACATAGTTATTAATTTCAACACAAAGGTACAAAACAGTTTGCTCCTTATTTTTGTAAATTAGGCACAAATACATTGTATATGCCATCAATTTCTTCCGAAGAAAAAGACCTTTTCACCATTGCCTTCTACAATCTTGAAAATTTATTTGACACTATCAATGATCCAAAAACCTTGGACGACGATTTTACTGCAAATTCAACCAACCACTGGAATAAAAAGCGCCTGAATAATAAGATACAAAAACTAAGTCGTGTTATATCCCAAATAGGTTTTGAAGAGATTGGATATCCTCCTGTATTGTTAGGAGTGGCCGAAGTTGAAAACAGAGCGGTGCTCGAATTATTGACTGAATCCAAATTATTAAAACACAAAAATTACGGCATTATACATTTCGACTCTCCCGATGAACGAGGCATCGACACAGGATTACTTTACCGAAAGGAGTTTTTTAAGGTTGTGGACCAGCATGTTCATGAAGTGTTTGTAACCAACGAGCACGGTGAGCGGGACTATACACGAGACATCCTTCATGTCGAAGGGGAACTCCAGGGGGAGCCGCTACATTTATTGGTCAATCATTGGCCTTCCAGAAGAAGTGGTACGCAAGAAACTTCTGAAAAACGCATGACAGTTGCTAAAATAAATCGAGAAATTATTGAAAAAATCCAGCGAGAATCCCCTGAAAAGCGCATTCTTGTGATGGGAGATTTTAACGACGACCCCTTCAGCGCCAGCGTTCAGCATTTAACCTCAGACCAGCTTTACAATCCCATGGCCACCTTACTTTCCAATGAAGAAGGAAGTCTAAATCACGATCATACGTGGCATCTTTTCGATCAAATTTTGATTACCCCAAATTTTCTTGCCATGCACGAAAATAGGTTTCGGTTTGAACATGCCGGAATCTTCAATCCGAGCAGTATCAAGACCTTTAAAGGGCCTTTCCAAGGATTGCCTTTTAGAACCTTTGGAGGAAGAAAATATTTGGGAGGCTATAGCGACCATTTTCCTGTATATAGCATCTTTTCCATCAAAAGTTAAAAATTTTTATAAGAAAATTCCTTCAATTCTGGGATAAGCTTTGGCTTTTACAGCTCAATGTTCTTAATTTATTTAACTTTAACAGTATAATTAATAATCACCAAACAAGCCAAAATGAATCAAATTTTACCTCTGTGCTTGACTTCCTTCGTCAAAGGCAATAAAAGCATACTACTAGGTGTTTTTCTCGTATTATGTATCGGCTTCAATGCAAACGCCCAAGGCCCGGGATCTCTTTTTGTCGACGCCGGACCGGACGTCACCATTGATTGTACAAATGGTAGTGGTTGTACCGATATCACAGCAACTTTTTTAGAGACTTTCGAGTCTATTTCCAATACGTATACGGTCGATCCAATTACGTACAATCCACCCTTCCCTTTCAGCGGATTGGCTACACAATTAAATCCAAATGAAGACGATCGTTGGTCGGTAGTTGAAAACTTACCCTTTGAATTTTGTTATTTCGAGAATATTGAATCTCAGTTTCAAGTAGGCTCGAATGGCGTAATTCGATTTGATGTAGACCCTACTGATACCAGCAATGGTTGGTCGTTTACTGAAAACCTTCCCAATAATACTAATTCAACGTTAGCGGAAGCCAATGTATTTACTCCGGGTCATGATATCGACCCCTCTGTTTCAACAACCGAAGAAATTGGCTATGAGGTCTTAGGGGATTTTCCAAATCGAGTTTTAGTAGTTTCCTATTTTGAAGTACCTATGTTTTCCTGTAATAACTTATTGGCAACTCAAATGGTCGTGTTCTATGAGTTTTCAAACGTTATTGAAGTGTATATTCAGGACAAACCGGTTTGTAGCACATGGAATAGCGGAAATGCCGCGCTAGGAATTCAAAACAACGATGGCAATATTGCTTTTGTTCCTCCGGGAAGAAACACTTCCGATTCACCCTGGACCACAAATAATGAAGCTTGGCGTTTTAGCCCGGCAGGAACTGAAACTTATTTTTTCGAGTGGGTTGATTCTAACGGTACCGTAATTAGTACGGATCCTACCACTGAGGTATGCCCATCCGGTGCCGAAACGTATACGGCACGCGTAACCTATACCAATTGTAACGGTGAAGTGGTGGTCCTTACCGACGATGTAGTTGTTACTTCAAGTGTTTCATTTACCGCCGATTTAGGGGGTGATCAAACTTTATGCGACACGCCTTCTTATGAAATTACTGCCGAATTAGATGGTGCAGATCCCAACGATGCTACCTTCTTATGGAGTACGGGTGAAACTACCCAAACCATTTCGGTTACTGCTACAGATCTATATAGTGTTGATATTACTGTAGATGGATGTACCATTACTGAATCTGTAACCATTACCTTCTTAACCGGTCAGGCCTGTAATATTTTACCAAATTGTGCCGACATCGATTTCAATGAAGATTTTGGAACCGGAATTGGCCGTGTGTGCGATTTAAATGGAGCAACTACCACCTATGTCTGTAATACGGTTTCACAGGTGGAAGACGGCGAATACTCCATAACAAATACGTCAAATGGCCTTAATTCCGGCTGGCATGTTGGAATGGAAGACCATACTCCGGACGATGTAGACGGTCGAATGCTTTTTATTAATGCGGATGATGTTACCTCAGGAGAGTTTTATCGCAGAAGTATCATCTTGAATGAAAATACCGATTATACTTTTAATGCTTGGATTACCACGGTTTATGATACCGATACGGGAATCTGTCCCGGAGGAGGAATTCCTTCAAATGTAAAATTCAGAATTGAAGATTCCGTGGGTAATACCATTACAGAAACGGATACAGGCGACATTCCAAACGGTCCCGAACCTAATTGGCAAGAATATACCATTGCTTTCAATACCGGAGCAAATACAGAAGTTCAACTCGTTCTTTTCAATAATGGTCTTGGTGGTTGTGGAAACGATCTTGCCATCGACGATATTACGCTAGCTTTCGAAAATAGTCAGCCGCAAATTGCGACTCCCGACGATCTTTCTGCCTGTGATGAAACAGGGAATGAAGAAGCTGTCTTCGATTTGGATTCGGTAATACCCACCGTGTTAGATGGACTTGATCCTGCATTGTTCAATGTTTCTTTTCATCACAATACTTTTGATGCAACTTCCAATAACAACCCGATTGTTCCAAGCAATGCTTATCAGAACATCGCCAACCCGGATACCATCTATGTTCGTGTTGAGAAAGTGGATGAACCGGATTGTTTTAATGTGGTAGATTTTGATCTCATTATAGAACCTATTGTAGATTTTCAAGTAGAATTACCGCCAACCCTTGTGATTTGTGAAGGAGGCGATTTCCCAACCTGGGATGCTACCCCTCAAAATCCGGCTATTGATCTTACCCTTGTTACCTATTCTTGGCAAGATTCAGATGGAATTGAACTCTCTACAGAAGCTGAATTTACACCCACTGCTGCCGGTATTTACACGGTTGTGGTAACCTTAGCCCCTTGTAATGAAGCAAGCTATACTGCAGAGGTAGTTGTAAACCAAGCACCTATCCTTGATCTAGGAGTAGATCAATCTATTTGTGATGGGGGTGTTTTCGAAATCATTCCTACCATCGAAGGGGACACTACCGGAATTACTTATTTGTGGAGTACGGGCGAAACAACCCCAACGATAACGGTTTCTAGTACCGGCGATTATTCGTTGGAAATAACAGTAGGGCCATGCGTTGCTTCAGATTCGATAGTGATTTCCCTAGCCGAAAATCCAATTATAGAACTAGGCGCAGGTTTCGAATCGTGCTTTGATCAAGATGTTGTCTTGGATGCCACTCCGGAAAATTATGATGGTGCCGAAGCAACTTATGTATGGAGCCAGGATGGAACCATTTTAGACGACGAAACAACGCCGCTGCTTTTTGTAACGGAAGCCGGAACGTATGAAGTGACCGTGAGTGTTGGCGATTGTAGTTCAACAGATACCATTACTCTAACTCAAAGACCAGACTTGGTGGTTTCTGTAGATCCCGATTTTAAAACTTGTCCGGATGAAATACAAGTGCTCACCGCAGTAACGGATGAGACCGATGTAAGTTATCAATGGTCCTTAAATGGAGACTTGTTGGTAGGTGAAACTTCAAGCACCTTGGAGATTAGCATTCCTGCGAACACCATGGGAGAACAAATCTACACGGTGACCATTTCAGTAGGAGATTGTACAGGATTTGACAGCGTAGGGGTTGTTCTTTACGATGTGGGACAATGTGTAATTCCCGAAGGTCTATCTCCAAATGGTGATGGTTTAAACGACTGCATGGATTTGGCATTCATTGCAGATCGTACAGGCTCGTTCTCCGTTGAAATTTTCAACCGATATGGAATGAACATCTTTAGTCAGAACAGTTATGTTGATGAGTTCTGCGGAATTGATAGCGACGGAAACGCGCTAACTACAGGAACTTATTTCTATGTCATGAAATTTGATACTCCAGACCCTGTGTACGGTTCAGTGAAAACCGGTTGGATATACATTAACACGGAAGAAAACTAATATGAAATATTTGAAGAACAGATATAAACAACCCTTACGAATGAAAAATTTAGCATTCTTAATCTTCCTGTTCTGTGGCATCTCTGCTTCAGCACAGCAGGATCCACAATACACCCAATACATGTATAACATGAATGTGGTGAATCCGGCCTACGCGGGTTCAAAGGAGACCTTATCATTAACGGCCTTGTATCGCAAGCAATGGTCCGGATTAGATGGCGCTCCGGAAACCTTTACGTTTTCAGGACACAGTCCTATTTCGGATAAAGTAGGTTTAGGTTTATCGGCTATTAAAGATGAACTAGGACCCATTAATGAAACCAATGTGTTTGTCGATTTTTCCTATACACTTCAAGTTAGTGAAACGCTAAAATTAGCATTGGGATTAAAAGCAGGTGCTACCTTTCACGATGTTGGTCTAACCGATCTAGAATTACAGGACCCGAACGATCCATTTTTCTCTCAGGATATTAGCAATACCTACCCTAATATTGGTGCAGGAGCCTTTTTCTATGGAGACAACTTCTATGTTGGATTGTCGGTGCCTAATTTCTTGAACTCGGTTCATATCGATGAGAATGGATTGAAGTATGGAAGTGAAACCAAGCATTATTTCGCAACAGCAGGATACGTTTTTCAGCTGTCTGAAAACACCAAGTTAAAGCCATCGGCCATGGTGAAATCGGCTTTCGATGCACCGCTATCCTTTGATGTGAATTTGAATGCTTTGTTTTTTGAAAAGTTCGAAATTGGAGCTTCCTATCGTTTAGAGGATTCCTTTAGCGGATTGGTTGGATTTCAAGTTGCACCCTATTTACGCATCGGATATGCTTACGACCACATAACCAGTGAACTGGATGTTGTTACCAATGCTTCGCATGAGGTGATCTTGACCTTCGATTTACTATTCAAGCAAAAAGCATTGCGTTCACCGCGTTACTTCTAATGATTAATTATAATTTCATTACAATGAAAAAAACACTTATCCTCTTTATTATATTTTCGGTGACCTTGAC
>JAHEMY010000188.1 GCA_024643425.1 Flavobacteriaceae bacterium
TCCCGCGTTTCCGGTCATTAGTTGTACCGCATTAATATAGGTTTGATCTACATCGGGCCGTTCTTCACGATCCACCTTAATCGATATAAAATGCTTGTTCATTACGGCAGCCACCGTCGAATCTTCGAAGCTCTCATGTTCCATCACATGACACCAGTGGCAAGCGGCATAGCCAATGCTTACAATCATTAGTTTTTTTGATGCTTGAGCTTCATTCAGTGCACTTTTATTCCAAGGTTTCCAATGAACCGGATTATGTGCATGCTGAAGTAAATACGGACTGGACTCGTGAATTAAATCGTTGGTATATTGATGTTCGGACAAGGTTTCTTTTTTTGAAGTATTACAGGAAAAAAGTATCGTTACCAGAAGGGTTGCTAAACAGAATTTTTGCATAAGTACATAAAAAAACAAAAGTACGCTTTTGAGGAATCAGAAACGTACTTAGATCACATTTTTGGTCGTCAATTACTTTACTTCGAAAGTAATTTTAACATTTACACGATATTCTACAATAGAATCTCCATTAACAATTGCGCTATGCTCGTTTACGTAAACAGAACGTATGTGATTCACACTTTTTGAAGCGTGTTTTACAGCGTTTTGTGTTGCGTCTTCCCAGCTTTTTTCAGAATTTGCAAGGACTTCAATTACTTTTAATACAGCCATCTTCTTTTTTTAAGGGTTATGGTTTAAGGTACTAAAAAATAATGTAATTATCTAGTCTTAAAAGGATTGATTATCCGTTAACGGCCTCGACAAACTCTACTTTTCCTTGCATCATTTCCCGCAACATGGTTTCAATTCCATTTTTTAAGGTAATCGTTGATGAAGGACACCCGCTACAAGCCCCTTGTAGAATTACTCGAACGGTTTTAGAAGTTTCGTTGAACGAATCAAAAGCAATGTGACCGCCGTCTCCTGCTACTGCCGGAGCTACATATTCGTTAAGAATGGACACGATTTCTTTTTCGATATCGGTAGTGGGAACTTTTTCAGCAACGCCTTGATTGTTTTGTGCAGTTACTGCTGAATCTTTTTTCGACAGAGCCTCATCGGTCAACAAAGGCAAGCCATTTTCGAAATACTGGGTTAAAAAATCACGCAATTCAACCATAATTTCATTCCAATCTACAGCTTCAATTTTCATGATAGAGACGTAGTTACTACTCATAAAGACTTCCTTCACAAAAGGGAATTCGAATAATTGAGCCGCCAAAGGCGAAAGCGTTGACGTTTCGGAAGATTTAAATTCAAAATTACCGGTCACCAGTGGTTTGTTAGCCACAAATTTCATCACAAGCGGGTTTGGCGTGCTTTCCGCATAAACAGTGATCGGAATCTTTCTCGAATTTTGAGAAGCAAGAATTACTAGGTTTCCTTCATTTAAATAGGTAGAAATGGAATCTGCTACTTCGTCCTTTACATCATCCCAGCCTACAATATTATATTTTTCGATGGCAATAAAATTCTGTGCAATGTAAACGGTTTTGACAAAAGGAAGGTAGAATAATTGCTGAGCAATAGGGCTCTGAACTGCTTCGTCAATATTTTTAAACTCGTAACTCTCAGAATGCACCAAAAACGAATTGGCAATAAACTTGTAAATATTTTCGTTTTTAGTAGGTTGAGTAGTTATGTTAAATTGAACAGCCATGGCGCATTTTTTGGCAAAATTATAAAAGAAAACCACAGTATTCAATATATTTGGCAAATTAACACCTATTTATGAAGAGATTATTACCCCAAATCCTGCTCTTTCTTTCTTGTATTGGATATGGTCAAATAACGGTTGATGAAACGCTTACCACACAGCAGTTAATTGAAGATATTTTAATTAGCGGTACTTGTGCTCAAGTCTCTAATTTCTTGCAGAGTACAGGAACTGATTTTGGAGATGTGAATGGAATTGGTGCATTTGATCAGAATGGTTCGGACTTCCCTTTTGCCTCGGGAATCATCTTATCCTCCGGAAATGTAGCAAACGCTCCGGGACCAAACTTGGTCGTGCATAGCGATGGAGGTTTTGGGTGGCCGGGAGATGCCGATTTGGAGGCGAATACTACGGCGACCAACACAAATAATGCCTCTTGGATTCAATTTGATTTTGTTCCCCTTATTAGTGAGATCAGCTTTGATTTTATCATGGCATCCGAAGAGTACAATCAAAACTTTGAGTGTACGTTTTCCGACGCATTCGCATTTATCCTTACCGATCAAGTTACAGGAGTTGTACAAAATTTGGCGGTACTTCCGGGAACCGCTATTCCTATAGAAGTAACTAATATTAGGGAAGAAGTTCCAGGCCTATGTGCTGCGGTGAATCCTGAATATTTCGACAAATATAATTTTGAACCTTTTAACCCCGCTGCTTCCGCTGCTATTGATATCAATGGACAAACAGTAGCACTTACAGCAATGGGGAGTGTTACTGTAGGGAATCCTTACACCATTAAATTGGTTATTGCAGATGAGTCTGATACCGCTTTCGATATTGCAGTCTTTTTAGAAGCCGGCTCTTTCAATATTGGTGATGTCGATCTAGGGGCCGATTTAACAATTGATAATGGAACTGCGCGATGTGAAGGCGAGACATTCACTATTGCTCCAAATATAGATGTACCACCGGGAACAACTTTTGAATGGCAATTTGAAGATCCATTAGGATCCGGAGTATTTGTGCCTTTTGTTCCAGCGGAGACAGGCCCTTCTTTGAATGTGACAATTACCGGAAATTATAAACTTATACTGAATTTGGGAGGTAATTGTACTTCCGAAGGTGTGGTGCTTGTTGAGTTCGCTCCTCCACCTAACACCATTAATCCAACTCCAAATCCACTCATTTTATGTGATTCCGATAATGACGGATTCGCTGAATTTGACTTGTCTTTGGCCGATGCAGATTTAACTTCCGGCGACCCGGATTTGGTTGTGACGTATCATGGAACGATGTTGGATGCGGAGAATGGGGTATTGCCTTTGCCTAACCCTTATACGAATGATGACCCCTACAACGATAATGTATGGGCACGTGTTGAGAGTTTAAGCACGAGTTGTTATTCGGTGATCGAGTTGTTGTTGGAGGTTAGGGACAGTCCTGTGGCGACGACTCCTGCGGAGCCACTTCGATTGTGTGATGATGCTGTTGCGGATGGATTTACGTTTTTCGATTTAACGGTTGTGATTCCTGAGGTATTGGGTAGTTTGGACCCCTTGGAGTACG
>JAHEMY010000008.1 GCA_024643425.1 Flavobacteriaceae bacterium
TTTTAGTAACCGGCTCGTATATTGACTTTAAATTGAATTATTTTTTCTCTAACCACTTTCGGGCATTGACAAAGGCTTCGAGCCAAGGAGAAACTTGATCTTTACGGCCTTCAGGATAATTAGCCCAGTTCCATTGGAAGATAGATCGCTCAATGTGAGGCATGGTCACTAAATGCCTTCCAGTTTTATCGGAGAGCATGGCGGTGTTGTAATCGCTTCCATTCGGATTGGCAGGGTAGGAGTCGTATCCATACTTACCAACGATATGATAACTAGATTCCGGCATCGGCAAATGGAACTTCCCTTCTCCATGGCTAATCCAAACCCCCAGGGTAGTGCCTTCCAATGAAGATAGCATCACGCTGTTATTTTGTTGAATAGTAACACTCGTAAAGCTACTTTCGTGCTTGTGCGAATCGTTATGGTGCATTTTTGCAAGTTTCTCGTGTTCCGGATTTATGAGGTCTAGTTCAAGAAACAGCTGACAACCATTACAGATCCCTACAGATAGAGTGTCTTCTCGTTCAAAAAACTTCTTTAAGGCAGTATTGGCTTTTTCATTGTAGAGGAATGCGCCGGCCCATCCTTTGGCCGACCCAAGTACATCACTATTCGAAAATCCTCCCACAGCGCCGATAAACTGAATGTCTTCAAGAGTTTCCCTTCCCGAAATTAAGTCGGTCATGTGAACATCCTTTACGTCAAAGCCCGCTAAGTACATCGCATGTGCCATTTCTCGTTCGCTATTGCTTCCTTTTTCTCTGATGATGGCCGCCTTGATCTTTCGATCACTTTTGGTCCATTGAGCAGAGGCGGGCAATTGTCCGCTAAAGCTTAACGGGAACGAATAAGTGAGTGGTTGGTTTTTATAATTTTGATAACGCGTAGTGGCTAGGTTATTGGCCGTTTGCTTTTGATCCAACAGATAAGAAGTTTTATACCAAACATCTCTAGTTTCAGAAATGGAGAAAGAAAAGTGCTCGTCTCCATTTTTTATGTGCAATGAATCACCTTCAACTACCGATCCTATCTTGTGAAAGGCGATGTTATGATTGTTTAATTGGGTTTCTAATACAGCATCATTTGATACTTGAAATAAAATACCGCAATTCTCTGAAAATAAAACTTTTACAGAATCTGATTCATTTAAAGAAGACAGGTCTATTTGCCCCCCTAATCCAACTTCAGCATAAAACAATTCAAGTAAGGAAGTAATCAATCCTCCTGAAGCGATATCGTGTCCTGCAACAATGGCTCCATCCTTAATTAGACTTTGAATTGTATTGAAGACAGTCTTTAAATTCGCTGCACTTTTTACTGTGGGGACATCACTTCCGATGCTATTTAAAACTTGTGCAAACGAAGAACCTCCCAGCTTATATTCATCCTGAGAAATATTAATATAGTAGATACTTCCGGCATTTCGCTTAATCACAGGCTCGACGACCTTCGCAATGTCACTACAATGACCCGCCGCCGATATAATTACGGTTCCCGGGGCAATTACTTCTTCATTTTTATATTTCTGTTTCATGGACAAGGAATCCTTTCCGGTAGGAACATTGATTCCTAATTCGATGGCAAACTCACTTACTCCTTTCACGGCTGCATACAAGCGAGCATCTTCTCCTTCGTTATTGCAAGGCCACATCCAGTTGGCCGATAAGGAAACTCCTGAAAGTCCTTTATCCATAGGCGCCCAAATAATATTGGTAAGTGCTTCGGTAATTGAATTTCGCGAGCCCGCTACCGGGTTCACTAAGGCACTCACCGGTGAATGTCCAATCGATGTCGCAATTCCTTCTTTTCCATTGAAATCGAGTGCCATGACACCACAGTTGTTTAGGGGTAATTGAAGAGGACCGGCACACTGCTGTTTTGCTACATGTCCGCCAACACATCGATCGACCTTATTGGTAAGCCAGTCTTTACAAGCAACGGCTTCCAATTGAAGTAACTGCTCCAAATAGTCATGTACTTTTGACGCCGTATAAGGTTTATTTGCATAGGTTCTTGAGACCGTACGATCGTTCATGATGGTTTTTGGAGAACTTCCAAACATGTCTTCAAGCATAAAATCCATAGGCTTTGCCCCGGTAGTTTTACTTTCGAAGGTGAATTTATGATCTCCCGTTACTTCCCCGACCTGATACATCGGAGCTCTTTCTCGGTCTGCAATTCGTTTTAGACGATCCACATCCTCTTTTCCAATAACCAATCCCATTCGTTCTTGGGATTCGTTTCCAATGATTTCCTTGGCTGAAAGCGTGGGGTCCCCCACAGGCAGTCGATCCAGGTCGATCTTTCCACCGGTTTCTTCTACCAATTCGCTCAGGCAGTTCAAATGTCCTCCGGCACCGTGGTCATGGATGGAAACAATGGTGTTTTCGTCGCTCTCAACCATGGCTCGAATGGCGTTGGCTGCTCTTTTTTGCATTTCCGGGTTAGACCGTTGTACCGCATTTAATTCTATTCCACTGGCAAATTCACCGGTATCGGCACTCGATACAGCGGCGCCTCCCATTCCAATGCGGTAATTTTCACCTCCCAGGATAACCACTTGGTCTCCTGTTTTTGGAGTATCCTTAAGCGCTTGTTCTGCTTTCCCATAACCAATTCCTCCGGCAAGCATAATTACTTTGTCAAAACCTAACTTCCGCGCCTCTTCTTCATGTTCAAAAGTGAGTACAGAACCCGTGATTAGGGGTTGTCCAAATTTATTTCCAAAATCGGAGGCTCCATTACTGGCTTTAATTAAAATATCCATTGGTGTTTGATACAGCCAAGGACGTTCGCTCATGGCTTGTTCCCAAGGACGATTTTCTTCCAAACGAGAATAGGAAGTCATATAAACGGCCGTTCCGGCCAATGGGATGGATCCTTTTCCTCCGGCCAGACGGTCTCGAATTTCACCACCACTTCCTGTAGCAGCCCCGTTAAAAGGTTCTACGGTGGTTGGGAAATTGTGCGTTTCAGCCTTAATAGAAATTACACTATTAAAATCCTTTTTTTGGTAAAAATCGGGCTTGTCGGCAGATTGCGGTGCAAATTGCGTCGCTTTTGGCCCTTTGATAAAAGCAACATTGTCTTTGTAGGCTGAAACAATCTCATTTGGATTGAGTTCGCTGGTTTTTTTAATAAGCTTGAATAGTGATGAGGGCATTTCTTCACCATCTATCACAAAGGTTCCATTGAAAATTTTGTGTCGGCAATGCTCACTGTTCACCTGACTGAAGCCAAAGACCTCGCTATCGGTAAGCTTTCTGTTTATTTTTTTAGAGAGATTCTCTAGGTATTGTATTTCTTCTTCATTTAAGGCTAATCCTTCACTTTGATTATAGGCTGCGATATCATTAATTTCTTTAATGGTCTCAGGAGCAATATTGACGGTAAAAATAGCTTGATTTAACGCAGGATATTTTTGAGACAACATAGGATCAAAATGGTTGTCGTTTAATGACGAATGATGAAATTCTTCGATCCGAACAATTCCTTCAATGGCCATGTTCTGAGTTATTTCTACCGCATTCGTGCTCCATGGAGTAATCATGGCTGCTCGGGGACCCACAAAAAAATCCGCGATTGCGGACTGATCTATTTTAGGCTGGTTTCCAAATAACCATACAAGTTTTTGACTATTTTCGTCTGAAATCGGGCCGGTGGTTTGGACAGCAAAAACAGTGCTCTTTACGTCTCCAAAAAAGTGAATCATTAACGTTGAATTTTGAAAGTGCAAAGGTAATTATTTTAGCCGATTAAACCGTATAATATTTCTCTGGGAGTTTTGCTTTGATTGAGTAATATGCTAGTTAAGTGAATTATCCAATCAAAATTTATTCTATATTGCGGCTTCTAAAAAAATCATCAAAATGAAACTTAAATTAGCATTGCTATGCCTACTGCTTATAGGCACAGGGCTTATGGCCCAAGAAAAATTCCCTCCGAGTACCATAATTCAGGGAACATTTATTAAAAAGACCATCCCATTGCGCGATTTTCCGACCGTAGCGGAACAGGAATTTAGAGTTAATGACATTACCATCATCGAAAATAATTTGCGTGGAAATGAAAAATTAAATGCAAATGCCTATCCGCTGGATGGAAATGACCCTTTGCGTCAATTAGAGCCCGGGGGAATAAATAGTATGCCTATTGAAGAGAACTTCGATGGGTTGACGAATAGCGAAGGAGGAGGTTTCACACCTCCGGATCCTTCCGGAGCTGCGGGACCTAACCATTATATTAATGCTGTAAACGTCGCTCTTAAAATATTTGACAAGCAAGGAAATGTACTTTCAGGGCCTACCAGTTTGGGTGCTTTTTTAGGTTCTCCCAGTAACAGTGGAGACCCTATTATTATGTACGATCAATTAGCAGATCGCTATTTTGTGAGTCAATTTGGAACAGGAAACTCCTTACTTTTGGGTGTTTCTGAAACTCCAGATCCGACAGGCGCCTATTTCGTTTACCAATTTAATCTAAATGCATTCCCAGATTATCCTCATTACAGTGTTTGGCCTGATGGATATTATGTCACAGCAAATAAATTTGTGGGGAACACCACGTATGTAATAGACCGTGCAGCGGTAATTGCAGGGGCTGCAAATCCTCAGATTGTTGGTTTTGACTTACCAGGAGTTGTTAATAATTCAAATACCGTATTTAGTCCGGAACCGGCAAATTTAACAGGAACATCCTTTCCAGCAGATGTTCCCGGCTATATTGTCTATTTGCAAGACGACGGATGGGGAGGTGGAATTGCGAACGATCACCTAAAAATTTGGGAGATTGAAATGGATTGGGCCAATATAGGAAATTCAACTATTTCGGCTCCTGTTGAAGTTCCGGTGAGCCCTTTCGATTCAGTATTTGCGCCTTTTGGTAGTGGTGATGTAGCACAACCGGGAACAAGTCAGAAAATTGACATGATCGGTGGAGTAATTTCTTATGCTTCTAATTATCGAAGCTTTGGAGCTCATAATTCATGGTTAGTAACGTTCAACGTAGATGTGGATGGAAATGATACTTCCGGAGTTCGTTGGATCGAATTAAGAAATAGTGGCATAGGTGCTTGGTCGTTGTTCCAAGAAGGAACCTATGCACCGGCCGATGGGAATAGCCGATTTATGGGAAGTGCCGCAATGGATGCTGCAGGGAACATAGGAATGGGTTTCAACATTGCAAGTGGAGCACTGCCTGTAGGAATTAAATATACCGGGCGATACGATGGCGATCCTGCCGGTCAAATGACTGTGGCAGAAACAACGATTATTGACGGTATTGGAGTTCAGACTTTTTCAAACCGATTTGGAGATTATTCACACTTAACGATGGATCCAGATAACTTTACCTTTTGGCATACAGCGGAATATTTTTCAGCGAACAACCAATGGAGATCTCGTGTAGCATCTTTTACTTTGTCTACCGGATTCACTGCCGACGTAGGTGTAAACGATATTGTTCAACCTACTAATGGGGTCTTAACGAATGCTGAAACCGTTGAAGTAAGCATCCGTAACTTTGGATTGGCTGCTCAATCGAATATACCCATTGAATTAAGAGTCGATGGTAATCTAGTGGCAACTGAGACTTTTGGTGGAACAGTAGATCCTAATGATGTAGCTACTTATACTTTTACACAAACTGTAGATCTTTCAACGGCAGGCCAAACATATACCATAGAGGCCAATACGCTCCTTGCAGGAGATGAATTTGCAGCCAATGATGCTTTTTCTAAAGAAGTAAAGCATTTATTAGCAAACGATATTGGAACTGTTGAAATTACAGATCCTTCATCAGGTTCTGGTCTTGGGAATGAAGTTGTAACCGCTGTTCTTAAAAACTATGGTGCCGATTCTCAATCCAATTTTGACGTTCAGTACACCGTGAATGGAGGGACTCCAATCGTCGAAAGTTTTACTGGAACAATCGATTCGGAAGAAGAAGTTAATTTTAGTTTTACTCAAGAAGCCGATTTATCCGAGCTTGGAAGTTATACAATAGAGGTAACAACATCTTTAAGTGGTGACCAAGACACCAACAACGATTCTGCTACAAAAGAGGTGCAAAACTTACTTTGTCAGCCCAACCTAAACTGTTCTTTTGGTGATGGCCTTCAATTGTTTTCCATTGCAGAAATTAACAACCCTTCGGGCTGCGAAGGATACGGGGATTTCACTTCTCAAGTAGCCTTTTTAGAGCCTGATACGACCTATGATCTTACCGTTACTACAGGGTATGGAGATCAATACTTAACGGTTTGGATTGATTTCAATGATGACTACAATTTTACCAATGATGAGAAAGTAGTTACCGACTATATAATTGCTCCAGGGCAAGCAGGCGGAACGTTTACTGAGACTACGAGCTTAGTTATACCTGCAGGTGTTCCTGCCGGAGATCATTTAATGAGAGCTAAAACAAATTGGCAAGCTCCTGTTCCCGATGATTCATGCGAAGAAACCACCTATGGAGAAACAGAAGATTATACTGCGAACACAGGACTTCTTGGATTAAACGATCAGGCATTTAATGCGTCTGAATTAATAGTATTATCATTAGAGAACAATCAATTTGAGATCACCTTGACCACAGCTTATGATGGAAAAGCATATGCCGCACTTTACAATATGTTAGGGCAGCAATTGAAGTTCAAGAATCTTATTAAGACAACGAATAACACGTATCAAATTAAATTGGATATGTCTCAAGCTTCAAGCGGAGTGTATTTGGTGAAGCTTTCCGGAGCCGATTTAAAAACCTATAAAACGGCTCGGATTATTGTGAAATAATTTGATTGAAAGAATTAAAATAAAAAAGCGGGCATTGCCCGCTTTTTTAATGCTTAAAAATTTTAGATAAAATTATATTTTGTGGAATAAAATAATGTGAAAATCAATATCTTAGTAGCTATAAAAACTTTATTATGAAAAAATCTTATTTTGCTTTTCTTGTAATGGCGTTACTAATTTCTTTTAGTGCGTTAGCCCAAGAAACTTTCCCTCCTTCGAGAATTATTCAAGGAACACTGAGTCACAAGACCATGCGTCTTGATGAATTTTCCGCAGTTGATCAGAAGAATGTATCCGTTGTACCTACGATGGTCATTGACCAAATTGGACCGGAGGTTTTAAGTAGTTTGCCTGAAAAACCGCCCACTATTCTGTATAATGTTCAAACTGAACTAGGACAGATTCAAAGCATGCCAATCGAACAAAACTTTATCGGTGGGTCTCAAAGTGAATCAAATTTTTACCCTCCAGATCCAACTGGAGCGGCAGGTCCAGATCATTATGTGCATTCTGTAAACTCCTTTGTTAAAATTTTCGATAAATCAGGAAATTTACAAGTAGGTCCCACAAATTTATCCGTTTTTTTAGGGATTCCTTCAAATAATGGGGATCCTATTGTGCTCTATGACCAATTAGCAGAACGATGGATTGTGAGTGAATTTGGAAGTTTAGGTTCTAACCTAGGATTGGCTATTGGTGTATCTGAGACTAGTGATCCTGCAGGAGCTTATAATGTTTATCAATTTGCTTTTAGTGGCTTGCCAGACTACCCTCATTATGGTATTTGGCATGACGGATACTATGGGACGGCAAATTTAAATGGCCAGGCAGCTGCTTTTGTTATGGAGCGTGATGCTATGTTGGCCGGAGAGCCAGATCCAAATATTGTTATTTGGGATAACCTTCCAGGGAATGTGAATAATCCAATACAAGTAAGAAGTGCTGAACCTGCTCATTTTCTTGGAACAAATATAGATACTTCGCTTCCGGGATATTTTACTTACCTACAGGACGATGGTTGGGCTGCTGCAATCACTTATGATCATCTAAAGATCTGGGAAGTAGTAACCAATTGGGTGAATCCGGCGAATACTACCATTTCAGCCCCTCTTGAAATTGCAACCGACCCATTCGATGCAAGTGAAAATTTTAATGCTCCAGCGATTGAACAACCGGGAACTTCAAATAATATCGCAGGGCACGGGGGAATCATTTCTTTCGCCGCAAATTATCGAGCTTTTCAAGACCATAATTCTTGGCTAATTACTTTCAACACCTTTATTGATGGAAATCAAACCGGAGGTATTCGATGGATCGAGCTGCGTAACGATGGTGTGAGCGATTGGTCTGTTTATCAGGAAGGAACTTATTCTATTGCTGATGGTCATTCTCGCTTTATGAGTAGCGCTGCCATGGATGAATTAGGAAACATTGCTTTAGCATATTCAACCGCGAGTAACACGTTACCAGTATCCTTGCGTTATACAGGGCGTTATGAAGATGATCCATTGGGAACCATGACCGTTGCGGAAACGATAATATTCGACGGTCCGGGAGTTAGAACGAACGATAGAAGGTATGGTGATTATTCACATATGACAATTGATCCGGACAACTTTACTTTTTGGTATACAGGAGATTACTTTTCATCTAATAATTTTTGGAGAACTCGAATCGCTTCTTGGAGGATATTTGGACCTTTTACAAATGATGTTGGAGTAAATAATATCTTGAGTCCTAGTAATGGAGTTTTAACGAATTCTGAAACAGTGGAAATAAGCATTCGAAACTATAGCCCAGATCCTGTCTCTAATATTCCTGTTGAGCTTAGAGTTGATGGAAATCTTGTAGCCACTGAGACGTTTAACGGTTCAATAAATTCTAACGAAACAGCGACCTACCAATTTACACAAACGATAGATTTGTCAAATGAAGGACAGACCTATACCATTGAAGCCAGAACAGCGCTATCGGGAGATGGTTATAATGACAATAACGAATACACTAAAGAAGTGAAATATTTGTTTTCTGATGATGTTGGCGTAATTTCGGAAGTATCTCCTTTTACCTCTACTAGTTTAGGAAATGAACCCGTTACCGTAAAAGTAAAAAACTTTGGTGCGGATTCTCAGTCTGGATTTGAGATTCAATATACCGTCAACGGTGGAACTCCAGTAACTGAAACTTTTGCAGGCACCATAGATTCTGAAGAAACACAAAATTTTACTTTTAATCAAGAAGCCAATTTAAGTGCAGGTGGAACATTTACTTTTACCGCCAAGACATTATTAGGTGGAGATCAATCTGCTGATAATGATGAAATTTCATGGGTGGTTCAAAACATAGAATGTCAGCCGTTTTCAGACTGCTCACCGGGACATGGATTTAGATTGTTCGAAGTAGCTGGGATAAACAATGAGTCCGGTTGTTCATTAAATGGATATGGAGATTTTACCCAGTTCGTTGCCAATATCGAGCCCGGTAGTACTAATGTGCTTACTGTAACTTCTGAATATGGAAACCAGTATATCAGTGTTTGGATTGATTATAATGATGATCTATCATTCAGCCCTGACGAGATTGTGGTGGATAACTATCATTTTGCACCCGGTCAAGGATCAGGTACCTATACTGAATCAATGGATTTAGTGGTTCCAGCAAACGCAACCATAGGTGAACACAGAATGCGTGCAAGAGCAAGCGGAACAGGACCGGTTCCTGCTGATTCTTGTGAAGATATTTTTGTTGGAGAAACTGAAGATTATACTGCAAATGTTGGGTTCTTAGGTACAAGTGATTATGTTATAAACAACTCGAACCTTACAATTGTTACTAAAGAGAATAATCAATTTGAAGTTGTTCTTCAGACAGAATATAGTCAAGGTGTTTTCTTAGCCGTATATAATGTTTTAGGGCAACAAATAGGTCTTTACAAGAGTGTTCCTAAATTAGAGGATGGTTCTTATCGAGTGAATTTGGATATGAGTCATGTTTCTAGCGGCACGTATTTAGTAAGAGTTGGAGGCCAGTCCACAACAGCTTACAAGACGGGGCGGATTATTGTTGAATAATTTGATGAATTGAAATAAAAAAAGCGGGCATTGCCCGCTTTTTTTATTTATTTAAATTATTTCCGAGTTAATAATGCCATGTAAAAGCCATCGTAGCCTGTTTCACTAGGATAAAGGGTTTGTTCTTTTTTTAATGAAAAGTAGGCACCCGATTCACTCTTTAAAAATGCCTTTACTTGACCTTCATTTTCTGAGGGTAAGATGGAACAGGTGGCATACACCATTTGTCCGCCCTCTTTAACCATCTTAGAATACGATTGCAGAATTTCTTGCTGGGTGGCTCTTATCTCATCCAAAAATTCAGGTTGTAGCTTCCATTTAGTATCTGGATTTCTTCTAAGAACACCAAGACCGGTACAAGGAGCATCAATGAGCAATTTATCGGCTTTTCCGTATAATTTTTTTATAGTCTTGGTCGAATCGATCAATCGAGTTTCTAGATTGTGTATGCCATTTCTACGCGCTCTACGTTTTAGTTCCTCCAGTTTATTCTCGTAAATGTCTAAAGCGATAATCTGACCTTTATTTTGCATTAAGGTTGCCAGGTGTAAGCTTTTTCCACCGGCACCTGCGCAAGCATCCACAACGCGTTCTCCGGGTTCCGGATTTAACAAGGCCGCAACTTTTTGTGAAGAGGCGTCCTGCACTTCAAACCAACCTTTTTTAAACTCTTCAGTGGTAAAAACATTGGCACGCTCTTTTAGCTGTAGGGCTTCCGGGATATCCGGGATGGTATCGGTAAGAATGTCTTGATCTGCCAATACATTCTTAAGCTGTGGCACCGTGGTTTGCAAGGTGTTGGTTCTAAGAACTACTTCAGCCAACTGGTTTAGGGAGCTAAGCTCTTTTTCCCAGCGTTCCTTTCCTAATTCTTCCAATCCTAAAACATCCAGCCAATCCGGAATAGATTCGCGCACTTTTCGAATTTTTGAGAGTTCGTCAAAGCGTCCTTTTATTTTTCGCGTAGGAGTTCCTTCAAATTGTTTCCAATCTGGTAATTTGATTCCCTTCAGCGTGGCCCAAACTACAAAAAGGCGAAATAAGTTCTCACGATTAAAAGGCTCCTTTACTTCAGCAATTTCTGCGTATAATCTCTTCCATCGAACAATGTCGTAGGTGGTTTCAGCAATAAAGCTCCGATCCCTCGCTCCCCATCGCTTATCCCTTTTTAAGGTGTTTCGTAATACTTTGTCGGCTTGCTTCTTTTCATTGAAAATCATGTGAAGAGAATCAATGGTGGCAAACACTAAATTTCGGTGCAGTCTCATACTCAATTAATAGGCTGCAAAGTTAGTATTCTTTGGTTGTTTAATTACTTTTGCCAAAATAATTTTCCATGAAGATTTTTTCAGCAGTTTTGTTAGTGCTCATATGCATCGCTTGCGGACAAGACCGACCGTCTTTTAGTGAGGTTGAAATAACACCTATTTTTCAGGATTCTTTGAGTATACGGGCTATTGTTCCTATTGATGATCAAAGTGTTTGGTTCGCAGCGAACCGCGGTATGGTAGGGCTCATAGATGGAGACACCCCGAAGCTTGCGAACATTAAGTACGACGATTCGTTATTGCATTTTCGATCAATTGCCATGGTGAAGAATGCTGTTTTTGTATTAAGTATCGACAATCCTGCCGTTTTGTATAAAATAGATTTTGAAGGCAAGGAAGCCACTCAAATTAAAGAGGTTTATTATGAAGAAGGTGAAGGTGTTTTCTATGATGCCATGAAATTTTGGAATGACGAGGAAGGAATCGCTATGGGCGATCCGCAAAATGGCTGTCTCTCTATGTTAATTACGAGAGATGGAGGAAATACGTGGAATAAAGTGTTATGCAATAATCTTCCACCAATAGAAGAAGGCGAAGCAGCTTTTGCAGCCAGTAATTCAAACATTGCAATTCAAGGGGAGCACGCTTGGATTGCCACCGGCGGCAAACGTGCTCGAGTATTTCATTCGGCCGATAAAGGTATGACCTGGGAGGTGTTTGATACACCTATGGTTCAGGGGCGCACCATGACAGGAATATACACTATCGATTTCTACAATAAAAAGCGTGGGGTAATCTTCGGTGGTGATTGGGAGCAGAAAGGTTTTAATGAGGGAAATAAAGCCATCACCAACAATGGGGGAAAAACCTGGAAATTAATTTCCAATGGAGCAGGACCGGGCTACCGATCGTCTGTGAAGTTTGTTCCGGGAAGTGATGGGGATGAATTAATTGCCGTGGGTTCACCTGGAATATCGTATAGCGATGATGGGGGTGAAACGTGGATAGAACTGTCAAAAGAGGGCTTTTATGCTGTGGAATTTGTGAACGACACGGTTGCCTTTGCCAGCGGTCATCAAAGAATTTCGAAACTCGTATTTCGCTAGTTAAGGTCGCTTTCGATGCTTCCCCTTTACCTTCTCGAGCAACATATGTTTAAATTCTTCTTCAGCGCGTTTTAATTTTAAGATCTTTTTGGAAGGAAGGACTTTTTTCAAGTCGGTAATCATGGCCTCATGATATTGAACCTCCTTAGACTTTAGCGTTGAAATTTCGTCTAGTAAAACAGTAGCTTCTGCATCGGACAAGGTTTCAAGATCACCCTTCATTTTTTGATAGATTTCGCGACGTTCAGTTCGGCGTAAGGACATAAGCAGCTCATCGTATTTATTGTAAATAGGCCAAAATCGTTCAGCTTCCTCAGGGGTAAGATCAAGGGATTCTGTAAGATAAGCAGTTTTATAGGCTTTCAATTTTTCATTGTGCTGTGCAAAGGCCAAAAAAGGTATGAGTGCAATAAGGAATAGGAACTTTTTCATATTATTCTTCTTGTAATAAAATCGATTCGTCAAAGTGTTCTAATAGATACGTATCAAGGCTTTCTTCCGAAAAGAAATCGCTTTGATCAACAATTTCAGAAATGTCCTCGTCAGTGAGAAGTTGGGCCAAATCGAAGGTGTTCAAGTTCAACCCACCATTTTCAATATAATAGGAGGCGTCGGCTGTATCTATAACAGGGGAATCCTGCACCGTATTAAGGATCGAGAAGCCAATGATCAATGAAGCAGCGATGCCGGAGAGGTAATAGAGGTTCCTTTTTCTGAATAAGGGAAGAACTGAAACTTGTTCTTTTTCATTCTGAAGGGCGCCAACTATTTTCGATTCTAATCCGCTGAAATAATCCTCAGGAACAGTATAACCCGTACGCTGGGGAAGCTCACTTAGTTTCGACTGAATGACCAATTCACGGTTGAGTTCATCGAAATAGTGTTCCGGTGTTTGAAAACCATGGGTATGTTTCGATTCTTTTGTCATGATAGCACTTTGACTAATATTCTTTTAAAAGGTTTCATTTTTTAATGCCTGTGTTATTTTTTTGACCGCGATATGATAACTGCTCTTTAGCCCGCCTACTGAAGTTTCCAGAATTTCGGATAGTTCTTCATAGGTGAGGTCGTCAAAATATTTCATATTAAAGATTAGACGCTGACGCTCGGGTAGTGCTGCAATGGCTTTCTGTAATTTAAGCTGGATGTCTTCGCCTTCAAAATAAACATCAGTCTCAAGTTTGGAAATTGCTAGTTGTTGTACTTCCTCCGTGGAGATAAGCATTTTTTTAGCCTTTTTATTGATGAATGTGATGGACTCGTTGGTGGCAATGCGGTACATCCATGTATAAAGCTTACTGTCTCCTTTAAACTGATCAATATTTCGAAATATTTTGATAAAGGTATTCTGAAGGACGTCATCGGCATCATCATGATCCAACACAATTTTTCGGATATGCCAATACAAACGTTCTTTGAACTCGGAAATAAGATCGCGAAAAGCTGCTTCCTTGTGATGCTCGCTTTTGAGTCCTTCAATAAGGGCCGTTTCTTCTATCAAGGGCATAGTTTAAAGGTATGACTTTTAAGAATTGAAATGGTTTAAATGAAAAGTGGAGCAAAGACAAAAAAGGCACTATAAAATCGATTAAAAACAAAAAATACCGATAAAAAACATTTTTTCTTTATTTGTAGGAAAATATTTACTAGATTTACGCAATACTTCTTATGTATAGGTTCTTTGTTATCAGCCCCAACTGTAATGAGAACTGATTAAACGGGCCTAAGCGGGGGCTGGCCCGTTTTTTATTTCCTTTTCAATTATAAACCAAATCATGTTTAATCTGTAAGAAATAACGTACTTTATAGTAGTTTCTTATCGATGAAATGCACTTATTATAGATAAAATGCAAAAAATATTTGGTAAATTGAAAAACTGTACTATCTTTGAAGTGTACTTATGTATTAATAACTATTTCATTGTGTGCCCCAAATGCAATGAAAAACTTAAAGAAGCGGAGCCCCAACCGCTTCTTTTTTTTTGTCCTTATGCCAAGGATTGCATTTCCACCAGGTTGTAGTACGTACCTTTCTTAGCGAGCAGTTCGTGATGTTTTCCTTGTTCAACGATCGAACCTTTCGAAAGGACCACAATATTATCGGCACTTTGAATGGTCGAAAGTCGGTGCGCAATAACCACGGAAGTTCTATTTTTCATCATGTTCTCTAAAGCATCTTGCACCAGTCGTTCACTTTCAGTATCGAGGGCTGAAGTAGCTTCATCTAAAATCATGATGGGCGGGTTCTTCAATACAGCACGAGCTATGCTTAGACGTTGCTTCTGTCCGCCACTTAGTTTATTACCACTGTCTCCTATATTGGTATCAATACCTTGAGGAAGTCCTTGTACAAATTCCCAAGCATTCGCAACCTTAAGGGCATCGATAATCTCTTCATCACTTGCATCCTCTTTTGCGACCCTTAAATTCCCTTTCACTGTATCGTTAAAAAGAATGGAATCTTGAGTAACAAGTCCCATCAATCCCCTTAATGAGTGTAGTGTAATGTCTTTAATATTTGCGTTATCAATTGCAATATTACCCTCGTTTACATCGTAGAATCGCGTAAGTAAATTGGCAATAGTACTCTTACCACTTCCGCTTTGTCCTACCAAAGCCACTGTAGAACCTTTTGGAACCTTGAGCGAAAAATTCTTCAACACCCAATCGTCTTCGTATTTAAACGAAACATCGTTTAGGGTAATAGCATCTTCAAAATCCTTTTTAACGGTGGCGTTATTCTTGTCTTTAATGGAGGATTCGGTCTCTAAGATTTCCAATACTCGTTCTGCCGCGGCATTTCCTTTTTTCACACCATAGCTCGCTTTACTAATTGCTTTTGCAGGAGTGAGGATGTTATACGCCAATCCCATATAAACGATAAAAGCTTCAGGAGCCAATGTTTTTTCAACCAAAACCATGGAACCACCAAACCACAGCAATATGGCAATAACAACAATTCCTAAAAACTCGCTAATGGGTGAGGCTAAATTTTGTCGGTGCATTAAGGCATTGGAGTATTTAAAAAAGCGCGCTGTAGATTGCTGAAATTTTTCATTAAACATCTTTTCAGCATTAAACCCTTTAATAATTTTGAGTCCGCCCAATGTTTCCTCCAAAATCGATAGAAAGAACCCTTGTTCTTGTTGTACTCGGGTACTTCGTTTCTTTAAACTTTTTCCTATTCTAGAGATAATAAACCCTGAAACCGGTATGAAAATAAAAACGAACAAGGTTAGCTTAGCACTTAAAATAAGCATGGCGATAATCGTAAATAAAATCATCAAGGGTTCTCGAACGATCAATTCTAAAATTGAAAGGAAGGAATGCTGAATCTCTAGAACATCGGTTGAGATTCTTGCAATAGTATCGCCTTTTCGTTTCTCGGAATAATACGACACAGGAAGTGCTACTGTTTTTTCATACACTGCATTCCGTAAATCTTTAAGCACACCATTTCGTAAGAAGGTAATAAAGAACATAGCCAGATAGCCTGATAAATTCTTTAACAAGAAGGTTGCAATTACAATCGAAATCATGATCATAAGAGCATAGAGTTCACCAGAGGATTCAATTTTTTGGGTGATGAAATAATTCATATACCCCTCAAAATAATCTCCAACATGAGAAATTCCTTCATAGACCGGTGGCTCGGTAATCTTTGTTGAATTGTCGAACAACACCTTCAGCATGGGCATCAAAGAAACAAAGGCCAATGTACCGAATAAGGCATAAAAGATATTGGCGATAATATTGAGCCAGGCAAACCTTTTATAAGGTTTTGCAAAGTGTAATATCTTTCTGAAGTATTTCATTAAGTGAGTTTAAGATCTGATTGAATAGAGGCTATTTTAGCTTCTAAAGTGACTTCATCAGGACCGTTAACACTGATGTAAAATTTTATTTTTGGTTCTGTCCCACTTGGCCGTGCTGCAATTTTACTTCCATCCTCCGTATTGAAAATTAAAACATTTGAGGAGGGAAGGTCTAAAGATTCCGAAATATTTTCTAACAAATTGGTTTTGGTCCCTGGCAAGTAATCTTCAACCGAGGTAACGCGGCTCCCGGCAATGGTCGTAGGAGGCTGTTGTCGCAAGGTTGCCATCATACGCTGGATTTCTTCGGCACCTTCTTTTCCTTTTTTAACCATAGAAACAAGCGCTTCTCTATAAAAGCCATATTTCTTATAAAGGTCTTGCAAATATTGATAAACCGTAGTTCCTTTTTCTTTTTGAAGGGCAGCAATTTCACAGATAAGTAGGGTAGCAGTCACCGCATCTTTATCGCGAACAAAATCTCCCACCATATACCCAAAACTTTCTTCACCGCCACCAACAAGGCTTAGTTCGGGATGGTCTTTGATCATTTTGGCGATCCATTTGAAACCGGTAAGACCTTCCATATACGTTACTCCGTAATCTTCGACAATCTTCTGCAACATAGGCGTAGAGACAATGGTAGAGCCCACAAATTGGCTGCCGTCAAGTTTCCCTTGTCGTTTCCATTGTTCTAAAAGAAAGTGTGTTTTAATCACCATGGCCTGGTTGCCGTTAAGGATCACCATTTTTCCGTTTTGATCACGTACTGCAATTCCAAGTCGGTCGCAATCCGGATCTGTGCCAATCACTATATCTGCTTGTTCTCGGTCGGCTTGTTCCAAAGCCATTTTAAGTGCTTCGGTTTCTTCTGGATTTGGAGAAACTACCGTAGGAAAATCGCCATCCGGAGTAGCTTGTTCTTGAACAATTCCTATTTGAGAATACCCGGCTTGTTCAAGCACTCTTGGAACCATGGTAATTGACGTTCCGTGCAAGGAGGTAAATACAATTTTTAAATTTTGTCGAGCTTCTACGGAAACTTGAGCACTTCCATTGTTAACTGAAGCATCTGCAAATGCTTGATCTACTTGTTTATCGATGTATTTAATGAACTGTTCATTCGCATTAAATCGAATATCGGTATAATCTAATCGATTGATTTCTTCAATAATTTCCTTGTCCTGAGGAGGAACCAACTGACCACCATCTTGCCAATACACCTTATATCCGTTATACTCCGGAGGGTTGTGGGATGCAGTAAGGACAATTCCGCAGTGACAGCCTAAATACTTTACGGCAAAAGAGAGCTCAGGGGTGGGGCGTAGGTCGGAAAAAAGATATACCTGTATTCCGTTTGCCGAAAATACCTCAGCAACAATCCGAGCCAGGCTTTTACTATTGTGGCGGCAATCGTAGGCGATGGCAACCTTTATCGCTTCCGAAGGAAATTCTTTTTTTAAATAATTGGCAAGTCCTTGGGTGTTTTTTCCTAAGGTATATTGATTGATTCGATTATCGCCAACCCCCATAATTCCGCGCATTCCACCGGTACCAAACTCAAGACTTTTATAAAACGAATCGTCAAGCGTCTCGGTGTCGTAGGCTATAAGTTCTTTGATTGCTAATTGTGTTTCGGCATCAAAAAATGGTACCAGCCACCGATTGGCTTTCTCTAAAATTTCAGGATCTACGTATCGCATAGGTTGTTTAATTCGCACTTTAGAAAGTGCAAAAATAGGCAATCTTGGGCTTAAACTTCAGTGTTTAGCACTTCTTTAATAATGTAGTTGGGTCGATCTTTTTTCGATCGAAGGATTAATTCCCCTAAAAATCCAGCTACAAAAAACTGACTCCCCAAGATCATTGCCGTAAGCGCAATATAAAATTGGGGCCTATCGGTAAGGAGTCGTCCTTCGGGATGAATAAATAGTTTGTCGATTCCCAGGTAGAGTGCAAAGCAAAACCCAATAAAGAGCATAATGGCTCCCCAAGCACCAAATAAGTGCATTGGGCGTTTTCCAAAACGGGAAAGGAATGAAATGGTAATCAGGTCTAAAAAGCCTCGTATAAAGCGTTCCATGCCGAATTTAGTAGTTCCATATTTTCGGGCTTGGTGTTGCACTACTTTTTCTCCAATATTTTCAAATCCCGCGTTTTTGGCCAATACAGGAATATAGCGATGCATTTCTCCGGTTACCTCAATACTTTTTACTACATCGCTGCGATAAGCTTTTAAACCGCAATTAAAATCATGAAGTTTTACTTTGGAAGTTCGGCGTGCCGCAAAATTAAAGAGTTTGGAAGGAAGATTTTTCCCGATAACAGGATCAAATCTTTTTTTCTTCCAGCCCGAAACTAAATCAAAGCCCTCCTTGGCAATCATGTTGTAAAGCTCCGGAATTTCTTCAGGATTGTCCTGCAGATCAGCATCCATAGTGACTACCACATGTCCTTTAGCAAGGGCAAAACCTGCATGAAGTGCTTGTGATTTTCCAAAATTCTTAAGGAACCTAATGCCACGAACATGGGCATCTTGCCGTGACAATTTTTCAATTACCTCCCATGAACCATCGGTACTTCCATCGTCGATAAATAGGATTTCATATAAAAAGTCATTGGATTGCATGACTTTTGCAATCCAATGATACAATTCATTTAATGATTCCTCCTCGTTGAGCAAGGGGATTACGATGGAAAGATTCATACAATCAATATTCTGGTCTGTTTTGTTTCATTACTAAACCTGAGATCAAAGAAACAATAAAACCTATGAAAAGGGTAAAAATTACGGCCATGGCCGACATAATTCCAGGTGTCATCATTTTTCTTGAGATGCTTAATCCCATCTCCATTTGCTCTTCCGTCATTTCAGGATTTTGTTCAATCATGTTCTGCTGAGTCATTTCCATGATCTGATTCACAAAATCGGGTTCGATAAAAGAAACAAATACATAATTATAAACCGCCGAAACAATTCCCGCAATTAGAGAAATAGCTAGACCTACTTTAATAGCTTCCCCTAAGGAAAGAAATCCTTCATTTTCCGATTTAAAGGCTTTTAGGCCGTAAATAATGAACAGGACCATGATTCCAATCCCTAATAGCGAAGCCCACCATGGGCGTTCCAGGTGAACTCCCATAACATAGGTAACTACCGACAATAATATAGAGGCAAGCCCTAGGAGTAGTCCATAATTTAATGCAATCTTTTTAACCGAAGCTTTTTGAGTATCCATAGTTTTGTATTTTTGGTTGGCCCGAAGGCAAATGATTTTGTTAGTTAGTAAACAAATGTATGAAAATGTTACGTGATATTTTTTATGAAAAAAATAGTTAAACTATTGTTCATTTATAATTATTGATTAAATTTGCACTCTCAAAAATGAGAAGGAATTAATACGTTTTAACCATGAGAAAAGGAATACACCCAGAAAATTTTAGATTGGTCGCTTTTAAAGACATGTCCAATGAAGATGTATTTTTAAGCAAATCGACTGCAGATACCAAAGAAACTATTGAAGTAGATGGTGTTGAATATCCTTTGGTAAAATTGGAAATTTCAAGAAGTTCGCACCCTTACTATACCGGTAAACACAAGTTGGTGGATACTGCGGGTAGAATTGATAAATTCAAGAACAAATATTCTAAGTTCAAGAAATAACAAACTTTCTATATATTTTAAAAAGCCTCCCTTAATTCGGAGGCTTTTTCTTTTTATGCCCACGTAAATTTGGTTAATTTTAACCCACACCTTTACGGACAGCTATGAATTATATTCTTTTCGATGGAGCGGTTAGAAACCAGCTATTGCCTTTTACCTACACAAGACCAGTTGCCGATATTCGTATTGGCATTCTTACCATTCGTGAAAAATGGGAGCGATATCTTGGATCGACCACAACAACAGTAACAGAAGATTATTTATCGGAACGTTGGCCTTTGGTCGAATTAGAACATAACGTTTTAATTAATGGAAGCTTTTTACCTTCTGAACCTCTTGTAGGTCTCATAAAACAATTGAAGGAGAACCAAGCCTTGTTTTTAGAGGACGAGCCTATTGCCTTTTATTCATTGGAAGATCAGGAAGTAGATTTCGATGCATTTGAAATAATTCAATATACCCAAGACGATGTGCTTCGCATCGAACATACCTGGGATATTTTCAGCAAGAATCACGAGGCCATTCAACGAGACTTTACATTGCTTACCGAGGATCGCACATCTCAGGCTATTCCCGAAACTACGGTAGCATTGCATCCTGAAAGAATATTTATTGAAGAAGGAGCAAGACTGCCACTATGTTCTTTAAACGCAACCGAAGGGCCTATTTATATTGGCAAGAATGCCGAAATTATGGAAGGTTCCATGATCCGCGGACCTTTTGCGCTTTGTGAAGGAGCTACCATAAAGATGGGATCTAAAATTTATACAGGTACCACGGTGGGGCCTTTTTGTAAAGTAGGAGGTGAAGTGAACAATTCGGTCTTTTTTGCTTATTCAAGTAAAGGACACGATGGGTTTATGGGGAATTCTGTCTTGGGCGAGTGGTGCAATATTGGAGCCGATACAAATACTTCAAATCTTAAGAACAACTATGCCGAAGTACGACTATGGGACTATGAAACCGGCAGATTTGCCAGAACCGGGCTTCAGTTCTGCGGACTCATGATGGGTGATCACAGCAAATGTGGAATCAATACCATGTTCAATACCGGAACGGTCGTTGGGGTAAGTGCCAATATCTTTGGAAGTGGGTTTCCCCGAAATTTTATTCCCAGCTTTAGTTGGGGCGGTGCGGCAGGTACCATGACCTATGTTACTGCTAAAGCATTTGAAACTGCCCAAATCGCTATGGGGAGGAGAAATATCGAATTTACAGAGGAAGATGCTAAAATCTTAGAACACGTGTTTAATGAAACCGCAAAATATCGGAAAAACTAGGGCTGTATCGTACTTGACCGAACTTATTTTGACTTTTTCACACGTTTTAGAAATAAAAAATTTTGAGGGTTAATGCCCAAGCCACTTACTTTCTTATTCACAAACCGAATGGCCTTATCATAATATAAGGGAACCACTGGGGCATCATTCATTATAATCGAATCGATTTTTGTGTACAATAATTTCCGTTCGTTAATATCGATTACAAGTTGAGAAGCACTGTACAAACTATCGACTATTTCATTTTTGTAATGCATGTAATTGGGTCCGTGTGGAGCGAAATTCGGACTGTAAAACAGCGATAAATAATTTTCAGCATCAGGATAATCGGCGACCCAACTTGCTCGAAATACATCGAGTTCACCACTGCTTTTCATTTGCCGAAGGGTTGAAGGAGGCATTACATCAATGGTTACGATAATCCCTATTTTTTCGAGTTCACGTTGAACATATTCACAAATGTCGAGGTACTGGCTATTGGTTCCAATTACAATTTCCGGCGAACTGTCACCGGTTTCAGCCTTATATTGATCTACTAAGAATTTTGCTTTTTCGGGATTAAACGAATACCCTTCAATCTCATCAAAGCCCGGAAGACCTTTAGGAATGATCCCGTGCTCGGCCGGAATTCCCATACCATTGCGCAGGTACGTTACCATTTTTTGTCGATCGAAACCATAATTCACGGCCTGCCGAAGGGCTTTTGACTGAATCTCGGGCGTCTCTGTTCCCATAAAGAATCCTAAATATTCAGTATTTAAGTAGGGGCAGGTGATAAGGTTAGTGGTTGCTTTGTATTGTGGTTGTAGGTCGCCTTTAACGGTAAGGATTTCATCTTTATAAGAATTGTCCAAGCCCGAAATAAAATCGATCTCGCCCTGCGCAAATTGTAAAAACTCACTTTGTTTATCAGGCAAGAAGGTAATGGAGACAGCTTCCAAGTAGGGCAAAGAAACTCCTTCTTCATCCTTCTCAAAATACAATGGGTTTTTACGCAGTACTAATTTGACATTCTCTTCCCACAGTTTAAATTGAAAAGGTCCCGTGCCAATCGGATTTCTACGAAATTCGTTTCCGTAATGAAGAATCCCTTCATGTGGCACAACAGAACAATACCTCATGGATAAGAGTCCTAAGAATGCCGGAAACGGTTGTTTTAACTGTATCACGAAGGTGGAATCGTTTTCTGCTTGAAATGACTGAACATTTTGTAGGACCCAACTTCCGGGAGAAGCCACTTGAGGGTCGATAAGACGATTGAAACTAAATTCGAAATCGGATGCCTTGACCGCTCTGGTTTGTGCTTCACCAAAGAGTTCACTTTTGTGAAAATAAACATCGTTTCTCAGAAAAAAGCGATAGGTATTCGTACTGTCAATAATCTCCCAGGAATGGGCAATGTCAGGCTGTACATTCAACGAATCATCCAATTGAACCAGGCCGTTAAACAGTTGGTTGGTGGGCCAAATATTTTGAGGGTTGCGCGCAAATACTGGATCGAGAGAAGTGATATTGCTGTGTTCGTTGTAGCGAAAAACTAAGTGGTCACGATCCTCATTGTGTTTATTTCCGCATGAAACAAGCAGTAAAATACTGCAAAGTGCTGTTAAGAAGAATGTTATACTATAATATCGCAGGTGCATAGGTTTTTGGGATAGGATTATAAGTTGTATTTTTGCATCCTCGTTTGCTAAAGTACAAGAATGAACGGTACAAAAAAAGTGGCTTTTTATACCTTGGGGTGTAAACTTAATTTCAGTGAGACTTCGACCATTGCTCGAGGTTTTTCTGAGGAGGGGTTTGAGCGCGTCGAATTCAATGAAAAAGCGCAGATTTACGTCATTAATACTTGTAGTGTTACCGAAAATGCCGATAAACGATTTAAATCCATTGTAAAACAAGCGCAAAAGGCAAATCCTGATGCTTTCGTGATTGCCGTAGGATGCTACGCACAATTAAAGCCTCAAGAATTGGCGGATGTAGATGGTGTAGACCTGGTATTAGGGGCAACGGAGAAATTTAAGGTAACCAGTTACTTAAACGAGTTACTCGATGCTGAACCCAAATCTCCCGGGCAATCCGGAATCATTCATAGTTGCGAGATAGAAGAAGCCGATTTTTATGTAGGTTCCTACTCGATTGGAGATCGCACACGGGCTTTTTTAAAGGTTCAAGACGGCTGTGATTATAAATGTACGTATTGTACCATTCCTTTAGCGAGAGGGATATCGAGATCGGATACCCTTCAAAATGTTTTACAAAATGCTGCCGAGATTTCTGAAAAAGGAATCAAAGAGATTGTACTTACGGGTGTGAACATTGGCGATTATGGAAAGGGAGAATTTGGAAATAAAAAGCATGAGCACACCTTTTTTGAACTTTGTGAAGCATTAGATGAGGTTCCGGGGATTGAACGACTTCGAATTTCATCCATCGAGCCTAATTTATTGAAAAATGAAACCATCGATTTTGTGGCTCAGTCTCGCACTTTTGTACCGCATTTTCATATACCGCTGCAAAGCGGAAGCAACGATCTTTTGAAATTGATGCGTCGAAGGTATCTCAAAGAATTATATATAGACCGTGTGCACAGGATTAAATCAATCATGCCCCATGCCTGTATTGGTGTTGATGTCATTGTAGGATTCCCGGGTGAAACGGAAGAACGATTTTTGGAGACCTATCATTTTTTAAATGAATTGGATATTTCTTATTTACACGTTTTTACTTATTCGGAGCGTGACAATACCGTTGCTGCTGAAATGGAGCAAGTTGTTCCAATGAAAGTACGTCAAAAACGCAGCAAGATGTTACGCGGACTTTCAGCTAAAAAGCGACGTGCTTTCTATGAAAGTCAGTTAGGAACCAACCGTACCGTTCTATTTGAAGGTGAAAATAAAGAAGGTTACATTCACGGTTTCACTGAGAACTACGTTAAAGTAAAAGCTCCATGGAATCCGGAATTGGTCAATACCCTTCACGAAATTATGTTAGAATCTATTGATGAAGATGGTTTGGTTCGTTTTCAATTTCGAAATGAACAAGCAGCTATTAGCGACTCATTAGAGAGGCTATTTGAGCAATAGCATATAACTTCAAAAAAGCTAGTTACACTAAGTCCAAGCAAAATTTAAATTGACTGAATTAAAGTCTATATATTGATTCCTACAGGAAGAAGGCTTTTATATTTCCTTCGATTTTTACGCATAAATCCGGCGATTTCCGGACTTGTGGGAACTAAGCTTATCCCTCGGTTTTTAACTTCTTCAAATACCGCACGAATAAAAATATCTTGAAAGCCTTGATCTATCATGTCTTGAGGCATTTCAAATTTGGTGAGAAATATTTTGCGGTCTTGTAAGGCGTACTCAATTCGAGCCATGTTGTCACCAACTTCTAGTTCAAATTGTCTTAAAAATTCATTGTCGGTAATTTCAACATCTTCAATCATAAGAATTGCGTTTAATTCATTGGTACTTCTATTAACAATAGTCGGGAATCTTTGTTTACTGAAATGGTAATCTCATCGGTATCCCAAATTCCGAGGGCATCTCGGGTGTTAAGAACTTCATCATCTACGGTTGCTTGGCCTTCAATTACCAAAAGGTAAATACCATGCCCCTTTTTGTTTAATGAATAGGTCGTATTCGTATTTTCATTGAATTCACCAAGATTGAAGTAGGCTTGTTGATGAATCCAAAGTTCATGATCTTCTGCTTCAGATTTTGGTTTTACTACCGCACTTAATTTATTTGGGGATAATAAATCGGCAATTTTTTTCTGGTCATACCGGGGAGTAACATTTTGATCTTCAGGAAAAATCCATATTTGAAATAATTTCAAAGGTTCACTAGGACTCGCATTGACTTCGCTGTGTTCAACACCACTTCCTGCACTCATTACTTGAATTTCACCGGAGGAAACCACACCTTCATTTCCCATGGAATCTTTGTGCCTCACACCACCAAATTGTGGTATCGTTACAATTTCCATATTTTGATGAGGATGCTTACCAAATCCCATGGCCGGGGCAATGGTGTCGTCGTTCAACACTCTTAATAGCCCGAATTGAAGTCGGTTTGGGTCAAAATAATTAGCAAAACTAAAGGAATAATTAGCTTTCAACCAACCGTAATCGGCAGTACCGCGGGTTGAAGCTGGATGTAAAATCTTTTTCATAGCTTTAAATCACAAACATAGGATAACACTATCTTTACACAGTAAAGTTACGAATTTTATAAGTTCCCCATCCTAAAAAGCTGTTAAAGACTTTAAACGTATGTCGAAAGTTCCAGTGTATTTTGTACCCGGATTGGCTGCCGGAAAGGAAATATTTAGAAATATCAACTTGCCTCAAGATCAATTTGAGGTTCATTATCTGGAATGGTTGATTCCGGAGAAGAATGAATCCATTGCCCAATATGCTCAGCGTATGGCTTCAAGAGTGACAAAGGAAAATGCCGTGCTCATTGGTGTTTCCTTCGGCGGAGTGGTGGTGCAAGAGATGGCTTCCTTTTTAAAACTGCAACATCTTATTATCATTTCTAGTATCACATGCCGCCAACAAATGCCATTGCGTTTAAAGCTTGCCAGTACCACCAAAGCCTATAAATTAGTGCCTACAAGTTTAGCTACTACAGTGGACGATTTCACCACTTTTGCCATTGGTCCGCGCAGTAAAAAACGACTTCGTTTATACAACGAATACTTGTCTGTTCGAGATAAGGATTACTTAGATTGGGCTATAAAGCAAATGGTTGAATGGAAACGCGAATTGCCGGATCCTAAAGTGGTTCATATTCATGGAGATTTGGACGCCGTTTTTCCAATAAAATACATCCAACAGGCACAAATTCTTGAAGGAGGTACGCATGTAATGATTTTAAATAAAGGAAGTAAGGTGTCAAAAATGTTATTAAATATTATGTCTGCACATTAGAAATCGGACACCGAATTCTTTATATTTAAGGAAAATTAATCTCATGACTATATTATCTAAAATAGGCCTTGCTGCAGTGCTGCTGGGGATAGGTTGGTTATGCACCGACGCAACGTATCAAGTGCAATCGAAACCATCATCAGCGAGTGAAACCACTGATGAAAAATTATTGAACGATTATAATGTGTATGCTCTGGAAATACCTGAACATATGGATTTTGCAGGGGAAAAAGTCCCCCTAGAAAACCCCGATATTAGAGAGCGCATGGATCGTGAACTATTGGTGAATACTTATTGGCAATCCAATGCCTTGCTTATTTTCAAGAGAGCGCATAAATATTTCCCGATTATTGAGCCACTTCTTAAAAAATACGGTGTTCCTGACGATTTTAAATATTTAGCCATTGCTGAAAGTGCATTAGAGAATAACAGTTCTCCGGCAGGTGCCGCAGGGTTTTGGCATTTTATGAAGGCTACCGGCAAGGAGTATGGACTTGAAATTAACGAGTATGTTGACGAACGATATAATCTCGAACTTTCTACAAAAGTCGCAGCCGATTATCTGAAAGATTCTAAAGAACGATTTGGAAACTGGACTCTAGCTGCCGCGGCCTATAATGCGGGAAATGCCGGAATTAATAGACAACTTGAGCGACAAAATGTTAGTGATTATTACGACGTTCTTTTAAACAGCGAGACAAGCAGGTATGTGTTTCGCATCTTAGCATTCAAAGAGATCTTAAGCAATCCAAAAAAGTATGGGTTTAACTTTAGGGAAAAAGATTTGTATGCGCACATCCCAACTCGAAAGGTAAAAGTGGATACGGCAGTTACTGATTTTACAAAATTTGCCGAACAATTTGGAATCAATTATAAAATTCTAAAAATTCACAATCCTTGGCTCAGAGATTCCTTTTTAAAGAATTCATCCGGGAAGGAGTATTTTATTGAAATTCCTGAAAAAGGATATTACACAAAACCATGAAGCGAATGAGTTTAGAAATTGTTCTAGCACTAATCATCATTGGTTTATTAGCGGGCATTTTTAGTGGATTTATGGGCGTAGGAGGGGGAGTGGTCATGATTCCTCTTATGATTTTATTTCTGGGGTATAACCAACACGAAGCACAAGGAATGAGCCTTGCCGTGCTGGCGGTACCCGTGACTTTTTTGGCGGCCTATACCTACCACAAAGCGGGTCATCCTATCGATTGGAAATACGCCTTAATAATTGCGTCTTGTTTTGTTGTTGGGGGACTGGTGGGCTCTAAATTGGCCGTCCGGCTGGATCAAACCGTTTTAAAAAGAATCTTCGCTATAGTATTAGTAATTGCCGCTGTAAAATTATTTTTTTCTAAATAATTATGGTTCAATACTTGATCCTTTGAGCAAGGATACGCCGCTGGTATAGGTCTGGTAGTGGTTGTTGTATGATGTAGAATAGTCTTCGCCATAATGGTGAATAAAGGTTCTTCGCACATCAAGTATTTTTTTGTTCTCATCAATTAGAAAGGAAGTCGGAAAACCCAAACTGTGTTTCATGCAGCGAATGATAAAATCGTTGCGATTCTCTTTTTCATCCACATACAATACTTTGATTTTTGAATTGAAACCATGTTTTAACTTTCGAATTTTTTTCTTAGAACCCCAAATTAACATAACGAAGTCAATTTCCTGGTAGTAATTATCAACCACATCGTTCAGAGCGGGTATTTCACCAATTCCCGGAGTAACCCAGGTCGCATATGTAATTAAGTAGATTGGTTTATCGAAATCGTGCAATTCGACTTTCCGAGAGGGAAACTTTCGCACTTTAAAGTTGTCTAAGTAACTATCCACAACCACGTGGTCGACGAGCGAATCAAATAAAAATTGTGCGTGTTCGTAATCCTTGCGGATGTATGCTTTTTTCGCATTAATCCGGTATTTACGGATGTTTTTTCCAATCGCATCAGAGAAAAAGGTCTTAGGTTCTAGCGTTTGAGAACCTAAGGGTAGGTAAGCCAAAAAGAATAGGGTAAGTAGAAGTTTACCCATAATATTTTGATTTGGTTAGCAGTTCAAGATTAACAGAATTTTGTTAAAATCGAGGTAAAAGGTACTAATTTTTTTGAAGCTTGTGCGTTATCGGTGAGCAAAAGTTACCGCATTCTTCCTCCGCGTCCACCTCTGGTAAATTGTTGTCGCGGAGCACCGGCACGTTTCATTTGTTGCTGCATCATTTTAATTTGATCGCCAAGCATATTGTGTTTGTCCAATTTTTTAGCCTCAGCAAGCAAAGTTTCGGCTTCACGCTTTCTATTCTTTGTCATGGCAACGCCCGCCAAATTCAATTTCACCATGGCCATATCAGCATTCATGGAAAGTCCGAGTTTTTCTGCTTTTCTGAAATATTTCTCAGCTTCATTCATGTTGGTTTGAGATACCATTAAACCATTGAGGTAGTTGTAATATCCTTGTTGTTTTGTAACAAGTGCGCCTTCAGGGTTTTTTATTTTATCCAACCAACTTTTTGCTCCCACAAAATCCTGCTTTCGCAGCCTCAAAAAGGCTAGTAAAATCATTTCATTTTTAAAATAGAGAAAAACAAACACAGACGACAATAACAGATACATAATCCCATTACCAATATTGCCCTCAGCAAATTGCCAAACGGAAAGTCCTACAATGAGCGCGGTGAGTACTAATTTTATATTTTTATGAAACATAGCGTGATTCTTTTGTCGTGATAGTTTGAAAGGAAACTTGTACTAAACCTAAGTAATGTTCCTTTCATTTATCAAGATTTAAATATTTATGCGTTAAGGCGCCGCAAAGTTATGAAATCCTTCCTATTTTTGCAGCTATTCGAGGGTTCGAAAACCAATAAAAATATTTTATGATTTATGTTTGTCTAACATAAAAATGATTGTATATTTGCACCCGACTTTAAGAAAAGGACTCGCAAGAGGAACGTATCAGAAGATTTTAATCTAATTTACAATGAAAAGAACATTTCAGCCATCTAAAAGAAAAAGAAGAAATAAGCACGGATTTAGAGAGCGTATGGCTTCTGTAAACGGACGAAAAGTATTGGCTGCCCGAAGAGCAAAAGGCAGAAAAAAACTAACGGTATCTTCTGAAACCCGTCACAAAAAATAATGTGTAAAACTTTTATATATGAAAGGTGTTGTTTTCTAACAGCACCTTTTTTTTATACCCAAACGAATCGTAACTTTAAATTCTCTTAAAAAGACGCTAAGAAAATGCCCAAAAACAACGATCTAAAATCCATCCTTATTATTGGCTCAGGCCCAATCGTAATTGGTCAAGCCTGCGAATTTGACTATTCAGGATCTCAATCTCTTCGCTCCTTGCGTGAAGACGGAATTGAAACCATCCTAATCAATTCAAATCCTGCAACCATCATGACCGATCCTTCCATGGCCGATCATGTGTATTTGCTTCCGCTTACCACAAAATCCATTGTAAAAATCTTAAAAGAACACCCTCAAATTGACGCGGTTTTACCCACAATGGGAGGACAAACAGCTTTGAATTTATGTATTGAAGCCGACGAAAAAGGGATCTGGAAGGATTTTGGAGTTAAACTAATCGGAGTAGACATAAATGCCATCAACATCACCGAAGATCGTGAGCAATTCCGGAACCTGATGGAACAAATTGGGATTCCTATGGCACCACAGGCAACTGCAAACTCTTACCTTAAAGGAAAAGAAATTGCCCAAGAGTTTGGGTTTCCACTAGTGATTCGGGCGTCTTACACCTTAGGAGGTGCCGGTGCATCTATCGTATATAAAGCGGAAGATTTTGACGAACTATTAAAGCGCGGATTAGAAATTTCTCCAATTCACGAAGTGATGATCGACAAAGCGATGATGGGTTGGAAAGAATACGAACTCGAGTTATTGCGCGATAATAACGATAATGTTGTTATTATATGTACCATTGAAAATATGGACCCTATGGGAATCCATACAGGAGATTCTATTACTGTAGCACCGGCAATGACCTTGAGCGATGTGACACAGCAGCGCATGCGAGATATGGCGATCAAGATGATGCGCAGTATCGGTGATTTTGCGGGAGGATGTAACGTACAGTTTGCGGTAAGCCCTGACGACAAGGAAGATATTATTGCCATCGAAATCAATCCTCGTGTATCAAGGTCTTCGGCTTTGGCTTCAAAAGCAACCGGATACCCAATCGCGAAAATTGCAAGTAAATTGGCCATCGGATATCGGTTGGATGAATTGGACAACCAAATCACAAAATCTACTTCAGCCTTATTCGAGCCTACGCTTGACTATGTAATTGTAAAAATTCCAAGATGGAACTTCGATAAATTTGAAGGTTCCGATAGAACCCTCGGACTGCAAATGAAGGCCGTAGGAGAAGTGATGGGAATCGGGCGCTCCTTTCAAGAAGCACTGCATAAAGCTACCCAATCTCTCGAAATCAAGCGAAATGGACTTGGAGCCGACGGGAAGAGTTATACCAATTACGATCAAATTATCGAAAAACTTACCAATGCAAGTTGGGATCGCGTTTTTGTAATCTACGACGCAATTCAAATGGGTATTCCATTGAGTCGTATCTATGAAATCACAAAAATTGATATGTGGTACCTCAAACAATATGAGGAACTGTATTTGTTAGAAAAAGAAATCTCTCGCTTTACCTTAGACACGCTCCCTAGAGAATTACTTCTAGAAGCGAAGCAAAAAGGGTATGGTGACCGCCAAATCGCTCATATGCTAAAGTGTTTAGAGAGCGAAGTTTATAATAAGAGAGATGAAATGAATATTCAGCGGGTGTATAAATTGGTAGATACCTGTGCCGCCGAATTTAAAGCAGAAACGCCTTATTACTATTCAACCTTTGAAAATGAAATGCAGGTTGAAAACGAAGCGCCCTATGCTGAAAATGATAGTATTGTTACGGATAGAAAGAAAATAGTAGTACTTGGATCAGGACCCAACCGTATCGGACAAGGAATCGAATTTGATTACTGTTGTGTTCACGGAGTGCTAGCCGCTTCTGAATGTGGGTACGAAACTATCATGATTAACTGTAATCCTGAAACGGTTTCAACCGATTTCGACGTTGCCGATAAACTTTACTTTGAACCGGTATTCTGGGAGCATATTTACGACATCATTCGACATGAAAAGCCGGAGGGCGTGATCGTGCAGCTTGGTGGGCAAACAGCTTTGAAATTGGCTGAAAAGTTGGATCGCTACGGAATAAAAATTATGGGAACCAGCTTTCAATCACTTGATTTGGCCGAGGACCGAGGAAGTTTCTCAAATATTCTAAAAGAGAACAACATTCCTTATCCGGAATTTGGAACTGCAGAAACTACGGAAGAAGCCCTAGCACTGGCAGATCATTTGGATTTTCCTTTATTGATTAGACCTTCTTACGTTTTAGGAGGACAAGGAATGAAAATTGTCATCAACAAAAGAGAACTTGAAGAGCATGTGGTAGACCTACTGCGAAAGATTCCAAATAATAAATTACTTCTAGATCATTATTTAGACGGAGCGATTGAGGCGGAAGCCGATGCAATTTGCGATGGAAAGGATGTTTATATCATCGGAATCATGGAGCATATAGAACCTTGTGGGGTACACTCAGGAGATTCGAATGCTACCTTACCTCCTTTCAACTTAGGAGATTTGGTACTTCAACAAATCAAGGACCATACGCGAAAGATTGCACTTGCTTTGAATACCGTTGGGTTAATTAACATTCAATTTGCCATAAAAGACGACCACGTTTATATTATCGAAGCCAACCCAAGAGCTTCGAGAACGGTTCCATTTATCGCAAAAGCTTATGGAGAGCCTTATGTGAATTATGCCACCAAGGTAATGTTGGGCGAAAAGAAGATCTCAGACTTTACATTTAACCCTCAATTGGAAGGATATGCGATAAAGCAACCGGTTTTTAGTTTTAATAAATTCCCTAATGTGGATAAAAAATTAGGACCTGAAATGAAAAGTACGGGTGAAAGCATCTTGTTTATTGATAGTCTGAAAGACGATGAATTCTACGAGCTTTACTCGAGGCGAAAAATGTATTTGAACAAATAAATAAATAGAATCCTCACTCGTTGAGGATTTTTTTTTGCATTAGGGTAGGGTAAATGTATTCAGTCCTGTTATAGACATAAACCAACTAATAGGAATTTCATGTCGCCCAAGTTAATTTTCATTGTTTTAGGATTACTACTCTTTAGTTCGTGCAGTTCCAATACGTACGACGATGTCCAGGAAAACGATAACGAACAAACTCCGGAATTAGTTACTTATCAGGAAGTAAGACCTATTTTAAATAGTGCTTGCGTCCAATGCCATTCCAATCCTCCTCAAAACGGAGCCCCCATGTCGTTGGAGACTTTTGAAAATGCAAGAGACGCTGTTTTAACGCGCGGTTTGTTAAATAGTATAAGCATTCCAGATGGAGATCCGGGATTAATGCCCTTGGGGGGACCTAGATTACCACAAAACACCATCGATTTAATTTTTCAGTGGGAAGAAGACGGACTTTTAAATAATTAAAAATGCTATGAGACACTACATAATTTTCACCCTCACACTATGTATTGGATTCCTTGGAGCTAAGGCTCAAGAAAAGTTCAGCACGAAAACAGGAACGATTGTTTTTGAGGCGTCTGTGCCTTCTTTTGAAGAGGTGAAGGCGAAGAACGAATCGGTGAGTGCCCTATTTAATGAAAACACAGGAGATTTTGCCTCCCTTGCTTTAATGAACGCTTTTCGGTTTAAAGTGGCCTTGATGGAAGAACATTTTAATGAAAACTATATGGAATCGTCAAAGTTTCCTAAGGCGGTTTTTAAAGGAACGCTCAAGGAATATTCATCAGAAAAAATCAGCGCTACGCCTCAAAAATTCGAAATGGAGGGGAGTATAACGCTTCATGGAGTGACAAAAGCATTGCGTACGGAAGTGATGATTCATAAAAAAGGTAATGAAGTTTTTGTAACATCGGATTTCGATTTAAAACCGGAAGATTTTAATATTGAGATACCAAGTGTAGTAAGTAATAAAATAGCAGAAACGATAAATGTATCGGTCAATTATATTTTAACGAAGTCATGAGCAATAGAAAAAAAATAGGAATACTGGTACTTCTCGGTCTTTCGGTTGTGGCTTATTTAGGATATACTTATATGTATCATGACCATAGAGATATTCAATCTGAAGCGCCAAGTCTTACCATTAGTTCTTCTCAATTAGTAGCGTTGTTCGAAACGGAATCAGCAGAGGAGGCCCTTAATAAAACCTTAGTGGTGAGTGGGGTGGTAACAAAAATAGATGGATCACTTATTACTTTGGATGACGTGGTCGATTGTGTTTTTGGAGTATTGCCGGAATCCTTTTATGTAAATGAAAGAATTCATGTGAAGGGTAGATGTATAGGGTTCGACGACTTGATGGGAACAGTAAAACTAGACCAATGTCAAATAATAAATTAACGATGAAACAAATTATTAGCTTGTTACTTTGTTGTATCCCAGGAATTATGGGAGCTCAGGACGATCTATTAAACGAATTGGAAAATGACGTTACCATAGATCAAACAGCTACATCTGCCTTTAAAGGCTTGAAAGTAGTGAATTTCGAATCGACCAAATTAGGAGGAGGCGGTGATTTATACTTTATTGTATCCCATCGATTTGGTTCGGTAAAAAATGGGTTTGACGATTTCTTTGGCCTTGACAATGCGGTTACCCAACTCAAATTTGTTTATGGAATAAATGATGGATTGAATATTGGTGTTGCCCGCAGTTCTTTTCAAAAAAAATACGGCCTTCATTTAAAGTATCGATTGCTTCAACAAGAAGGCGATGGATTTCCTTTCACCTTGGTTGGGTACAGTTTAATGACCATCAACACCTCGCTGGAAAAGGATTTCTTGCCAAATCTGGAATTTAGTGATCGGTTGGTCTATACCCATCAAATGCTCCTTTCCAGAAAGGTGAACAACGAACTCTCCATTTTAGTAGCTCCTACCTATATCCATGAAAACTTAGCGACACGAAGTGCTGTGGTTCAAAACGATGGCACTACCGAAGTATATGATGAGGAAAACAATCAATTTGCTCTTGGTCTAGGAGGTCGATATAAATTAACCAGTCGATGGAGCTTGAATATGGATTATGGAATTCATTTAAATAGAAATTCAAATTCAATCTATAAAAACCCATTATCCATAGGAGTAGATCTCGAAACAGGAGGGCATGTTTTTCAAATGCATTTCACGAATGCCCAAGCGATGTTTGAAGAAGGATTCCTAATTCAGGGGCAAGGAGATTGGGGAAATGGAGACTTTTTCTTCGGATTTAATCTGAGCAGAGTGTTCTAAACAATTAATTATCAGTAATTTTAATCAACATATATTAACCTTAAATTTTAAAAAGATGAAAAATGTTACTTTTATTTTAGCGGCCATGCTTGTCACGGTCCTGACCCAAGCGCAAACTACCTACAACTTAGATTGGGCAGTTGGAATTAATGGCCCTGACGCTTCTGTCACCACTGAAATTGGTGATACGGTGGAATGGACTTGGACTGATGCACTACCACACTCTGTGAGAAGTCTATCCGGTTCGGCAGAGGATTTTGACAGTGGGATCTTTACCGGGCTTGGAACTGTGTATTCTTATACATTTACTGTGGAAGGAGCGAACGATTACGACTGTGAGGTTCACTCCAGTATGTTTGGAACCATAACAGTGGTGCAACCTTTGGCGATTGAAGATAAGTTTGCCGTTAATGTGAAGTATTTCCCGAATCCGGTAACCAACAACTTAACAGTTACTTCTTTGATAAGTTTAGATGCTTATCAGGTATACGATATTCTTGGAAAGCAAGTTCAGGCTGGGTCGGTAGATTCAAATGTAGCCGATATAAATATGGCTAATTTGAAGACCGGAGTGTACTTTGTAAAGGTGCAATCTGGTGATTTACAGAAGTCTTTCAAAGTAGTGAAACGATAAATTTTCTAAAAAAACAGCCCAGAAATGGGTTGTTTTTTTATATTTACAAAATCAAAGGCCCCCAAATGCTTAGATATTATACTGTTTTTTTCGCACTATTAGGATTCAATTCCTATTCCCAGACTTTTTATAATGGTTTTGAGGAAGGCTCTATTGAAGGATGGAGTCAAACCGATGGAACGTCCAATTTATTGGGTGTTTCCAACGATGTCTACAATTATTTGACCCTTCAATCGAAGAGTGATTCGCAAGAATTGGCATTGTCCAATCGCGATTACGATTATTGGGCAGGAAATTATTTTCTTGAGACTTCCGAAGGGGAGGTATTAAGAACCGTGGACGACATTATTATTAAAAATACCAACGATTTTGATTTACACCTGCGGTATGGCTTTAAAGGTGCCAATGGATATGAAGTAATTACCACAAATCCTATTGTGATTAAAGCGAATTCCGATTGGGAAGCCTATTCTAATTTTTACTATGCTTTTTTTGATGAAGAAGTATTGGATAATTTAACCATTATCAACAATACCGAAGACCAGCCATGGAATGAAGTAATGCAAAGTATCCACGAATTGTTTGAGGATGTTGTTGAATTCAAAATATTTCACAACCCTGAGGTTTCGTTTGAAGGGAGTAAACAAAAAGGTACCTTAATGATGGAATCGGTAGTATCTTGGGAACAAAGCGAAGCTCCTGTAAAGGATTTACCAAAACTATCCATATTTCCGAACCCATTTGTCGATCAACTTCAAATAACGTCCAATGAGGTAATTAATGCGCTAAAAATCTACAATACGCAAGGAAGTCTAGTGTTTGATAGAAATATAAATAACCGCACTCAAAACGTTGACGTATCATTCTTAAATAGCGGTGTGTATATGTTTGAGGTAGAATTTATAAATGGTACCGTTCTTTCGAAGAAACTGGTGAAGCAATAAGTTAGAAATCTTCTTCCGCTCTTTTTAACAGTTTTTCGTCAATATTCTTGTTGGCTTTTGCCCCTAGTTGTTTTAATTTTTCAACACGGTTGATTAGATTTCCACGACCCGTGAGTTTTTTCATCGCGTTTTCATAAGTCCCCTGAACAGTTCCTATTTGTTTTCCGATTTTAATAAGCTCTTCCATCAAATTTGTAAAACTGTCGTATAAGGCACCGGCCTGTGTGGCAATCTCTAAGGCATTTTGTTGCTGTTTTTCATTGGTCCACATACTGTCTATAGTGCGCAGAGTAGCTAGCAAAGTGGTGGGAGTTACGATCACGATATTTTTCTCGAATGCCCATGTATAGAGGGAGTTTTCTTGATTAATGGCTACGGCAAAGGCTGGTTCAATTGGCACAAATAACAAAACAAAATCTGGGCTCTCAATTTTATAAATATCCTGATAGTTTTTATTGCTCAATTGTTCAATATGCTTCTTGATTGAAGCAATGTGCTCTTTCAAAAATTTATTCTTAGCATCCTGATCCTCTTCATTCACGAAGCGTTCATAAGCAGTCAATGACACTTTCGAATCGATAATCATTTTTTTATTGTCCGGTAAGTACAATACCACATCAGGAAGGATTCGTTTTCCCTCTTCATTCGTGAAACTATTCTGAATAAAATATTCTCGGTCTTTTTCCAGGCCACTCTTTTCAAGAACACGTTCTAACACCAATTCTCCCCAATTCCCCTGTAATTTACTATCTCCTTTTAACGCTTTTGTAAGGTTAGTAGCCTCTTTACTCATCTGTTCATTTAGCTCTTTTAAACCAACTATTTGCTGGCGTAAGGTTGCGTGATGGTCGATGCTGTCTTTATGAGTGTCTTCGACCCGCTTTTCAAATTTTTCAATTTTATCCTGAAGCGGCTTTAAGATGATATCTAGGTTGTCTTTATTTTGTTTGGTGAATTTTTCCGATTTGGTCTCTAGGATCTTATTGGCAAGATTTTCAAACTCTTTGGTAAACTTTTCTTGTAATTTTTCCAAATCATCTTTTTGCTCATTGAGTTTACGCTCCAAATTCTCATTCTCTGAATTTCGTTTGACCAATTCTGTATTTAAGAATTCCTTTTCCTTGCGAATAGATTCTCGCTCATTAATGGTATTTTGAAGCCTTTCACCTAATTTTTCTTCTTGTTCTTTTAACTGAAGAATGCGCTCTTCCAGCGTACTGGATTGCGATTTATGCTTTAACTTGGCAATTAAATTACCCACGTAGGCACCTGCCAATACTGAAATTAAACCGATAAGAAATACAATAAAAGGTTCACTCATTTTAAAAAGATGTTTCCGTAAAGATAATTAATCCTTGATAGTAAAGCGTCCAGTTTGGCCGTCAAAAAGTATAGTATCTTCTGGAAATAGTGAAGTAAAAGCACCATTTGAAATTAATGTACAAGGATCGTCAAAATGAAAGGCATTTGGAATCATCACCATCATGCGGTCACTTAGCTGAATGGCCAGATCAATTTCATGAGTAGAGAAGAGGATGGTCTTTCCCATTTCTTTTGCCAGTTTTTTAAGCAATTTTAAAATTATCGCCCGATGATAAAGGTCTAAATGGGTAGTTGGTTCATCCAAAACAATCACCGGGGTATCCTGAGCCAAGGCCCTGGCAATAGCGACGCGCTGTAATTGTCCATCACTTAATTCAAAACATTTTCTAGAGACCAATTTTTTTGTATCGGTGAGAAATAGCGCATTGGAGATTTTCTCTAAATCTATTTCAGACAACTGTCCTAACCAATTGGTATGTGGTTGTCGTCCTAGGGCTACAAATTCACCCACCGACAAATTTTTAGAACTTGGGGCTTCGGTAAGAACAACACTCACAAGCTTTGCCAAATCCAAACTTTCATAGTTTAAAATAGATTTACCGTCAATCTCGATGGCACCGCCCAAAGAGGCCTGCATACCGGTCAAGGTGCGCAATAACGTTGATTTTCCGATTCCGTTAGCGCCAACCAAACCAATCAAGCTGCCTGCATTCAATTTAAAAGAAATACCATCGCTTAGAATGATGGCGTCCTTTTTTTGTTGATAGCCAATAACCAAATTGGTCACTTCAAGAATGCTATGTGCGCTTGAACTTGTCATTAAAACAATAATTTTTTCTTTCTAATTAATAACCAAATTACAACCGGAGCCCCTATTAATGAAGTGATGGCATTTATGGGAAGGGTGTATTCACTAAAAGGAACTTGTGCTACAGTATCGCAGAGCAGCATTACTATGGCACCCATTAATACCACCGAGGGTAGTAATATTCGATGGTCGGAACTTGAGATCCATTGTCGTGCAATGTGTGGAATAGCGAGTCCGATAAAGGCTATCGGACCGGCGAATGCCGTGATACTTCCTGCCAACAAACTGGTAGCGACAATAAGCATGAACGTGGTTCTTTTTATGTTGATTCCCATGCTCTTAGCGTAGTTTTCACCGAGTAACAATGCATTTAACGATTTTATGGCAAACAACCCGATTAGGAGTCCCAAAACAACGCATAAAAAAAGAATAAAAACTCCTTGCCATGATTGGTTTCCAAGGCTTCCAAACGACCAAAATACATATTGTTGAAGTTTTTCGGCATTACTAAAATAAGAGAGTACGGCAACTACCGCCGAGGTGACACTTCCAAACATGAGTCCGATAATTAAAATGGCCATGGTATCTTTCACCCTTAAAGCCACTGCCAGAACGGCTAATAGTACGAGAAAGCTGCCTAAGGCCGAAGCGATTACTAAACTCCATTGACTCATTAGTAATGTTCCGAAAAAACCTCCGAAAGAACCGGCTCCGAGAATTAACAACGCTACTCCCAAACTTGCTCCACTGCTTAATCCAAGAACAAAAGGACCTGCCAAAGGATTGCGAAATAAGGTTTGCATGATTAATCCGGAAACGCCCAAACCACTTCCCACCATAATTGCCGTTAGGGCTTTTGGTAAGCGATAATTGAGAACAATATAATCCCAAGAGGAATGCGTGCTTTGTCCGCCAAAGAGAATTGTTCCCAACTCTTTCAAAGGAATGTTAACCGAACCTAAACTCAAATTGAGCAGAAACATCGCCATCGTTCCAAACGAAAGTAACAGAAAGGTGTTTCGGTGTGTGTTCTTTAGAATCATTCTGCTAAAGGTGCAAAGAAATAAGGAGAATACTCCGGTAATAGTTCAGGGTGTAATATTTTAATTAAGTCTTTAAGGACAAGGTCCGGACGATTTGGGGCTAATTCGTAATAGAGGACCCCTCCAGTTGCTCCCGTCCGTGTGGTGAAGGTATAGATCTCTTGTGTTTCAAATGCCTTAAACTGCCCATAAACTGAATGCGCTTCTTGCAATTGATAGTAGGAGTTATATTGTCCGGGGCCAATCCAATAATCGGCATTTCGCCCCGTTTCGAGGACGCTTTCTAGATTTAGAGATAAACTCCCGGTCCCTTCTCGATCTTTCCAAAGATAATCCCCATGCGCGTCGGCAATAAATTGTGCTGCCCAACTTCCCCCTTGCGGTAAATACCAAATATCTTTATACATGGCTCCGCTAAGAACGGTAGGGTAGGTGGATGCATTGGCCGCAAGAGTTTTCGCCTCGAGGTATTCTTTTTCAATTTCTGAAAACAATTGGTTGGCTTCTTCGGCTTTTCCATAAAGCGCACCGAAGAATTTAATCCATTCAGCCTTACCTAAAGGATGCGTTTCTGTCCAATCTGCATTGTATAGAACGGGAATTCCTGCACGCTGAAGCGTTGTTACCGTTTTGTTTTTTCCTTCGATGGCAAAAGTAACCACGGCATCTGGATTGCTTTCAATCAAAACTTCGGTATTAATGGCTTCATTCTGCCCTAATTCTCTAATTTTTCCAACATCTATAAGGCTTCGAGTTTTTTCTGAAGAGATGTAATTTAAATTAGGAAACCCAACCAAGGTTTCTTCCGCACCCAACATTTCGAGCGAAGGAATGTGCGTTGTTGAAGTCACTACAATCGAACGTATTGGAACTTGAAGAACAGCCTCATAGCTCGCCTCATCTTCTAATTTTTCCTGCGTTTCCTTGAGTAAATACCGATAAGAGACATCGCTTCCCGGCCACGGATTTGAAACAGTTAGTACACTATAACCATCGAATTGCTCAATATTGAAACCTTTTGCATAGGTTATAACATCCTGTTTATCAGGAGTATTTACGTTGGATTCTTGATTACCTTCTCTGCATCCAAAAAGTACGATTACCAAAGAAAAGTAAAGATGAATTTTTTTCATGTTCAAAAATAATGGTTTTTAAGGGGCTTTGGCAAACGATAAATATGTAATTTCGACGTGAATTTTGGTTTTTCCTTTTTAGGAAGGAAAATTAAAAGGGAATTCGGTGAAATACCGAAGCTGTTCCCGCAACTGTAAGCCGCCCGCAAGGGTAGCACGCTACTTCAAAACCACTGTGCATTGCATGGGAAGGTAAGTGCGATAGGCAAGCCAGGAGACCTGCCAGATTCAACAATTTGTCAAACTTTCGGGATAAAGGTTTGGAAATATTAGCGTGTGTTCCAAGAGGGACAGTACCTTTTTATTTCTCGCTCTGTTTCCGTTTTAATTTAATTAAAATGAAAAAACATGTATTATTTGGCCTCAGCCTTTTAGGTGCTGCAGGCATGCTGGTCGCTCAAGAATCGAACGACCTAAATCAACTTCAACAATTGGATTCGGTGTACATTGATTCCAAAACAACCCTAGATCGAAAGAACAGTGGAAAAACGGTGGTAGTCATTTCAAAAGACCAAATCAAAGCCAATGCCGGCAGGTCCGTTGCACAAATTCTAAATGAATTAGCAGGGTTTGAAATGAACGGCTCTAACAGTAACAACGGTCAGAATTTGGGGTATTTCGTCCGCGGAGGGCGAAACAGACAGGTGCTGGTTTTGATGGATGGTGTTCCATTGAACGATGCTTCTCAAATTTCGAACGACTATGACCTACGGCTACTACCATTGGATCAAATAGAACGCATCGAGGTAATGAAAGGAGCGTCCAGCGTTCTATATGGAAGTGGAGCAGCTACGGCCGTGATTAGCATTACTAGTACTAAGTCTTCCAAAGAGCCTTTTCAATTAAATGTATCATCAGTAATCGGGTCGGATCGATCTGCTGAAGATCGAAATTATCAGGTGGAAGCCCTCACTAATAGTTTGGGTGTACAGGGAACTTTAGGGAAGTTCTTTTACCAAGGGACTTTGAATCATCGATATAGCGATGGATTATCGGCCATTGCGGCACCAGATGGTAGCGATCCTTTTATGGAAGATCCCTTTGATGCCTTTCAAGCAAAAGCAAATTTCGGTGTGCATCTTACAAAAAACATTACAGTGAGTCAGTTTGTTTCGGTAGATAACATGCAAAACAGTTTTGACGATTTTTCTTATCAAGATGCGAATTTTAAAAGCACTTCAAAACAATGGCGTACAGGAGGACACTTTGAATGGAAATACAAAAATGGCGTCTATATTTTTAACGACAACTACTCGAGCATAGAACGCGTTGTAAGTTCATCTTTCCCTGCTAAATACGACTCTAATTCGTATTCCTTCGACAATTACCTTCAACACCGGCTTGGTACTCAATTGAAAGCCATTGTGGGCTTAAATGGAAATTTCAGCAAAATGAATTCTTATACCATTCCTTATGAATCAAACGACTTTGAGCAAGAGGTAAATGACGAGCAGGCCAGATTTAATTATTTCGATCCTTATATAAACTTTATTTACACCTCCAGTTATGGTTTGAACCTCAATGCAGGGGTGAGAATGAATATTCATAGCAAATACAGCAACCACTTTGTGTATCAGATCAATCCTTCTTACTATATGGAGTTTGGATCCTACGGTATAAAAATCCTGGGATCCTATAGCACCGCATACATTACGCCATCTTTATATCAAATCTACGATCCTATTTATGGTAATGAAAACTTGATTCCTGAGGAGAATACCACAACGGAGGTTGGAATTGAACTTACCAAAGGAAAGACATTTCGTTGGTCGGTGCTTTATTTTCAACGAAAAGAGGACCAATTCATCGACTTTGTTGTGGTAGATCCGGATACTTTTCAATACCAATACCAGAATACGGATGAGAGCTTTGAAGCCAGTGGACTAGAAACGGAGTTGTCCCTAGAATTATATAGAAACTTGCAATGGAACGCTAATTACACATACACAAAAAGAGACGACCGATTTGCGCTTCGTATTCCTGAACATAAAGTAAATTCGAGCATCCTGTACCAACCAAGCGCTAAAACGTCGATGGGAGTCCAATTTCAATTTACGTCAAAACGAGACGATAATTTTTTCAACCCAGATACTTTTGAAAATGAATTCGTAAGCTTGGCTTCCTACACCCTTTTTGGATTACATGCACAACAGCAATTAACCAAGAACCTGAAGGTATTGGTTGCCTTGGATAATATTTTCAATGAAGCGTATGAAGAGTTGTACCGTTATCAAACGAAAGGTCGAAATTTTCGATTGGGTGTGAACTTGAATATTTAGAGCGAATTAACCAGATGAATTCCGTTCGAGGTTCCAATGCGAGAAGCTCCTGCGGCAATTAATTCAAGGGCCATACGCCCGGAATGAATGCCTCCTGAAGCTTTTATGCCAACGTTATGGGGTAACGAAGCACTCAGGAGGTTTACGTCGTGTAAGGTGGCGCCTCCGGAACCGAAGCCGGTTGAGGTTTTTACAAAATCGCCTCCTGCCTTTACGACAATTTCACAAGCCAGTTTTTTTTCATCATCGGACAAGTAGCAAGTCTCAATAATCACTTTTAGGATTTTAGAACCGGCGATTTTTTTAATGGATGAAATTTCTTCTCGTATCGACTTTACCAAGCCCGATTTTAAATGGCCTAAATTCATAACCATATCAAGCTCGTCCGAACCTTCTTCTATTGCTTTTTTAGCTTCGGCGATTTTGGAACTTGAGGAAGCTGTCCCCAAGGGAAATCCGATGGTGGTAACCACTTTTACTCGTTCATTCTTGAGTAAATCGGCCGCTAAAAGGGTATAGCAGCTATTGACACATACTGCGTAAAATTGATAATCGACTGCTTCTTTGACAAGGGTTCTGATATCCTCAGAGCTCGCCGTGGATTTTAACAAAGAATGATCAATAAATTGCTTTAATTCCATGCTACAAATTTCTGTTTATTAGCTCGACCAGCTGATGCTTTTGCTGTACGCCAGATTCGCGCCAAACTTGTATTCCTTTTTTAAAAAGAACCAAAGTTGGAACGCCCATTACTTGATACTTTGAAGCCAATGCTTGGTTTTTATCCACATCAATTTTCACAATCTTCACTTTTTCGCCCACATCGTTTTTCACTTCTTTTAAAATAGGTCCTAACATTTTGCAGGGCCCACACCAGTCTGCGGAAAAGTCGACCAGTACCAAAGGATGAGAAGCCACGATATCGTTAAAACTAGTTTTCATGGAAACAAAAGGCTTTTATTTTTTAAACAACAATTGCAAAGTACCTAAGATAGCCAATTCACTTTTATTTTTTCCCGCAAAAGCACCTGCGATGGAGTGTGCAGTTTTTAAGATAAGTTTTTTATGGTTTTCGGTAAACATGCTTTTGTGCGTTTTATAAAACTTGCGGAAGTTGTTGAAGCACTGTTCACCATCTAGACTTTCATAATCCAACCAATCAAAAATAATTTCCATTTGATGCGCGCCTTCTGCACCAAATTCGTCGGTTACCTCGTCCAGTCCCTTCCATTCCGATTGAATCATATTTTTTAATCGTTCGAATTCGCTTTTACGCACTACATTATCCGCCGCGGCAACCGCATAGAATAATTCTCCGGTTTTTTGATAAAAGCTCAAAGAAGGTGGTTGAGAAGGATTCATGATTCAACTTTTTGGTGATTTAAAATTACGAGATGTTGAATTTGACAACTATGATATATATCAGTCTGTATAGTGTTGCAAAAAATCTTATTTTTGAATGATGGATAAATTCAAAAAGGAATGGCCGATTTTTGATCTTCTCACCGAAACTATCTCAGAAGGCATTCTCATTATAAATCGAGCACAAAAAATTGTCGCAGTGAACGAAACGCTGTGTCAGTTGTTTGGTTATACCCAAGAAGAATTGGTAGGGCAACCTTTGGACATGCTCGTTCCTACAAAATACCATCACAACCATGCTAGCCATGTATCGGGCTTTATGGAGAAATCCAACAAGCGCATTATGGGTCAGGGAAGAGAGCTTAATGGAAAGCGAAAAGACGACTCCTTGTTTCCCCTGGAGGTAGGACTAAAACCTTTTGAAGTAAATGGAGGGCATTTTGTATTAGGTTTGGTAATCGATATCAGTTTGCGTGTCCATAAGGAACGGGAAATGAAAAACATGAACTTAGAACTTGAACGAAAGGTGGAGGAACGAACGGAAGCATTGAGAGAAAGTATTTCATCCCTAGAGATGGAAATAGAACGTCGAAGACTGGCCGAGAATAAAATTAAAGCATCCTTGCGTAAAGAGCGCGAATTGAATGAATTAAAGACCAAGTTTTTATCTTTGGTTTCCCATGAATTTAAAACGCCATTAAGCGGTATTTTAACTTCTTCTACCTTAATTGGAAAATACACAAAAGAGGATCAACAAGCGAAACGAGAAAAACACATCCATACCATAACGAGTAAAGTAAAATTTTTAAACAATATTCTAGACGATTTCTTATCGATAGAACGTTTAGAGACAGGGAAAGTGAATTATAAAGTCAATAAGTTTCCTTTAAGTAAGGTGATTAATGAAGTAATTTACAATGCTAACATGCTTTTGAAAGAGGGTCAGAAAATTAACTATCCGGAGCGGGTAGATGAATTTGAACTCACCTTCGATGAGAAAGTATTGGAATTGGTTTTAAATAATTTGGTAAATAATGCCATTAAATATGCTCCGGAACACACTGAAATAGATATTATTGTAGATGAACATGAGGGCATGCTTCAAATAAAAGTGAAGGATAAGGGCATCGGAATCCCGGAAAAAGAACAAAAATTTATTTTCAATCGTTATTTTAGAGCCGAAAATGCCCTATTAAATCAGGGAACCGGTATTGGACTGAATATAGCTAAAAGTCATTTAAAAAACCTCGGAGGTACGATTACCTTTGAAAGTGAGCAAGATGAAGGAAGTGTTTTTATTGCTCATATCCCATTACAACCTAATTAAACATGAAAACGATTCTTTTAATTGAAGACGACATCGCGTTACGAGAGAACACAGCAGAACTCTTGGAATTATCCGGATATAATGTAATAACAGCACCTAATGGTAAAATTGGCATTGAAAAAGCAAAGTCTTTATTGCCAAATTTGATTATTTGCGACATTATGATGCCCGAAGTTGACGGGTATGGCGTACTGGATGCATTGTCTCACGATACATCGACAAAGCATATTCCGTTTATCTACTTATCAGCGAAAACCGAACATAAGGAAATTAGAAAAGGGATGGATTTGGGAGCCGATGATTACCTAACAAAGCCTTACGAAGAAGAAGAATTACTCAGTGCTATCGAAAGTAGATTGGCAAAACTGATGCTGTTAAGTGAAATGGGAGCTGCACCATTTTCAATGGAAATGGAAGAAAAGCAGAATGAATTGCGGGATCTAAATGAGTTAAAAAATTTCTTTGATGACAATGGTGAAATTTTAAATTTTGATAAGGGGTCGATAATTTATGAAGAGGGACAGCATTCCAATAAAGTATATCTTATTCTGAAAGGAATCGTGAAAACCCATAAGATGGATGAAAATGGCAAAGAGCTCATCACAGAATTATATCAACCAGATCAGTTTTTAGGGTTTACATCGTTCGACGAGCGTATTCCCTATCAGGAGTCGGCTACTGCGGTAGAGCCCGTTGAATTGGCGGCCATTTTAAAGCACGATTTAAAGGAAGTCCTAGGT
>JAHEMY010000072.1 GCA_024643425.1 Flavobacteriaceae bacterium
AGTAATTTTTAAATTGTGATATCTGAAAGAAGCAATTTTTTCATTCAAATGAGGGTCTTGTACGGGTAAGCGAAGAACTCTTCCTTGCGGCCCATAAAAACCAACATGGGTCGTAGTAATGCCCTTTAATGCTTCATTTGACGAAAACAAATTCAATAACCCGCTGTCTCCTTCAACCGCATAGGGCCTTGAATTTGAAGGATTCCATTGCGTATGGCTGATAAATTCTTTATTGAAGTCGTTTATGGTTATTGTTTCGATCCCTGAATAGAAGTGCAAGAGGTTATCAAAACCTAGTCCAATCTCACTGGCTATAAATGAATCTAACGCGACCTCGGGTTGCAATGCTCCCGATGTACCAATGCGAATCAACTTTAAAGAGGTTAATTGTTTCTTCAAGGTTCGAGCGTTAAAATCGATATTTACCAATGCATCCAATTCGTTGCAAACGATATCAATATTGTCAGGACCGATTCCTGTAGAAATAACACTTATTCGTTTCCCATTGAGGTTACCGGTATGGGTTTTGAATTCTCTGTGTTGAACTTTTAATTCGATGGAATCGAAATGACGAGAAACTTGTTCCACTCGGTCTTGATCCCCCACCGTGATGATTGTTGTGGCGATTTCTTCAGGCCTCAAATGAAGGTGATAGATGCTACCGTTTGGGTTGAGAATTAGTTCAGATGCTGCAATACTCATCCTCCTACGCGTTTGGTCTTAAACCCTTTTTCTTGCAGAAATTTCATAATGCGATCGCGATAATCTCCTTGAATAATGATTTGGTCGTTCTTAAAACTTCCTCCCACACTTAACAATTGCTTTATTTCTTTAGCGAGTTGCTTAAAGTCGGAGTCGGCACCAGTATAGCCTTCAATGATAGTGGTTGCTTTTCCTTTCCTTTTTTCATACTTGCAAATCAGCGGATCGTCTTGAAGCCAAAGGGTAGGTTCGTTAGTTTCTTCCGCAGGTTCTTCGGAAGAAACATGGTCGGGAAATAAGTTTTTTAATTGGTCTTGTAAGTCCACAAGGTTATTTTTTAATTAATCCAATCTCCACCAAGCGTTGGTGCAAGAATTCACCGGCAGTGATGTCTTCATATGCTTTTGGATGATTTTCATCGATGCAAGCTTCTAAGCAATTTAGTTTCATATCACTTCTTGGGTGCATGAAAAATGGAATGGAATACCTGGGAGTACCCCATTGTTCCTTGGGAGGATTTACCACCCTATGAATGGTAGATCGCAATTTATTATTGGTATGTCGTTCCAACATATCTCCTACATTAATTACCAGTTCGTCTTCGTTTGGAATGGCATCCATCCACACCCCATCTTTTCGCAGCACTTGAAGTCCGCCGGTCGATGCCCCCATTAACAAGGTAATTAAGTTTATATCTCCATGAGCTCCCGCGCGCACGGCACCTTTAGGTTCTTCGGTAATAGGAGGGTAGTGGATAGGACGAAGAATACTATTTCCATTGGTCGCCCAATGGTCGAAATAGGTTTCTTCCAATCCAATATAAAGGGCCAAAGCTCTTAGCACATAAATTCCGGTCTTTTCAAGCATGCGGTAGGCCTGCATGCCTGTTTCATTAAAAGCGGCAATTTCTGAAACTTCCACATTGTTGGGGTAGGTCTCTGGTAAATTTGCATCGGCAGAAGGTTCTTGTCCAAAATGCCAAAATTCCTTTAAGTCTCCTTCCTTCTTTCCTTTTGCATGTTCTTTGCCGAAAGAAACATAGCCCCGTTGACCACCCAAGCCTTCAATCTCATACTTTTTCTTTGTTTCAATGGGAAGCGCAAAAAAGTCTTTAACTACCTGATAAAGATTATTTACCAGCTTATCTTCTAAGAAATGGTTTTGAAGAGAAACAAAGCCTATTTCTTCATAAGCAGCACCTATTTCTTGAACAAATTTTGCTTTTCGTTTTGGGTCTTCCGAAAGGAAATCGGACAAATCGACACTGGGAATATTATTCATGTTAGCTTATTAGTGCTACAAATATACCAAATTCAACCTTGGTTTTTAGAGACATCATCATACAGAATATATACTTTTTACATTAAATTTTATAGGCTAGGCATTCATTATAAGATAAGTAATTTGCCTGGTTTCCCCACTCAAATAGAATTAGCAGCAAGCCAATCTTATATCGTAAATTCAATGTTTTAATTGTGGGCGGATGTCTTATTTTTTCTACTTTTGGTAGGATTAAAACCCTTGTATGAGTTTCGATACTTTGCCGAATATTCCTTTTGTTTACAACCGCGAAGGAATTGATGATAAAACCTTGTTAATGCTTTATAAAAGCATGCTAAAGCCCCGTTTAATAGAAGAGAAAATGCTTATTCTCTTGAGGCAGGGTAAAATTTCAAAATGGTTTAGTGGTATTGGCCAGGAAGCAATTTCGATTGCCGTTGCCGCCGTTTTAGATCGTGAGGAATACATATTGCCAATGCATCGTAATTTAGGAATCTTTACTTCCCGTGAAATTCCGCTATATCGATTATTCTCTCAATGGCAAGGTAAAGCAAACGGATTTACTAAAGGACGGGATCGAAGTTTTCACTTTGGAACACAAGAATTCAATATCGTAGGGATGATCTCTCACTTGGGTCCACAATTTGGTGTAGCCGATGGGATTGCTTTAGGAAATTTACTAAAGGGAAATAAGCAGGTTTGTGCTGTTTTTACAGGAGAAGGCGGAACTAGTGAAGGAGACATTCACGAAGCCTTAAACGTGGCATCGGTGTGGGACTTACCGGTTTTGTTTTGCATCGAGAATAACGGATATGGTCTATCCACACCTACTTCTGAACAATACCGCTGTAAAGATTTGGCAGATCGTGCAATCGGGTACGGTATGGAAAGTCATGTGCTCGAAGGAAATAATATTTTAGAGGTCTATACGGCCTTAAAAGAGATAACCGAAAGCATGCGACAAAACCCGCGTCCGGTTTTGATTGAATTCAAGACGTTCCGAATGCGCGGACACGAAGAGGCAAGTGGAACAAAGTATGTACCTCAAGAATTATTGGATGTCTGGTCTATGAAGGATCCCTTAGAAAATTATGCAGTTTTCTTGAAATCTATCGATTTGCTTTCCGAGGAATTAGAAATTAGTTTGAAGGAGTCGATTATTGCTGAAATCAACGAGCATTTAGATCTAGCCTTCAATGAAGAGTTAATTCAAAGTGATGAAAGTAAAGAATTAAATGATGTTTATAAAGAGCATGTATTTCAAGAAGTTAAGGCAAATGATGAATCGAAAGAACTTCGATTGATTGATGCTATTTCGGAAGGATTAAAGCAATCGATGGAGCGCCATGATAATTTGGTGATCATGGGACAGGATATCGCCGAATATGGAGGAGTTTTTAAAATTACAGAGGGCTTTGTTGATCTATTTGGAAGAGAACGTGTTCGAAATACGCCCATATGTGAATCGGCTATTGTTTCTGCGGCAATGGGATTGTCGATAAATGGTTTTAAGGCAGTTGTTGAAATGCAGTTTGCAGATTTTGTAACATCAGGGTTTAATCCCATTGTGAATTATCTTGCGAAGTCTTATTACCGTTGGGCTCAGGAGGCAGACGTAGTTGTTCGCATGCCCTGTGGTGCAGGAGTAGGAGCGGGCCCTTTCCACAGTCAGACGAACGAAGCATGGTTTACCCACACTCCCGGGCTTAAAGTGGTTTATCCTTCGAGCCCGGAAGATGCTAAAGGATTGCTGGCTTCTGCCATCGAAGATCCTAATCCGGTATTATTTTTTGAACACAAGGCTTTATACCGCAGTATTCGTGGGGAAGTACCAACAGAGTACTATACAATTCCACTAGGTAAAGCACACCTTTTAAAAGAAGGAAGTGCTGTTACTATCATTACCTACGGAGCAGGGGTTCATTGGGCATTAGCTCACGTCGAGGAACACTCTATTTCTGCCGATATTATCGATTTGCGAACGCTACTGCCATTAGATACAGAAACCATTTACGCCTCGGTTCGTAAAACTGGGAAGGCTTTGATATTGCAAGAAGACTCACTCATGGGTGGCATTGCTTCGGATATTTCGGCATTGATTACTGAAAATTGTTTTACTTTTTTAGATGCTCCTGTGCGAAGAGTAGCTAGTTTAGAAACCCCAATACCGTTTGCTGCTGCTTTGGAACGACAATATTTGCCACAAAAGCGATTTGCCATTGTTTTGGATGAACTCTTGGCTTTTTAGTTATACCTTTTTTCGTTCAATTTTTTCGTGGAATTTCACACTTAATATTTTTTGTAGTATCTTTAAAATTAGTAAAATACTAACCGTTTTAATCCGTATTCAAATGAAGAAATTACTCGCGTTAGGGCTCTTTGCCCTAATCATTTTATCCTGTGGGACCCCCAAAACAGTAACTCAATCCCGAAAGGTTATTAAAGGATATTGGTCCTTGGATGATATCTCTTACAGCGAAAAAGGGAAGTTTAATATTCAGTTATTAAGCGACACCTCCGCAGAATGTTTTATAGGATCTTCTTGGCGCTTCATTCCTAACAATAATACAGGTACTTACTCCATCAACAGTGGTGATTGTCCAACGGGAGACCGCTATTTCATTTTTGATATAGAACAAGAAAATGCTGAAACAGGTTTGTACAATTTTAAATTGAAACCTACCAACGAGAAACATAAATCGGCTACCAATGTTGGCTTTAGGCTAAACCTTACTAAGCTTACAGAATCTTCTATGGAATGGCAACAAACGGTTTCATTAGAAGGCAAACCCTTTACAATATCTATGAACTTTTCTAAACAAAGCGAATAACAATGAAAACAATTTTAAAAAATATTGGGGTCTTATCCCTTGCTCTGGCACTTGTAGTTTCAATGACAAGTTGTGAGGCAACTAAAAATGCAAATAACACTCAAAAAGGTGCTGCCATTGGGGTAGCAGCAGGAGCTATATTAGGTGCCATCATCGGCAATAACTCCGGTAAAGGAGGAAACGGAGCTTTAGGAGCTGCCATTGGAGGCGCTATTGGAGGTGCAGCCGGAGGAATCATCGGTAAAAAGATGGATAATCAAGCAAAAAAGATCGAAGAAGAAATTCCCGGTGCGCAAGTTGAACGTGTGGATGACGGTATCGTAGTGACTTTCGATGGAGAAGATAGTGGTGTGCATTTCGCAACCAATAAATACAACATCAACGAAGAATCCAGAGCTACCCTTGACAAACTAGCGGGTATTTTAATGGAATTTCCGGATACTAACGTTTTAGTGGTAGGACATACCGACAGTGTAGGAAACGAAGAATACAATATGACGTTGTCGAAAAACAGAGCTCAATCGGTTACTAACTACTTTACGAATACAAAAGGCCTGAGTGCCGGAAGATTTACCACCAATTGGTTTGGTGAAACAACTCCGGTGGCAACAAATGATACTGAGGAAGGTAGAGCGGCCAACCGACGTGTGAATGTGGTAATTGTTCCAAACGACAAAATGAAGGAAGATGCTCAAAAAGAAGCGGGCAACTAACAGATAATAGCATGAGAAAAAACCGAAGCAATTTTGTTTCGGTTTTTTTTTAGCACATCATTTCGTTCAGTATTTAAACATTTAACTATGGAATCATTATTTACAGCAGAAAACTTTGTCTCTCTCGCTTTACTTATTTTGCTTCAGGCAGTATTGGGATTGGACAACCTTCTATACATTTCAATTGAATCAAAACGCGCGCCGGAAGAAAAACAAAAACGCGTTCGCACCTTGGGTATCGGATTGGCCATTGTGCTAAGAATTATACTGCTATTTGTTCTTTTAAGGTTGATTAAAGTATTTCAAGAACCATGGATTGTTATTCCGGAAAACAACATTTTCGATGGTTGGTTTAATCTTCATAGCATCATTATCTTATTCGGCGGGATATTTATTATGTACACCGCTATGAAGGAAATTTGGCATATGATGAATTTAAAGGTAGATGGCGCAGAAAAAGATAAAAAACCTAGATCGGTGAATAGCATTATTTTTTCGATTGTATTAATGAACTTGGTGTTTTCCTTCGATTCCATCTTAGGAGCCATCGCTCTAACCGATGTTTTCTGGGTAATGGCCACAGCAATTCTCATTGGCGGATTGCTTATGATTTGGCTTTCCGGACGCGTCACTGAATTTCTGAAGAAGAACCGCATGTACGAAGTGTTAGGACTATTTATTTTATTGGTTGTGGGAATTATGCTCCTATCCGAAGGAGGACATTTGGCGCATATGCATTTGTTTGGGAATGCTGTAACTTCGATGAGTAAGACTACTTTCTATTTTGTAATTGCGGTGCTAATACTTATCGATATAGTGCAAAGTCGATACCAGAAGAAACTCAATCAAGAAATGGATCTATGAAGCCTGAGTTCCCCGATTTACCCACTAAAACTTTGGCGGTTAAGCTTTCAAAATTAGGAGAGCGTAGTGTAAGAGCACATCACCCTTGGATTTTTTCAGACAGTATTGTCAAGATTAATAAAGAAGGAACTTATGGCGATGTAGCCGTTATTTTTGCTTTAAACAGCAATAAGGCAATCGGAGTAGGGCTCTTCGATCCGGGATCTCCCATTCGAATAAAAATGTTGCATTTTGATGAGGGTGCAAAACTCTCGGCGGAATTTTTCCGACAAAAGATTGAAAATGCGTTCGAGTTGCGCCAACCCTTGCTGAAAACAAAAACCAACAGCTATCGACTACTATTTGGCGAGAATGATGGATTCCCTGGCTTTATCGCCGATGTATATGCAGACATCTTAGTTATTAAATTGTACTCGGCTATTTGGTGGCCGTATTTGGAAACTATCGTTAATGAGCTCATCTCCATTTCTAAAGTTAAAACCGTAGTACTTCGTTTGGGACGGAATGTTCAAAAAGAAGCGACTCATGGATTTAACGACGGACAGGTAATTTTTGGCACATTGAAAAATGAAACCATCGTATTTCAAGAGCATGGTATAAAGTTTTCTGCCAATGTAATTCACGGACATAAAACGGGCTATTTTCTAGACCACCGATTGAACCGAAAAAAAGTAGGAGCGCTGTCCCGAAATAAAACTGTTTTGGATGTTTTTGCCTATGCAGGAGGGTTTTCTGTGCATGCCCTAGCGAATGAAGCTAAAGAAGTGACAAGTTTGGATATTAGTAATCAAGCACTCGAATTAGCGTTTGCAAATGGAAAATTAAATCCCCACTCAGGGAAGCATACGGTGGTTGCAGCAGATGCGTTTGACCAATTAGAGCAATGGGTGAATGAAAATCGACGCTTTGATGTGGTTGTAATCGATCCACCTAGTTTTGCCAAAAGAGCTTCTGAAATAGCCGTGGCGCAAAAAAAATATGCGCAACTAGCTCGATTGGGAGCCAGTTTAACAGAGAAAAAGGGGCTGCTTGTCTTGGCTTCATGTTCTTCACGGGTCACCGCATCCGATTTCTTCAATATCAATGAACAGGCATTGAAAAGTTCAGGAAGAAAATTTGAGTTGATTCAAATTACCGAGCACGATATTGACCATCCTGTTTCCTTTCCTGAAGGGGTTTATTTAAAATGTGGATATTACCGATTTAAGTTATAAATAACGACAATACCCAAACTGTTGTAAAGCCTGTTACGGCTAAGATTGTCGTCATTACCGTCCAACTTCGAAAGGTTTGTTTTTCTGAAAGTCCGAGGTACTTACTAACCAACCAAAATCCGCTATCGTTGACATGCGATAAGATCGATGCACCTGCCGCAATGGCAATTACGATGAGAGCCTTTTCCATAGGCCCAACAGAGGCTAGTAATAGTGGGGCTGTGACCCCGGCGGCGGTAATCATTGCTACGGTTGCAGATCCTTGCAGAATGCGAACAAGCGCAGCCACGATAAAGGCAAATAGGAGGGTGCTAAGGCCCATGTCTGAAAAATAATTGGCCATCATATCGCCGGCTCCGGTATTGATAAGCATTTGCTTAAATACTCCGCCGGCACCTGTGAGTAAAATAATTATTCCGGCCGGGGCTAACGATTTGGTTGTAATCTTTAACAAAGTTTCTTTCGCGACACTTTTGCGAATGCCCAATAAATACCACGCCAAAAGATTTGCTAGGATAAGTGCTACAAAGGGATGCCCAATCATTTTCATCCAAGCGGCCACTTCATAAGAGACAAATCCTTCCGCTAAAGGGCTGTTGAGCAGGGTGTTAAAAACGATTAAAACAATAGGCAAACCAATGATCCCAATAATCATACCGACTGATGGAAGTTCTTCTGTAGCGGTCGGGTGCGCTAAAATTTCTTCTGGGGCATCGATATGAATCTTTTGAGCGATGTATTTGCCAAACAAGGGACCGCTAATAATAGCGGTAGGGATTCCCACGATAAATCCGAACAAGATCACCCATCCAAGGTCGGCTTTTAAAATATCAGCCACAGCCACAGGACCAGGAGTAGGAGGAATAAAGGCATGAGTAATGGCAAGTCCCGCTAATAATGGAATTCCGTAAAGCAGTAACGACTTTTTTGTTTTTCGTTGAAGGGAATAAATAAGGGGAACTAAAATTATAAAGGCGACGTCAAAGAATACCGGAATTGCAATAAAAAATCCTGTAACCATTAACGCCCAACTCGCGCCTTTGTTCTTTGTTTTACTTAATAAGAACCCGGCAACAGCCTCAGCACCGCCCGAATATTCTAAGATAGCTCCAAACATAGCTCCAAGTCCTACAACAACCGCTACGAAACCTAAGGTGCTTCCCATTCCTGCTTGAACCGTAGTAATAATTTCATCGGGAGGCATTCCTGCAAGTATTCCAACAGATATACTGGCGATGAGTAAGGCAATAAAAGCTTGGAATTTAAATTTCAGAATTAAAACCAATAATATGGCGATGCCACTAAAAATCGCAAGAAGTAAGGTGTTATCCATTTGAATTCCATTGTGACGTAAACCATTCCCCTTGGCCCTTGTCGGTTCGTTGATACCCATGTGCCCCGAAAGCATCTCGTTGCGCCTGTATTAAGCTGGCTGAAGAATCTTTAGTAGTAATTCCATACCAATAGTTCAAGGCTGAAGAAAAGCAGGGGAGCGGCGTTCGTTGTTCCATACCCTGATGGATTATTTCCACTACCGAAACTTCCGATTGTTTTAAGATCGTGAAGATCTCTGGATGGGTTAGCAAATTATTTTGCTCTTTCATTAAGGGAATCAGCCAAACAACCAATTCAGATCGTAGAATGCAACCATTTGTCCAAACGCGTAAAACTTCAGATAAGTCAATGTTCCAATTTTCCTTTTCAGAAGTAGCAGCGATAAGCGATAAACCCTGCTGATGGTTTAAAATTCGGGCAAATTGATAAGCCTCCTTCAACATTTCAGTATCAATGGTTGAAGCATAGGAGACAGTATCAAGAGATTTTGAGAGCTTTGTTCGAAGTGGATTCAAATTTGAAATGGATCGAGCGATAACAGCTTCTATGAGTAAATTGGCCGGAACCCCCATTTCTAATGCTGAAATACTTGACCAAGTTCCGGTTCCTTTACTTGATGCTTGATCCAAAACAAAATCTAATAAATACTGATTATCTTCTTTCTTTAGCAGAATCTCAATGGTTGTTTCCAAGAGGAAACTCCCTAGTCCATGCTCATTCCACTCTTTGAAAACTTCGGCAATTTCTTCATTATTCAATGATGGTTTCAGCAAGGCGTAAACTTCTGCCAACAATTGCATTTCGGCATATTCAATACCATTGTGAATGGTTTTTACATAGTGCCCGGCTCCGTCAGCGCCCATATACCCTAAGCATTTATAGCCAAACGGGTCCTGAGCCGAAATAGGATCTAGAAGTTCTTTCACCTTTGTATATGCTTCAAAACTGCCGCCTACCATGAATGACGGTCCGTGAAGTGCACCTTGTTCTCCACCGCTTACCCCCATGCCTAAATATTCGATACCATGTAGCTTTAAAGATTGTTCTCTTCGCTGTGTGTCTTTATAAAATGAATTTCCTCCATCAATGAGAATGGCTCCTTTGTGTAGTAATGGAATAAGGGTCTCGATACAGGCGTCGATTGGTTCTCCGGCCGGAATCATCATTAAAACAATCGCCGGTTCAGCCAAAGAACTAATAAATGGCTCCAAGGATGTAAATCCGTTGAGCTTAGGTGAATTCACTTCACTAATGAGATCTGGAATAATTCCGGCTTCTTCGGGCGTTAAGCGATTATAAACAGAAACAGAAAGTCCTTTGGATAGCGCATTTTTCGCAAGGCTTTTCCCCATCACGCCCATACCAATAATGCCAATATTCGATAAATTCATGGGTATTAAGTTCGATAATATTTCGGAAACCAAACTGTCTAGTGGATTAGTAATATCTAAATGAATCCCATAATTAGGTTCTTCTAAGGCCTCAAACTGGGAATCTAACATCTCCGGTTTCATAAAATGATCCCTTTGAGCCATGCGCTCTGAGATGAGCTTCGCGTTTCCTTTTAAATAGATCCATTTAATGTTGTTTTTCGATTGAAGCACTTCTCGGTACGATTCTTTCAATGCTGAACAGGCTAAGACACCGCCATGTTCCCAGGTAGAGATTTCTCTTTGAAGTATTTCAAGCCAAGGCATTCGATCTTCATCGGTTAGGGGATTACCCTCTCGCATCTTTTTAATGTTTGAAGTAGGGTGGAAGTCGTCGGCATCATAAAAAGGAAGTTTCAATTTTTGAGCAAGGAGCTTCCCTACACTGGTTTTTCCAGAACCACTCACTCCCATCACGATGTAGCTTACAGGTTTCATTCGTTAATTCCGAATCGGGAAGAGGGAACCCCTTGAACTCCCGGTTTAACTTTGAAAACAGAACCCGCTAACGGGTATTTTGCTTTTTCTTCATCCGTCATATCAACACTGGCAGAGGTAATGTAGAGTTCATCCAAATTAGGACCTCCAAAAGCACAACTGGTAACATTGTGTGCCGGAACAGGAATTCGATCCAAGATATTTCCGGTAAGGGGATCAAAGCGCACCACTGCATTGCCGTTCCACATGCCTACCCATAATTTATCCTCCGCATCAATGGCCATTCCATCGGGAAAACCAAGGCTGTCGGCTACCGTTATGGCGACTCGCTCGTTTGATATTAGGGAAGTGATTTTATCATAATCAAAAGCTCGGATCTTCATAGTAGGTGTATCGATGTAATACATGGTTTTGGCATCTTTAGTCCAAACAATACCATTGGAAATGGTAATATTATGCAACATGGAAGTGGTGGTGCCATTAGGCTCTACTTTGTACAATTGTGCGACAGCTTCGGTTTCGGCAAGATGCATGGAGCCCACCCAAAGGTTGCCGTTAGGGTCGCATTTCCCGTCGTTAAATCGATTCTCGGTTTGGGTGGCTTCAACATCGGATAACAAACTCAACACTCCGCTATTTAAATTCTGAACGTAGATTCCATCTTCTAAGGCAACAACTGCAGTACTATCGGTTTGAGGTACTACAGTACCAATGCGTGAAGGCATTTCAAATGTATCTTGGGATTTTTGCTCAGGATCATAACGGTACAATTTTTTCCCTAGAATATCGACCCAAAACAATTTTTTAGATTGATGGTCCCAAAAAGAACCTTCTCCTAATTGCGCAGTAATTTCAACTTCAACTTCTATTTTGGGAGGAGGTGGGGTAGTATCCTCAATGTTGGTTTCAGAGGGCTTTTCTTTACAACTATGGAGCACCATTACGGCTAATAGACTGAATAAAAATGCATTATATCCCATAATAGGTGTTAAATTTTTGTTGGTTTAGGCTGAAATATTAAAAAAGAAATTAAATTTAAACCATTAGAATGTATTTGTGCAATAAAAAATGCCACAATTATGACTCAGACATCCTCACAAAAGAAGCACGCAGATTTTCAAAGTAATTATCGTCGTTCCCTTAATTTTAGAAAAGCGGCCAAGAATGAAAAGTTAGTG
>JAHEMY010000073.1 GCA_024643425.1 Flavobacteriaceae bacterium
CGCTTCCCATAGATTCCGCGTGAACCTTCTTTTTTTCGCAGGCTAAAATCGCTTAAAAAGTAATCGCGGGTGATAAGGAAAATAGAATCGTTTAAAACATCAAATTCCTGCTCAATGTATACATCACGCACCCAGTTAAGGTTGGCACTTTTTGAAGCTTGAAGATTTATTTCCTTTATAGCCCAGGTACTATCGTTTACCCAAAAATCACCTTTGAAGGTAAGCTCATTCTTTCTACGAGGATAATACACGATGTTGTAACACCATTTATTATCTCTGAAAGCACTGTCCAAAAGAACATAGTTGTATACATCGATTCCGGTTCTGGACAACGGACTTGTAAAGGCTTTATCGAAAAATTTTAAATAGTTGTCGTAAACATTATAGTCTGAATACAAATCTTTAACAAAAGCAATTAAGGCTTGATTATTCTCAAACCCGGAGTTTTTATTTCCTTCTAAAAATTCCTTTTCCTGTTTGCTTAAATTATCCCCATAAACTTTTGAAAAAGCCTCATTAACGAAGATGGGCAAATAGGTATTTCCGGTAATACTTGAGGTGTCCACTTGATCAAAAACAAACTCCATCCCCCTGAATATTTTGCTTTTTATCAAAGCCGAATCGATGGTGTTTAGATCAAATTCGAGTTTCTCGTATTTATCGAATTGATATTGATTGAATTTTTTTACGCCATTTTCACGTCGGTTCTCCCAAATTTTTCTGAGGATGTCGATGGCCGGATTATTTTTTTTCGAAGTCTTTCCTGAAAATAGCACTACTTCGCTCAAAGATTCCACTTCTTCTTTTAAGACCAGCTTCATATTGTAATTTACCTTTTTCTCTAAAGGAAAATCCAACAATTCGTATCCAACAAATGAAACCCAAACCGCTTTATGAAGCGTAGGACTTTCTAAGTAAAAGCGACCATTCTCATCGGTAATGGTTCCTTCATTCGAATCTTTGAAGATAACATTCGCAAAGGCAACAGGATCTCCAAACTCATCTTCCACCACACCACTCACCTTGGTTTGGGCAACCATAAATGATGATATAAATAATATAAAAAGAAGTAGGGATTGCCTCATAGCAATGTGTAGTGTCAATCGATTTGGAAACCGAATATCTATAAAAAAAGTGAGAGTTTACTTATACAGCACTTTTTTAACGGCTTTTATAACATCCTCACTGTTTGGAAGCCATTCTTGTAATAATACAGGTGAATACGGCGCCGGAGTATCGGCTGTGTTTATTTTTACGATTGGCGCATCCAAATAATCGAATGCTTGCGATTGCACCTGATACGTGATCTCTGTAGAAACATTCCCAAACGGCCAAGCTTCCTCTAAAATCACCAATCGATTTGTTTTTTTAACACTTTCTAAAATTGTGGCTTGATCTAAAGGTCGAACGGTACGAAGGTCAATAATTTCACATTCGATGCCTTCTTCCGCCAATTTATCGGCTGCGATATATGCTTCTTTAATAATTTTTCCAAAAGAAACGATGGTCACATCAGATCCTTTTCTTTTAATATCGGCCACCCCAATAGGAATCATATATTCTCCTTCGGGCACCTCCCCTTTGTCGCCATACATTTGCTCACTCTCCATGAAAATTACAGGATCGTCATCGCGAATTGCACTTTTCAACAAGCCTTTGGCGTCGGCAGGATTACTAGGTACAATTACTTTTAGTCCGGGACAATTGGCATACCAGCTTTCAAAAGCCTGTGAGTGGGTAGCTGCTAACTGACCCGCAGAGGCCGTTGGACCTCTAAAAACGATAGGGCAATTAAACTGTCCGCCGCTCATTTGACGAATTTTTGCCGCATTATTAATGATCTGGTCAATTCCAACCAGAGCAAAATTGAACGTCATGAATTCTACGATAGGACGGTTTCCATTCATTGCAGAACCAACCGCAATACCGGCAAATCCTAATTCAGAGATGGGTGTATCAATTACTCGCTTTGCACCAAACTCATCCAACATACCTTTACTGGCCTTGTAAGCACCGTTATATTCGGCAACTTCCTCTCCCATTAAATATATACTTTCGTCGCGACGCATTTCTTCGCTCATCGCTTCACAAACCGCTTCTCTAAATTGAATCGTTTTCATTGTAGTGTATCAAAAAATTAGCTCTGAAATTTTTCAGGAAGCACAAAAATAATATTATTTGAAATGTTCTTCTTCATTTTTAAGATATTTCTGATTTTTTCTTATGCGCGCACAGGAAAATTGAATTGTTTATTGTATCTTCGTTGCCCGAAATTTAACGATCAAAATAAAAAATATTCATGAAAATTTTAGTGTGTATCAGTCACGTTCCGGACACTACTTCCAAAATCAATTTCACCAATGGTGATACGCAATTTGACACAAATGGAGTGCAATTTGTGATCAACCCAAATGACGAATTTGGATTGACCCGCGCAATGTGGTTTAAAGAAAAACAAGGAGCAACCGTTCATGTTGCCAATGTAGGAGGTCCTGAAACTGAACCTACCCTTCGAAAGGCACTTGCCATTGGCGCCGATGAGGCCATTCGCGTTAATACAGCGGCTACTGATGGGTATTCAGTAGCAAAACAATTGGCTAATGTCATTCAAGAAGGAGGCTACGACTTGGTCATCGCAGGTCGCGAATCCATCGATTATAACGGAGGTATGGTACCGGGTATGGTTGCAAAACTACTCGGAGCTAATTTTGTGAACACCTGTATTTCATTAGAAATAGACGGATCCAACGCTACTGCGATTCGAGAAATCGATGGCGGAAAAGAAACCTTAAAAACTTCGTTACCCCTTGTGATTGGCGGACAGAAAGGTTTGGTTGAGGAAAGTGATTTGCGCATCCCAAACATGCGTGGTATTATGCAAGCCCGCAGTAAACCACTTCATGTAAAAGAACCTATTTCAGCTAATGCTGAGACTTTGGTCACCGAGTTTGAAAAGCCGGCCCCAAGAGGAGCTGTGAAATTGGCCTCAGATGTCGATGAACTTGTTCAACTCCTACACAACGAAGCAAAAGTAATTTAGTTTAAACCTATTAGCTTCTCATTGAATACCTCGATGAAAGAAGCTGCTATCGAAAAACAATAATATGTCAGTACTCGTATATACAGAATCCGAAGGAGGAACATTTAAGAAAATAGCTCAAGAAGCCGTGTCCTATGCAAAGGGAATTGCAGATCAATTAGGTTCCACCGTTACCGCAATTGCTATCAATTCGAATCATGGAGCGGACCTTGGAACCTACGGCGCCTCCAAAGTATTGGAACTATCCAACGACTCTTTGAACAAATTTAATGCGGAAGCTTATGCGCAAGCCATTGCTACCGCAGCAAAAGAAGAAGGTGCTCAAGTAGTGGTCTTATCCTCTAGCGCCAACAGTAAGTTTTTAGCGCCGCTTTTAGCAATTGAGCTAGAAGCAGGATATGTTGCTAATGTCACCAAACTCCCTATAAGCACAAACCCTTTTACAGTAAAACATAGCGTTTTTACCAATAAGGCTTTTGCAACTTCTGAAATAAAAACCCCTATTAAAATAATCGGACTTGCTAAGAACGCTTATGGTGTGAAAGAAAACCCTGTGCCTGCAAGCGTAAGTGCTTTCAGCCCCGCGCTTTCTTCCAATGGAATGGAAGTAGTGTCTGTGGACAAAGCAACCGATAAAGTGACCATCGCCGATGCTGAAATTGTAGTTTCCGGAGGTAGAGGCCTAAAAGGTCCTGAAAACTGGGGAATGATTGAAGACTTGGCATCCGTATTAGGAGCAGCGACCGCTTGTTCGAAACCGGTAAGCGACATGGGATGGAGACCACATAGCGAACACGTAGGGCAAACAGGAAAACCTGTGGCTTCCAACTTGTACATCGCTATTGGAATTAGTGGTGCTATTCAGCATTTAGCAGGAATCAATTCATCCAAAGTAAAAGTGGTTATCAATAACGATCCGGAAGCACCCTTTTTCAAGGCAGCCGATTATGGTATCGTAGGTGATGCCTTTGAAGTAGTTCCGCAATTCATTGAAAAATTAAAAGAGTTTAAGTCTCAAAACGCATAATTTTTTATTAATTTGTGCCTTCACAAAAAGGGCTGTTCAAAAAGGGTACGCCTCTATTTTGAACAGCTTTTTTTAATGCATCCAATGAGTTTAGTACGACTTAATATTGAAGGAATTTCGTATAGCCAAACCCAAAATGGGGCCTATGCGCTAATTTTAAAAGAGGAAGACGGGGACCGCAAATTACCCATTGTGATTGGCGCCTTTGAAGCACAATCTATTGCGATAGCTTTAGAGAAAGAATTAAAACCACCTCGACCTCTTACACACGATTTGTTCAAGAATTTTGCCGATCGTTTTCAAATAACAGTGAAACAGGTTATTATTCACAAGCTTGTGGATGGTGTATTTTATTCGAGCGTTATTTCCGAAAGAGACGGCATCGAGGAAATCATTGATGCACGTACCAGTGATGCTATAGCGCTTGCGCTTCGTTTTAAAGCACCTATTTTCACCTACAAAGGAATCCTTGATAAAGCCGGCATCTATTTAAAAACACCTCCGAAAAGCAAGAAAATTTCAAAAGAGGAAGAGGAAGTTCTCGAACACCTCTTGGTAAGCGAGGATAAAGAATCAAAAATAAAAGTTACCGAAGACTACAGCAAATATACCCTCAAAGAATTAAACGAAATGTTGGACGAGGCTGTCGTTAATGAAGATTACGAAAAAGCAGCCAGCATCCGTGACGAAATTTCCAAACGAGAAAAATAAGGATGATCAGACTACTTACTCTTATTGTATTTATTTTTATCCAAGGGAGTGGGCTTAGTCAAACCATCGAAAACGACTATATTTTTTCAGCCATTCAAGATGAAAATGGCAATGCACTTTTCTCGATCAACCCGGATCACGATACTTTTCAATTAAAAGACGGCAGATTTAAATACCAGTTGGAGGCTAAAGAAAATTTAGTCGCGAAAGGCGATTATATCTTCCAGAATAACCTTTTAGTTCTTTTTTATGAAAGCCCAAATGATACGATTCGCAGGTATCGTGTGACGCAAAGCACAGACTCTACACTGAGTTTTGTTGAAAACAATGTACACTACCTTTTTAAAACAAAACCCAAAATAACATCCAAATCCAATTTAAAATTGGATGAAGAGCAGAGCATCGGACTTAATGCAAACAGCATTGGACGAGGCATCCTAGGCATGATATTTTTACTTTTGGTTTGTTTCCTGCTAAGCAGCAATCGAAGAAAGATTAATTGGAAATTGGTCGCCACCGGCATCGCGATGCAATTGGTTTTTGCGGTCTTAGTTCTAAAAGTTGAATTTGTTGCTTTTGGCTTTGATTGGATTTCAGACAAAGTAGTAAAGTTCCTGAACTTTAGTGAACGAGGAGCCGAATTTTTATTTGGAAGTTTGGTGACGGATCAGACAACTTTCGGTTACATATTTGCCTTCAAAGTGTTACCCACAATTGTATTCTTTTCTGCTTTTACTTCCTTGCTTTATTACCTCGGAATTCTCCAAAAAGTAGTCAAAGGACTGGCTTGGTTCATGAGTAAAACCATGCATCTGTCAGGGGCAGAAAGCCTTGCGGCTGCAGCTAACATCTTTATTGGTCAGACAGAAGCTCCCTTAGTGGTGAAACCCTATCTGGATAAAATGACCAAAAGTGAAATGATGTGCTTGATGGTTGGAGGAATGGCCACAATTGCGGGAGGAGTGCTGGCTGCCTTTATTGCCTTTTTGGGAGGAGATAGTGATGTCGAAAAGATTCATTTTGCGAAACATTTACTCACCGCTTCGATCATGTCGGCTCCGGCTGCCATCATCATTGCGAAAATGCTTTATCCGGAAACGGAAGAAGTAAATCGGACCTTGGATATTTCAAAAGATAAAATTGGAACGAACATCTTAGATGCGATCTCTCGCGGAACTACAGAAGGATTAAAACTCGCCGTGAATGTTGGCGCCATGCTTTTGGTGTTTACAGCGGTAATTGCCGTTTTTAACTGGATTACGGTAGATTGGATTGGTGGCCCCACGGGATTGAATGAAATGATTGCAAAAAGCACCGATGGCGTTTATACAGGTCTTAGCATGCAGTACTTGTTAGGAAAAGTATTTGCCCCGGTCGCTTGGATTATTGGTGTACCGGCGCAAGATATTACCGTCGTTGGTCAGTTGCTAGGTGAAAAAACCATTTTAAATGAATTCTATGCTTATGCTTCTTTGAGTGAGCTGAAACAAAATGGCCTAATCACGAATTACCGCTCTATCGTGATTTCCACCTATGCCTTGTGCGGATTTGCCAACTTTGCTTCCATAGGAATTCAAATTGGAGGAATCGGTGTCTTAGCCCCTTCACAACGAGATACACTCTCTCGTTTTGGTGTAAAAGCCCTTATTGGCGGAACCATTGCCGCACTGCTTACAGCCACCATCGCCGGAATGCTTATTGGTTAATAACTATTGATAAATGAATGGGGGCTGCATTTTCAAAAAGTAACCAACTTTTTTACATTTACCGCAAATCAACTTGGAACTATGAAGCAATACCATGACCTTGTAAAACATGTAATGGAACACGGTGCGTTTAAAGAAGACCGCACAGGGACAGGAACTAAAAGTGTGTTTGGATACCAAATGCGATTTGACCTGAGCGAAGGGTTTCCGATGGTCACTACAAAAAAATTACATCTAAAATCCATTGTTTATGAATTGCTGTGGTTTTTGAATGGAGATACTAACATTTCTTATTTACAGGAAAATGGAGTGCGAATTTGGAATGAATGGGCCGATGAACAAGGGAATTTAGGCCCTGTTTATGGGCACCAATGGCGTAATTGGAACAGTGAAGAGATTGATCAAATTAAAGAGGTGGTTGAAACCTTAAAGAATAATCCGGACAGCCGCCGAATGTTAGTAAGCGCATGGAATCCTTCGGTGATGCCCGACACTTCGAAATCATTTTCCGAAAATGTCGCCAACGGAAAAGCAGCCTTACCTCCTTGTCATGCGTTTTTTCAGTTTTATGTTGCCAATGGAAAACTTTCTTGTCAGCTTTATCAGCGCAGTGCCGATATCTTTTTAGGAGTTCCTTTCAATATTGCCTCCTATGCTTTGTTCACCATGATGATGGCCCAAGTATGCGGTTATCAGCCGGGAGAATTTATTCACACCTTCGGAGATGCTCATATTTACAGCAATCATTTTGAACAATTGGAACTCCAACTATCCAGAGAACCAAAGCCATTACCAAAAATGTTGTTAAATCCAGAAGTAAAAGATATATTTGGCTTCAATTTTGATGACTTTACCTTGGTGGATTACGATCCACACCCTCACATCAAGGGGACAGTTGCTATTTAATTTTTATTTATGAAAAGAATACTGTTTGTAGGTTTACTATTGCTTTTTACCAAAGGTTTTTCCCAAGAATGGGGGACCGTTAAAAAGAATGTCGTCACAACGCGAGAGATTGCTCCAATCTGGCCGGGATGTGAAGGAAAAAAAGGCAAGAGCGCCGATGACTGTTTTCGTCAACAATTGGGAAAACACGTTGGAACCCACTTTAAATATCCTCCCGAAGCTTATAAAAACAACGAACAAGGCCGTGTAGTGGTAGAGTTCAATATCAATGAAAAGGGAGAAGTTGACATTCTAAGTGTAAAGGATGGCACAAAGTCACTTCAGGAAGAGGCAAAGCGCATCATTAACGCAATTCCAAAAATGAAGCGTCCGGGCATGCTTGCAGGAAAGCCAAGATCCTTAAAGTATACCGTTCCCATTACCTTTAAAACAGGAAAGTAGGGTTATCTTAAACTTTGAACAATAGTGATGAGTTTTTCTAGATCATCCAAACTATTGTAAAAGTGAAAACTCACACGAATTCCTTTTCCTCGATAGGAAGCCAGGATGTTGTGTTTCTTCAACTGATTAAATAATTCTTCTGTTCCTGTAATATTAAAGATTGTCGAATGATTTTCTCGCTCAGCGGCGATTTCATCCAACCAGCCTAAGGCCTTAAATCGTTGATGCGCTGCTTTAGAAAGCGCTTTGTTTTTTTCTTCAATAGCTTTTATTCCGATGGTTTCCATCCATTGGATTGCCTGTCCTAAACTACCATAATTTAGGGTGTCTTGATGCCCGGGTTCCATGCGTCCAACCCAATTGATCTTGTCTTTATTTCCATAAACAGCATCCGCTGAGTTGAATCCAATGGTTCTCAGGTTTAGTTTTGAGGCTGCTGCATCCTTCATCATAAAAAATCCGTTCCCATACCCTGATAGCATCCATTTGTAGGTGCTTGCCCCAACAATATCAAAGGGTCCGGAATCAAAATTATAATCGGCAGTTCCCAAATATTGCGTCCCATCACCAATCATTAGCGTCGTGGGATAATTCTCTTTCAATTTTTGTAAAAATTCCAAATCCAATCGAATCCCACTAATGTATTGCACCATACTGCACATAAACACGTCTGGCTTATAGGCATCAAAAGCGGCTGCAATATTTTGTTCTAATTGTGCATCCAATTCCGCATAACAAACATCGAAATCGCGATACTCGGTGGGCCAATTGATACTAGGATAATCTCCTTTAATTAATAAAATACGAGTCCCTTTTTCAATACCCTCCAAAATAGAATTAAGTCCGAACGAGAAGTTTGGGACCAGTGCCACTTGATCCGCTCCGGTATGAAAAAATCGAGCGACATCTTTTTTTACCTCTCTTAAGTGGGCTTTGTGACCATCTCTAAAAACACTTCCATGCTCAAGAAAATGAAGATCATGCTGTTGACGCCATTCAACTATGGTTTTTGGCAATAACCCACTCGAGGCCGTATTGAGATAGAGATAATTCGATGCAGCAGGGAATTGCTTTTTAAAATCTATGTTTTGGTTCTTCATTTAGCCAAAAATTGGGTATTTTTACATAACACGAAAGGTACTTCGATGTTTTTAATTCTCAAAAGATTGTGAGCTTGGATTCAGAACAACGTGAACAATACGACTATGCTCGAAAACGCATCAAACAGAAAAAGCGTTTAATGCAGCATTTTATTGTCTTTTTAGCGGTTTCAATCCTGCTAATTATCATCAACCCTATATTAGGAATTGGATCCGATTTCTTTATTAGTAATTGGTTTGTATGGGTTATTTTACTGTGGACCCTACTCTTTTTTATTCATGTTTTCAATGTGTTTATTGTCAATCGTTTCATGGGAAAGGAATGGGAGGATCGTCAGCTTGAAAAACTCAAAGCCCTTCAAGAAAAGCGCTTACGTTCATTAAAGGAACAGGTTGAAAAAGATTCATTAAAAAAAAACGACCATACACCTCTATAAAATTCCCTATGATTACGATAATAGCAGCCGCGGGAGAAAACAACGAACTCGGGAAAGAAAATGATTTGGTTTGGCATTTGCCAGACGATTTCAAACGATTCAAACAGCTTACAACCGGGCATTTCATTATCATGGGGCGAAAAACCTTCGAATCATTTCCAAAACCTTTACCCAACAGAACCCATATTGTGATTACACGAAATTCCGATTATCAAAAAGAGGGAATTGTAGTAGTCTCCAATATGGATGAAGCCCTTTTATTGGCTAAAAACGATGAACAACCATTTATTATTGGAGGTGGTGAAATTTATAAACTTGGAATGTCTGTGGCTAGCAAAATCGAATTAACACGAGTGCATGGAACTTTTGAAGCCGACACCTACTTTCCGGAAATCAATGAAGCGATGTGGGATTTAGTACATGAAGAATTTCACCCAAAAGATGAACGTCATCAATTTGCATTTACGTACCAAACCTACCAAAAGAAAAATTTTTAAGGAAAACCTTATTTTTACACCATCAAAACGCACAAATCATGAAAGCATATATTTTCCCGGGCCAAGGTGCTCAATATACAGGAATGGGCAAAGACCTCTACGAATCTTCTAAAAAAGCCCAGGATCTATTTGAACATGCCAATGAGGTATTAGGTTTTGACATTATGAAGATTATGTTTGAAGGTTCGGCCGAAGCGCTAAAAGAGACCAAAGTCACCCAACCTGCCGTGTTTTTACATTCTGCAATCATGGCTGAAGTTCTTGGCAATCAATTCCAACCGGATATGGTAGCGGGACACTCTTTAGGCGAATTGTCGGCGTTGGTGGCAAATCGAACCCTTGCTTTTAGCGACGGACTGCGACTGGTTTACAAAAGAGCCTTAGCCATGCAAAAAGCCTGTGAGCTACAGCCTTCTACCATGGCAGCTGTACTAGGTTTAGAGGATGCGATTGTCGAACAAATTTGTGCGAATACCCCCGGTATTGTAGTTGCAGCAAATTATAATTGTCCCGGGCAATTAGTTATTTCGGGAGAAATTGTTGCTGTTGAAGCTGCTTGTGAAGCGCTGAAGGAAGCCGGTGCGCGTCGAGCACTCATTCTTCCCGTTGGCGGTGCCTTCCACAGTCCGCTTATGGAACCTGCGCGAGAGGAATTGGCAGCCGCCATTGAAGAAACGCAATTTACAGCCCCTGCATGCCCCATTTATCAAAATGTGAGCACTACGGCGGTAACAGATCCGATGGAGATTAAGAAAAATTTAATTGCGCAATTAACCGCTCCCGTGAAGTGGACGCAAAGCATTCAAAATATGATTTCCGATGGCGCGACCACCTTTATTGAAATAGGACCGGGGAATGTATTACAAGGGTTGGTTAAAAAAATTGACAACAGCGCGACCACCGAAAAAGCGACCTTCGCTTAAGAATGTAATTTGCAAGGAACGTAAACTTTTATCGGCATTGCCCGGCATGTAGGGGTTTGGAAGTAAGTTAGTGGAAAATCTAACATTATGGAAAAGTATGTAGTTACCCCCGAGCAAAAGGTTTTTGAAACTCTTTTTAAGAAGCAAAACATTTCCTTTTCAGATGATCCCCTTTCGACAACAAAGAATGCGATCGTTAGAACCTTTGAGCAATTAATTTCAAAATGGAAGCCATCGAAGCAAAATCCATCAGCTCATAAAAGTGCCCCTATTCCTTTTAGAACGATTCACCCTAACAGGAAAGAAACGATAGCCGATCAAATTTTGGTTCCCCAAGAGCTCATTGAAGAAATCTTGCTCAATTTAAAAGCATTCGAAAAAAATAAAGGGTACTTGGATCGCGATTTAAGCTTACCCGGTCTTGCAAAATCAATCGGCACCAACCATAGTTACCTTTCTAGGGTTGTGAATCATATTAAAAGGAAATCGTTTAAAAAATACCTAAACGATTTGCGGATAGAGCACGCTTACATCGATTTACAAACAAATCCTCTAAAACGAAGGTATACCATTGAAGCAATTGCATTTGAAAATGGCTTTCGTAGCGCGGAGAGCTTCTCCAAGAAATTTCTAGCAAAATATGGGATGTACCCATCGGCTTTTCTAAAGAAAATTCAAGATGCTTAACGAGGATGTCTAATTTTCTGCTCCCATTTCCAAGCAGAGCGCAAAGCCTCTTCTAGTGATTTTTCGGTTCTCCAACCTAAAACCTCAGCGGCCTTTGTGGTATCCGCATATACTTCGATTACATCGCCGGGCCTACGATCTACAATACTGTATGCAAGAGGTTTCCCGGTAATTTTTTCGAACGTATTAATTAATTCTAAAACGGAACTTCCTTTTCCTGTCCCAAGATTAAACACCTCATAATTGGAGGTGTTTTCTCTATTTAGCAACCTTTTCAAAGCGGTTACATGAGCTTTCGCCAAATCCACCACATGAATATAATCCCGAATACAACTTCCGTCCGGAGTAGGGTAATCCCCTCCAAAAACGGAAAGCTTTTCTCGCATACCCACTGCGGTCTGGGTTATAAAAGGAACCAAATTTTGTGGCACTCCCTTTGGAAGCTC
>JAHEMY010000009.1 GCA_024643425.1 Flavobacteriaceae bacterium
ACTTTGTATTCACTGAAATTCTATCAATTGGACTGTTCTATGCCTTTGCCCACTATTTTATTGGTGAATATGGTGTAGAAGGGGTGGTGATTGGTCACCTTATACGATATATCGTGTATTTGATCGTGGTGCTTATTTTAGTAGTCAACTACGTGCGAAGAACCTCCAAAAAAAATAGCAGCGCTTAATGGATCAGGGACAATCGTTTAAGAGCATTTTAAAAGCTACCTCGCTCTTTGGTGGGGTGCAGGTGTTCAATATCCTTATTTCGATTGTACGTTCAAAATTTATAGCACTCTTCATAGGGCCCTTAGGCATGGGAATCTCCAGCTTATTACTTTCTACCGTAGGAGTTTTAAGTGCCTTGACCAATTTAGGATTGGACCGGAGTGCTGTCAAGGAAATTTCGGCTGCGAAAGAACAAAAGGCAAGCCAAACTGTCGAAAAGACGGTAGGAATTTTAAATCGGTTGGTCGTTATCACCGGATTGGTAGGAGCTTTATTGATGATAATCACGTCCCCCTGGCTTAGCGAGATTGCCTTCGGAAACAGGGATTATACGTTTTCGATTATGGGGGTTTCTGCAGCCCTATTTTTTAAACAATTAACCGATGGGAAGCTTGCAATTCTTCAGGGATTACGACAATTAAAAGGCTTGGCGAAGGCCAACCTTTTGGGTAATTTCATCGGACTCCTTATTACGGTTCCGCTCTATTATTATTTTAGGATTGATGCGATTGTCCCGGCCATCATCCTTGCGGCTGCCATTAGTTTTGTGGTGACCTTTTATTATGACACAAGACATGGATTAAAGGCGAATAAAAGTACCACCAAGGAAGCATTTCAATTGGGGAAACCTATGATTCAATTGGGAGTCATGCTAAGCTTGAGTAGTATAATTACGTTGATTGTCGCCTACATCATACAAATTTTTATCAGTGCTCAAGGAGGAGTGGATGAGGTTGGATTATACAATGCAGGTTTTCTAATTCTCAATACCTATGTTGGCTTGGTATTTACTGCAATGGGAACCGATTATTTCCCACGCCTTTCTGCAATCGCCGACAACCGAGAGCAAACCAATCAAACCGTATTTGAACAAGCTTATATTGCGATTTTACTGATGGTTCCCGTGATCGTCATCTTTTTGGCTTTCGCCCCTCAAATTATTGAACTATTATACACCGAAGAGTTTTTACCCATCATTGCCCTTGTTTCATGGGGAATCTTGGGAATGCTCTTTAAAGCGGTTTCGTTTTCGATGGGTTATATCTTGATTGCAAAAGGCGATTCTCGTATGTTCATTCGAACAGCGATCGTTTTTAACGCCTTGCTCCTAACCGCTAATGTGATTGGATATACGTACGGCGGACTCAAAGGCTTGGGGATTAGTTTTTTTGTCTATTACATTCTTCATTATATAGGACTGCATTTACTTACCCGATCGATCTATCAATTTCGCTTTAATAAAGAGTTCTATCCTGTATTTATCATTAGCATGATACTCTGTGGAGTTGCCTTTTGGATAGCGCAATGGGAGCAGGGAATGACGAGATACTTAGTGATGGGTGTGATAATTGTTATTTCTTGCCTATTTTCGTTGTATTATTTGGATCGTAAAATAGACATCAAACAATATTTAAAACGATTCTTGAAACGCTAATATGGATGCACTGCGCGCATTATATCATCGATGGAAACACGCCTGGAAGCTTTTTTGGGCGGTTAATTGGTGGAAAACGTATCGTTTTAATTTTAAGATGTTTCCTTCGTCCGTGGCTTTGAAACTCCCCGTAATGTTTTATGGAAGTGTAAAGTTTGGTGATATAAGCGGAACGGTAACTTTAAAGGGACCCATTAAAAAAGGGATGGTTGGATTTGGTCAGCCCTACGAACTGGTCACTCGATCCAAAGGAACCGCTGAACTCTTTTTACAAGGTGAAATTGTTTTTAACGGATATGCGCAGTTTGGGAAGGATTACTTTGTTCACGTAGGAGAAGGGGCTCGTTTGGAAATGGGAACCATGGCCTCGATGGCTTCAAATGGAAAGATAATTTGCAAGGATGAAATTGTTTTTGGCGATTATGCCCGAATGGGTTCTGAAGCCCAATTAATGGACACTAACTTTCATCAAATGTATAATACCGAAACTGGTGAGAAATATCCAATGACAGGCAAGATTCGCCTCGGGGAATATAACTTCATCAGCAATCGTGTAACCGTGATGCAAGGAACCAAAACGCCAAACAATTGCACCATTGCTTCGAATACCTTGTGCAATAAGGACTACACGAACTTAGGAGAAAACATCTTAATAGGGGGCATTCCCGCAAAGCTTCTAAAAACAAATATCTCAAGAGATTGGAAGTCGGAAGAGGAACTCATGAAGCGCTACCTCATACTCTATAAATAAATTCTTATCGTTGCCAAGTGGCAATGTACTTTGCTGCGATGGTTTTGTAATAATGCTCCTTTTCAATAAAGGCACGGGCATTTTTAGAGATGGTCTTTAGGTTTTCAGGGTGGTCAATTAAAAAAGATAATTTTTCAACCAAATCTTTTACATTAGGCAAGGCGTTAATGGCTACCGTATTTTCTTCTAGATCATACTGTTCCAACCACTCTTTTTCGGCTCCGGTGAACACCACTTTTCCTTTCGCCATCGCTTCAAGAGCATTGTAGCCTTGGTCGTAGCCTAGCACTTGATCCATCAGAATATGAGCCTCATTGTAGGCATTGATGTATTCGTTGTAAGGCACGTCTTCAGTAGTGATTACTTTCACTCGAGCGCCATACTTTTCCCGAATAAGCGCTAAGGCCGCTTCAAAATAATCACTGCCTTTCTTGTAATAATTAGCGCGGTTAATTCCATGGAAAATTACAATAGGTCCTTCTAAATTCAAGGGTTGGTATTGAATTATATCGGTATTGATCGGATTCGGAATTAGCCCTAAATAGTTTGAATTCCCAATCAATGGAATGTGGTAATCCAAGTCGGTTGCAATAACACCTTCCACACTACTCATTACTGCTTTGTGCAATTTCTTATAAGGAGGCGTCAGGTATTTTAAAATAGGTTCGAAGGCAGCTTTTGTCACTTTCTTTTCGAACAAAGGAGAGAGGATGGAATACCTAAACTTTTTTTCATACGCATAGGAGACACTGAGATAATCGGTTCCGCAGGAAAGCACAAAAAGCTTGTTATTATGTGCTTTTAAAAAATTTAAGACCACTTCTTCTTCACGCGGCTGAATTCCTAAGGCACTTTCATTGATTAATTGAACTACGTCAAATCCTTTTAAGGCATTGGCATGTTCAAGGAATTGATTTTTTATGGCAATGGAGGCAAGATCTATTTTGAATAAACTGAAGATGAGGTTCTTCAGTTTCATGGAAAGTCCTTTTGTATACTTTCGTTGAAACTTAATATCCACAGGGTAATTTTTAAAATAATCCCCACACCCAATCAAGGTCACTTCATGGCCTAAAGAAACTAATCCTTCTTTAAGTGAATTGTGCAGTCGGCTATACTCTCCTACTAAAAGTATCTTCATATCTTTGTTAAGACCACTAAGGTAACTATTTGAACGAAGTTAAAAATACAAAAGTATGCCTCGTATCTATTTCTCTGGGAAGCGGAGGAGCAGAACGATCGGTTTCCATTCTTTCCAGAATGCTTGTGGGCCTTGGTTTTGAGGTAAGTATTGTACTTCTGAATAATGAGATAGAATATCCTTACAAGGGCACCATTTTCAATTTGGGTGTATTAAAAACAGGGAAGGACAATCTATTTAAGAGAATGATGCGGTTTCGGGCATTTCGTTCGTTTCTGAAGAAGGAGCAATTCGATGTTATTATTGATCATCGTTCAAAGAACCAGTACCAACGAGAGGTTTTTTATAAGAAATACCTCTACCGCCAATTTAAAACCATCTATGTAACGCACAGCTCAAGTGTTTCTTTATCGCTTACCGAAGCACCGGAGAAATTCGCTGCCCTTTGTAATTCGAATGTTTATAATGTTGCGGTTTCTAAATTTATCGAATCTCAATTGTTCGAGAAATATCAAATTGAACATCGGGTGACCATACCAAATGCTTACGATGAAGAGTGGTTGCAAAATAATTCAGGAATCTTGCCCGAAGTTTTATTGAACAAGAAATACCTGCTGTTTTATGGTCGGCTCGAGGATGAAGTCAAAGATCTTAGTTTCTTATTAAATGCTTTTGAAGCTTCCAAACTTTTCACCGATGAGATCTACTTGGTGATTATGGGCGATGGAGCCGATCGGGAAATGCTTGAAGCGAAGGCAAAAGCATTAAAATCGAATACACACATTGTATTCATTGGCCATCATCCTGCTCCCCAAGTAATTGTAAAAGGAGCACATGCAGTATGCCTCACTAGTTTTTTTGAAGGGTTTCCCATGGTTCTTATCGAAGCACTGGCGTTGGGAGTGCCCGTGGTTTCTTTGGATATCGATTCGGGACCTTCAGAAATAATTAAGGATGGAATGAATGGATTGCTAGTGAAAGAGAGAAATATTGCTACTTTTGCGAAGGCATTAATTGAAATAGCCACCAATGAAGAGCGTTATCAATCGATGAAGGCAAATGCCGGAAAATCGGTACAGGCCTATTCGATGGATGAGATTGCCCAACATTGGAAAAAACTATTGACCCATGAGTGACACTTCACTTCAACAAATTGAATTACTCGACATTCCTAAAATTGAGGATCCTCGAGGAAATTTAGCGGTGATTGAAAAAAACACCTTGCCTTACTCGGTAAAGCGGGTGTATTATTTGTACGATGTCCCTAGCAATGCTGCTCGTGGAGGGCACGCTCATATAGAGCAACTAGAATGCCTGATTGCACTAAGTGGAAGTTTTTCGGTGGTGTTGGACGACGGACAAGAAAAAAAATCATTCGTACTTAATAAGCCTAACAAAGCATTATTGATTCCTACCGGTATTTGGAGAGAACTCGAAGATTTTTCTTCCGGTGCGGTGTGTTTAGTGCTTTCTTCGGGAGAATTTCTTGAAAGTGATTACATTCGATCCTACAACGACTTCCTAGCGTTTAAAAAGAAGTAGTTCGAATTCCGAGTTTTTCCAAACCTGATTTTAGTTTCACAAATAATGATAGGACCGGTCTGGGCAGATTTAGTAAAAATCGTTGCTTAGCGTTAAGGTGATCGCGATTCAGCTTGGATATATATTCTTTAAAAGTGTTTTCATCACCTGCAAATCGGTGTTGAAGCGCAAACGAATAACGATTTAGATCCAAGTATTTCTTCAAAAATTGATTCTTTGTGGCCTCGTCCTCATACCGATCCAAATCCATGAAGTTGCGATCCAGCGTTGGGCTGTTTGAAATTCGATTGCTCCCTTGAAGGTTGTGGCTGGCGGAAATTCGATTGGAGAACACCAACGGTGCCTTCAGGGCTGCGCGCAACCATAAGTCGGTGTCTTCTCCCGCTCCCATGGTGATGCTTGTATCAAAACCATTCAGCGCTTGAAAAAACGATTTTTCAAAACACACGGCAGAGGTCCAGGCAAGGCAATCGACCAATGAATTTTCAAAAAAATTGCTCACGGGACCTTTCCATTCAGGTCCTTTGTTCAAAATGGGAGCTATCATGGATGAAACCAATTGATCGTTAAATCGCTTTTCATAGGCGGTTGCGTACCAAGATCCCTCCGGATGAGTATCGATTAATTCTTTTAGGTCTTCAAGATGATATGGATACCAATAATCGTCGGCATCGAGAAATACAACATACTGGCTTTCTGCCTTTTCTACCCCAAAATTTCGAGTTGGGGCCACGCCTTCATTGGCTTTTGTAAAAATACGGTGTTGCTTGGTGGCATGCGAACGCGCAATTTCCAAACTTCGATCGGTAGAACCATCGTCTACGATCACCACTTCAAAATTCTGGAACGATTGCAAGGAAAGACTTTTCAGCGTGTTCGCAATATCACGCTCTTTGTTATAAAGAGGTATAATTACCGAGAAAAAAGGGTTTTCTGTCATCGCAATAAATGATGCTGTCGCAAAAGTTTCTGAATCGCTAAATTACCATTTTTAAAAAAAGAAGTGCTTAATTTTTTAGTACATTAGGAGAATGCAACATTTAAGAACAATAGGCTGTTTCTTCACCGTTTTACTGTTTTTGGTTCATTCGGTCTATGCGCAAACACGTGAAAAACGTTTTGAGCCGAACGATTATGGTACTACGGCAAAGATCACTCCCAATAAGGGTTTGGATGTATCGTTGGATTATTTAGATTTTCTGGGTCTACCCAAAGCCTGGTATTATACAACAGGCAGAAGGGATATTTCAGTAGGAATATCCGATGCTTTCGTGGATTCTACCGATGTTGAATTCAGAGGAAAAACGAAAGTATTTAGAAAGTCACCGCTTGTAAAAGGTCACGGGATGGGAGTAGCTTCCATTGCTGCAGCTCAAGGAGATAATGCTTTTGGGGTTCCCGGAATCTGTTACGACTGTTCAATTTCCACCACTACTTATGGCGACTTTTTACACTTCGATGCTCTCATGGAATTATCTAGAGCCGGGGTAAAAGTGATTAATTGTAGTTGGGTAGGGGTAGCAAATTATAAAAAGGCTCAGGACAGTATTGATAAAATGTTTCGAAACGGAACCGTCATCGTAGCAGGGGCAGGAAATAAGAGCTGGAAAATTTCACAAGGGAATTTGCGGTATTATCCTGCATCCTATGACCATGTTATTTCTGTGGCCTCCGCGATGTATAAATACCCGGAGCCCTTGGATAATTTAAACTACGAAGAAAAAAACGGTCATCCGTATGTTGAAAATATTCGCGGTTATGTTGGGCGCACCGCCGGATTTCTAAATCACGATGAATCCAAACCTTTGCGCATATACCCTGCTTCCACGTCAACTTTAAATGAATTTGTGGACATATTAGCTCCTACGGTAGGAGTTTTTCGATACAGTAAATATGCTTTGGAAAAAGAGACAGAAATGGTCTCCTTCGAAGCGACCTCCACCGCAACGCCTTTTGTCACGGGGACTATCGGACTCATGTTTTCGCTCTATCCCTGTTTGCCTGTTGATGAGGTGGAATCTATTCTGAAAATCACTTCCATGAATATCGATGATATCGAGGTCAATAAACCTTATGCGGGAATGTATGGCGCCGGTATATTACAAACCGGAGATGCTGTTGAAATGGTTTATCAGTTAAACAACCCGAAAGAAACCGCCTATATTCAAAATCAGAAATTTAGTCGTTGGGATTTTAAAATCACCGCTCATTCAAAAGCTGTCGTTATTCGAAATCAAAAATTTACCGAAAAATCGACACTGGATTTAATTGCAAAGAATCAAATTGTCGTTCAACCAAATACGCAGCTTAAACCGGGGAAAGAAGGAAGGATTCATTTAAAAATTGAGCCGGAAATAAAGAAAGAGTGCGATTTAGTACTTAGGGATCCTAGTATTTTAAATAATAATTAAACGGTTTTTTGAACCACTTCAAAAATTTGGTGATCGTCACATTTTAAAGTCTTCGAAGGATATTTTAGAATCAATGCATAGTCGTGGGTTGCCATTAAAATGGTATTGCCGTTCTTGTTGATTTCTTGGAGCACTTGCATCACTTCCACACTGGTTTGCGGATCGAGATTTCCGGTGGGCTCATCGGCAAGGATTAATTCGGGATCGTTTAACAATGCACGGGCAATACCAACACGTTGTTGTTCTCCTCCTGATAGCTGATAAGGATACTTGAAGCTTTTGCTTTTCATGCCCACCTTATCTAAAACCGAATCGATCTTCTGATCCATAGCTGCTTTGTCTTTCCACCCGGTCGCATGCAGCACAAACAGCAAATTGTCTTTTATAGTGCGATCGTTGAGAAGTTTAAAATCCTGAAATACTACGCCCAATTTTCGCCGTAAAAAGGGAATGTCTTTTTCTTTCAAGGTGGTAAGATCGAAGCCCACAATCGTTCCTTCGCCTTTTTGTAAAGGAAGGTCTCCGTAAAGTGTTTTCATAAAACTACTTTTACCACTTCCGGTTTTACCAATAAGATAAACAAATTCACCTTTGTCGATCGAAACACTTACATCGTCAAGAATTAGGCTTTCTCTTTGGAAAATAGATGCGTTTTTTAGTTCTAAAACAGCTTGCGACATGAATAAAGTTTTATGCTAGGTCAAATGTACAAAAGTGAGCGTATTAATCCCGTGACGAGCTGACTTTTTCCACTTGTAATTTGAGTGTTTCAATTTCTTGCTGCTGTTCGAGCGTATAGAGGGTAAGCTCTTCAATTTTTTTCAACAATAAAAGGTTGAATTCCTTTAGTTGAATACCTTCTTCATTCATTGTTTCTGCGGAAGGAACTTCGGGTAAGTGATAATTGTTTTTTATAAATTGTTCTAAATCCTTCAACGACATTCGCTCATAGCCGGGCTGAAGTTCTGAAGAACCCGTATAATAAGATTCAAAAACATAGTCGGGTGCTACGGCACCGTTCAAATCGACCTTAACTTCTTGGGTATGAATCTTTCCTTTTACCGTGAGTAATTCATCCGGGGATTTCGTGCCGATGCCAATTTTTCCGTTTTTCTCAGTGATGGTGGAAAAATTTCCAGGCTGTGCTGCACAGCCAAAGGATACTGAGAAGGCTATAACTATTAACATTAGGTTCTTCATAACAAATGTAATTTTGGTTTTATCTGACTTTAAAAATACAGTAATTTTCGGCAACTAAATTTACAAGGCTCCATATACGTATTTCCGGAATATGCCGTTTAGTAGTACAGGTAATTTAAGCAATCACAGCCCAAAATCGTTTAAACATGTCCAAAAACCTCTTTGCCACTCTTTCCATAATTTTTTACCTACAAATACTTTCAGCTCAACAAACCGAAGTCTTTACCAATAATCAGGTTCGCTACCACAAGGCGGTTGAATTGTATAATGAGCAACAATATTTAGCGGCCCAATCCCTTTTCTCGAGCATCAAAGAATCGACGGGTGATGAAACCATTCAAGGAGATTGTTCCTATTACATTGCCAATTGCGCAGTTCGTTTGAATCAGCAGGATGCCGATTTTCTCATGGAGCAATTCGTGTCCCAATACCCCACCAGTATAAAACGGAACGATGCATACATCAATGTGGCAAATTTCTACTTTGAAAACGGGAAGTATTCCTATGCGCAAAAATGGTACGACAAAGTAGACGAATCTTCTTTGAGCCGCGCAGAGCGAGAACGTTTTTATTTCAACAATGGGTATGCCTTTTTTTCCAACAAGCGCTACCAGGAAGCTCAAAAATATTTCAACCGAGTAAGCGATTCACAGAAGTACGGTGCTCAGGCGAAATACTATTTGGGGTTTATCGCCTATGAAGGGGATAACTATGAAGAGGCCAACAAACAGTTCGAAACAATCGAAAATGAAGAGCGTTATGCGGAAGGTTTGAGCTACTATAAAGCCGACATGAACTTTAAACTTGGGAAGTTTCAGGAGGCCATCGATTTAGGACTTGAGCAGTACGAGCGATCCAGTCCTCAAGAAAAAAGTGAGCTTTCAAAGATTATAGGAGAAAGTTATTTCAACTTGGGAAGTTATTCGGAGGCCATTCCGTATTTAAAAGAGTACAAAGGAATTAAAGGAAGGTGGAACAACACCGACTATTACCAATTAGGCTATGCCTTTTATAAACAAGGTGAATACGAAAACGCCATAGGAGAGTTCAATAAAATTATCGATGGTCGAAACGCGGTGGCACAGAACGCTTATTATCATTTGGCAGAAAGCTACCTGCAGTTGGACCAAAAGCAACAGGCGCTCAATGCCTTTAAGAATGCTTCTGAAATGGATTTTTCTGCGGAAATTCAGGAAGATGCCTGGTTGAACTATGCCAAATTGAGTTACGAGATTGGAAATAGTTATACGAGCGTCCCACAGGTGATTCTTTCATTTTTAGAAACCTATCCCAACAATGCTAATGGAGTTGCTTTAAAGGATTTATTAATCGATTCATACATCACGTCTAAAAATTATCAAGCGGCTCTTGAGCTACTGGAGAACAACAAATCGTTTGAAAACAAAAAGGCTTATCAAAAAGTTACATTTTTCAGGGGTCTTGAGCTATACAATGAAGGGAATTATCAGGAGGCCGTGGCACTTTTTGAGAAATCGCTAAAAGAACCTATTGATGCTGTGATCACTGCACGTGCGACCTATTGGAAGGCAGAGAGTGATTATTTGGCCTCTAACTTTGAAGCAGCCTTAGTCGGTTACAAGCAATTCTTGCAACTGCCGAAAGCTTCAGAATCTCCGGAATTTGAAAATAGTCGCTACCATTTAGGATATAACTATTTCAAACTTAAAAATTATTCGGAAGCGATTCGCAACTATGAGCTTTTCTTGGAATCATCTTCAAACAATGCAGCGCGAAAGAATGATGCATACCTCCGTTTAGGCGATAGTCATTTTATGAGCAGTTCCTATTGGCCTGCCCTTGAGAATTACAATAAGGCGATAGAAGGAAATGCTCCCGATCAAGATTATGCTGCATTTCAAAAGGCGATGAGTTACGGATTTGTAGACCGACAAGACAATAAATTGGAGGAATTAAAGAGTTTTGGGTCGCGCTATCCAAAATCGATTTATCGAGATGATGCGCTTTACGAATTAGGGAATGCCTATGTGTCACAAGACAATACTCGCGATGCCATGGTAGCTTATGGAAAACTGGTAAAAGACCTTCCGGGCAGCAGCTATGTTTCCAAAGCACTTTTGAAACAAGCACTTATATTAGATAATTCAGGGAAAAGTTCTGAAGCCTTGGTGCTTTTTAAGAAAGTAGCTCAAGAATTCCCAAGCACCCCCGAGGCACTTCAAGCAGTGTCTTCAGCAAAAATAATCTACATCGATCAAGGTCAGGTGAACGAATATGCAAATTGGGTAAACACCCTCGATTTTGTAGAAGTTGAGAATGCAGAGTTGGACGATGCCAGTTATCAAGCAGCCGAGCAGCCTTATTTGCAAAATAAACCAGCGCAAGCGATAAGTCGTTTTGAAGCCTATTTGAAGGATTTCCCTGAAGGTGTTCATGCGCTCAACGCCCATTTCTATTTGGGGCAACTCTATTTCGCAGAAGAAAAAAACGAAAAGGCAATTCCTCATTTTAAATTTGTGGTAGACAAGGATCGCAGTGAATTTACGGAACAGGCGCTAGCTCGTATTTCTGAATTATATCTCACAAAGAAAGACTATCAAAATGCGTTAGGCGCTTTGAAACGATTGGAACGAGAAGCAGATTTTCCACAAAACGTCGTGTTTGCACAAACCAACGCGATGAAGGCAAATTATGAATTAAAAAACTACTCGGAAGCGGTTAGCGATGCCGAGAAAGTGTTGAAGAATGAAAAAGTGGATAACGCCATTAAAAGCGACGCCCAAGTAATTATTGCGCGTTCGGCCATGCAAACTGGCGACGAAGGAAAGGCAGAAACAGCCTATGCTGAAGTATCAAAGATCGCCACCGGAAAATTGGCTGCTGAAGCTTTGTATTACAGGGCGTATTTCCAACATAAAAAGATGAATCACGAGGATTCAAACAGCTCCATTCAGCAGCTTGCAAAGGAATATTCCGGTTACAAGTATTACGGAGCCAAGGGCTTGGTGTTAATGGCGCAAAATTTTTATGCTTTAAAAGATGCGTATCAAGCGACTTATATCTTGGAAAGTGTGATTAGTAATTTTACCGACTATCCGGATGTGGTCGACGAGGCCAAGGCCGAACTCGCCGTCATTAAAGCAAACGAATCTAAGACAAACAGCTCTGTTGAAACCGACGGAAACTAATTCATCAATCCTAAAATCAAACTTGAATGCGATTCCTTAGCACTTATAAAAACACAATTTTGAATTTTCACATAAAAAGTCTTTTTCCCTTGGTATTGACATTTTTAAATGTCGTTTTCGCAATCGCCCAAGAGAAAGATGATCTTGGCACAGAGGTGGTGAATATTGTAAAACCTTACACGCCCACTATTTCGGATGCATTTAAAGTAAAGGAAACACCTTTCTTAAACGACTCGGTAAATACGCAAAAGAAACCGGTGACGTATGAGATATTTTCGGTTCCCGTTGCTTCTACGTTTACTCCTGCCAAAGGAAAGGCAACCACTGTTGAAAAAGCCAAGCCACTTCAATTATTTGATAACTATGCCAGCCTAGGGTTTGGAAGCTATACTTCTGTTCTTGCAGAATTATTCAGCAGTTTTGAAATTAGTCGGACCGACAACGCCAGCCTGTTCTTTAGGCATAATTCGGCTCAAGGTGGCATAGAAGGAGTTCGCTTGGATACCAAGTATTTCGACACCGAGCTTAGTGGTAATTATTCAAGTAGACAACGTGACTTATCGTATGGTTTGGAAGCTGGAATTAATCACCAAATTTTTAACTGGTATGGATTGAATTCACTATTTGATGATGCGAGTTCAATAACGATTAACGAAATCGATCCACGACAAAGTTATTTTGGAGTGAATCTTGGAGGAAATCTTACCATAGAAGAGTCGGTGTTTACCGGAGGAACTGCACATATTTATTACACAGCGGATGCTTTTTCATCGTCTGAAATCAATGCGACTGCGAAGCCTCAATTTTCATTTCCTTTAAGCGATTTCACCTTAGGGGTTGAAGGAATGCTCGATTACCTTTCCGGTAGTTTTGATCGAAATTATTCAGATACCGCCTCTATTTCATATAGTTATTTGAATGCAGGAGTGACTCCGGCCCTTATTTATAACGACGATGACCTCACACTATCCTTAGGAGCACAAGCAGTGGTAAGTTTGGATTCAGAAAATAGCGATACCAATTTCTTTATCTACCCAAAGATTGATGCATCCTATCGATTGGTCGACGAGATTCTCATTGTTTACGGAGGAGTTCATGGAGGGTTGAGCCAAAATAGCTATCGCAATTTTAAAGAAGAAAATCCTTTTGTTTCTCCCACCCTGGGCATTGCTCCTACGAGCACGCTCTACGATGCTTTTGGAGGAGTCAAAGGAAAACTTAGCAATGAAGTAGGATATAATCTTCGTGCGAGCTATGGAAAGCAAGAAAATAGAGCCTTTTTTCAATTGAACCCATACAAAGGGATGAATTCAAATTTTGAAGGTTACGAATATGGGAATTCGTTTGGAGTGGTATATGATGATGTGAACACCCTTCAAATTTTTGGAGAATTGGTGGTGGCTCTTTCAGAAGGATTTTCATTGGGAGCCAAGGGCGGATTTTACAGTTACTCGCTGGATAGTCAGGCAGAGGCGTGGAACTTACCTCAATTGGAAGCCAGCGTATTTTCAAATTTTGATATCACAGAAAAAATCTTTGGAGGAGTTTCTTTCTTTTTTGTGGGAGAACGAAACGATTTATTTACCTCAGGAGCATCTTCAGAAGTAATTTCCCTAGATGCTTATTTCGATGCCAACGTCAATGTTGGGTACCGAGTAAGTGATCGATTATCGGTGTTTGCCAAAGGAAATAACCTGTTTGGAACCAATTACGAGAAGTGGTTGAACTACCCGGTGCAAGGAATTCAGGGACTTATTGGGGCAACTTATAAATTTGATTGGTAATAAAAGCAACCTAAACAGTTCTATTGCATCTACTTATTGTATTGAAAAGGAAAAATTAAATTTAGGGTTTAATATAAGGAAAGCATTCTTCGTCTAGAATGCTTTTTTTATTTTTACAAAAAATCGAATGCTATGAAATATTTCAGTCTATTGACAGTGACAATTGTGTTAATCTCGTGCTCACAACCTAAGATTCCTGTCGACTTATTGGTTATAAATGCTGAAGTATATACGGTGAACGATACTTTTGATAAGGTTGAATCCTTTGTAGTAAACGACGGTGTAATCCTTGAATTGGGTTCTTCTGAAGCCATGCAATCAAAATATGCTGCGGCAGCTATTTACGATGCAGAAGGAAATACCATCGTTCCGGGCCTTATTGATGCTCATGCTCATTTATTTTATTTTGGCTTGGGATTGCAAAATATCGATTTGGTTGGAACCACGAGCAAGGAAGAGGTGCTTGAAAAATTGGTGGCTTTTGAAAAAGATCGAAATACACCATTCATCACAGGGAGAGGCTGGGATCAAAACGATTGGGAGGTCAAAGAATTTCCTACAAAAGAAGACTTAGATTCATTATTTCCCAATACTCCTGTAGCATTGTCTAGAATCGACGGACATGCCTTATGGGTTAATTCTAAAGCCCTGGAATTGGCAGGGATTACCGCCGAAACGAAAATGAGTGGAGGAGAAGTGATTTTAATCAACGGGGAACCTTCAGGGATTTTAGTAGACACACCATCCAGTTTAGTCTATGCGGTTATTCCGGAAACAAGCAGAGCTACGGAGATTTCGGCATTATTGGATGCTGAAAAAATTTGCACGGACCTGGGTTTAACTACAGTGAATGACGCCGGATTAGATCGAAGTATTATCGAATTAATAGATAGCTTACAGCAAGCCGGCCTTATGAAACTAAAGGTATATGCCATGGCATCCGATTCGGAATCAAACCTGGATTATTATTTAAATAAAGGCATTATAAAAACCGATCGATTGAATGTGCGTTCCATAAAAGTTTATGGAGATGGTGCGTTGGGATCTCGCGGAGCTGCATTACGCGCCCCTTATTCGGATCAAGCCAATCATTATGGGGCTATGATTACCACCCAAGAGCAGCTGGAACAATTGGCAGAGCGAATCGCAAAAGCAGGATACCAAATGAACACGCACGCCATTGGTGATTCGGCAAATATTGCGGTGCTTAGAGCCTATTCAAAGGCTTTGGAAGGAAAGAAAGATGCGCGCTGGAAGATTGAACATGCCCAAATCATAAGTCAGGCGGATTTCGATAAATTCTCAAATAACATCATACCCTCGGTTCAACCTACCCACGCTACAAGTGATATGTATTGGGCAGAGGATCGATTAGGTGCAGAACGAATTAAAGGTTCCTATGCTTATAAAACGCTCTTGGAGAAAGCAGGGTCAATTGCCCTTGGAACGGATTTTCCGGTTGAAAAGGTAAATCCCATGCATACCTTTTATGCAGCTACCGCCCGAAAAGATTTAAACCATTATCCGGAATCCGGCTATCAAATGGAAAATGCGCTAAGCAGAGAGGAAACCTTAAAAGGGATGACGATCTGGCCAGCCTATTCTAATTTTGAAGAAGGGGAAAAAGGGAGTTTGGAACTAGGAAAAGCAGCCGATTTTGTGGTGCTAGACACCAATATCATGACCTGTCCGGAAGACGCCATCCCCAATACTCAGGTTTTGGCAACCTATATTAATGGTGAAAAAGTAAATTAATTATTGGCCTCCTTTGGCCTGAAGGTCAGCAATACAAAGCGGATCTAACTGCGGAACCATTCCTCTGGCCATAAATCTGTTCAAAGCACTCCGGCCAACATTGGTCGCGTTAAAATACATGAGACATTCTTCGACAATGCAGTGTTTAGAATTGCTTGGGTCTTCATGTGCATTGTGAATATCGTCGTTTTGAAGGTTAATCAAACCTAAAATATGGCCAAATTCGTGCTCGAGCGTTGTTTGCTCTAAAATAGGAAGTAACTCAGGATCCGATTGTGTGATCAATTCCAACGTTTTTTGATAAACGACAACGGACGTATTGCGATAGGCGGTTCCTAACGTAACAGAGCTTTGTGTATCGTTGCTGGAACTTCCGTTAGAAAAAAAGATGTAAATGGCAACCGTTCCGGTTTCATTATAAAGCGTGCGATATTCTTCTTCAATAGTTTTAATTTGATCTAAGGTAAAAGGAGCTCCTGCCTGATTCGGAATTTCTCGTTCAATAAATTGAACTCCTCCGGGCTTCACCACCCTTGCATTTACAAAATTTTTAAAGGCATTGACAGATTCTGCCTCAGGACGATAGGATTCCGTGTAAACCAGTTCAAATTTTAATTTATCGTAACGATCATCGGATAGGATGTCTTCTGCTGAGGTGCCCAGCGGCTGTTTGTTTTCTATTGTGTTATCGATAGGACCCTCATCAGCATCATCATTTTTACAAGCCGAAAGACTTAAAAATAGAATTATCAAAAGAAATATCGAAGCATACAAGCCCTTCATGTGCAATTTTTGTATTTTTGACAAACATAACGTAAATCTCTCATTCATATAATGAAGTCATTCTTTTTAACGGTTTTTTTAGTGGTTTGTTTTTCAAGTTCGGCGCAAATCGACGATTTTCAAAAGGAAATTATCGATCTCCTGAATGTTAATGGCACTCGTGTAGATTGCGGGGTTGCCTTTTATGAAGTCTTTCCTGTTTTACAACGAAATTTCAAAGGTCGTGATATTCCCGAAGAAGCCTGGGGGCAATTGCAAGAGGACGAAGAGCAACAAGTGGATGAAGCCTTACGTCAATTAAGTTTCGCATACAGAAAGTATTTCACCCGCGAGGAAATAGGTGCGATGACGGATTTTTATATGACCGATGCGGCACAAAAATACCTTTCTGATGAAGGGCTTTCAGAAGAAGAAAACACACAAATCGACGAATTTTTAGCGAGCGATTTGGGCCTGAAAATGAAGGAAAATAAAAAGGACCTTTTAGCCGATACGCAGAAAATAAAGGCACAATGGAGTCGCGATTTATTTGGAACAAAAATTAGGCAGCTCGTAAAAGGAGGATTCGTAAATTAAAAAAGCCTAGCGAGGTAATCGAAATTAGTTCCTCTGGCAAGTACCTCGAAATTAAATCCATTTTCCTTTGCAAGGTCTTCGAACAAACGTTCATCTAAATACAACCAAGGAAATGCTTCACTCTGTTGGCCTTTATAGGAAACTGTAAATTCAAGTTCACCATAATAACGATCGGCCGGCACCCAAATGCCGCCCTCTTCAGAACGATCGTACATATATTTTAAATCACTGGAATCGATTAAAATTTGTCCTTTGGGATTTAATAGGGTTTTGAGATGCTGTAAATAGGTAGCTGTCTCTTCAACCGACTCAAAGATACCGGTGCCGTTCATTAAAAGCATAACTGTATCAAAGGTGGTCTCGTTATAATCAAGGAGCGAACGGTTGCTCACGTTTTTTACCCCACGAGCGCTTGAAACTTTCACAGCCCCTTTTGATGTATCTATGCCAGTGACGTGAAAGTCATGCTCCTGCAACCATAATGCGTGGTTTCCGGCTCCACAACCAACATCCAAGACACTTCCCTTTGCTCTATGTAAAGCAGTTTGTTCAATCTCCGGCATTTCCTCAAAAGTTCGAAATAAATAGGGAAGGGGGAGTTCATCTTCATCACTTATGGTAGTTTCGGTGATAAGATCTTCGGTATATCGCCCTTCAAAATAATCGATGAGTGCTTGTCCTATGATGTCGTTCATTTCCCTATTTTTGAACTATGGATGAAATTCTGAAACAACTTCCACAGCAGGCCAAAGATACGGAGAAAGAGAACAAGAAATTCTTTGAACGGCTTAAGAAAAAACCGCCTAAGCATTTGGACACGCTGATGGTTGAATTGCACGAAGCTGAGTTTCAACGAACCGATTGTCTAAGCTGTGCCAATTGTTGTAAAACAACCGGCCCTCTTTTCACCGATAAAGATGTCGAACGTATTTCGAAACATTTAAGAATGAAACCACAGCCCTTCATCGATGCCTATTTAAGAATTGATGAAGATAACGATTATGTGTTGCAAAGCGTTCCATGCACATTTTTGGGTGCCGATAATTATTGTTCGATTTATGAAGTGAGACCAAAAGCTTGTCGTGAGTTTCCACATACCGACCGCAAGAAATTTCAACAAATTTCAAACCTAACGATAAAGAATGTCGCAATTTGCCCGGCGGCATTTAACATCGTTGAAGCGATGAAAAAAAGGTTGCCATAGCAATGTTTAAGTATCTTATTTTTTTCATTCTTTTTTTTCTATCGAATCTACATTTCGGTCAGACGCTGAGTTTTCCGGATCCAAACTTTGAAAATGCTTTGGTTAATTTTGAAGTGGTCGATACCAACGGGAACGGTTTGGGCGATAGTGTTTGTGATACCAATGGGGATGGATTTATCCAATTGAGCGAAGCGCAGGCGGTTATAGGGCTTATTGTTTCATATTATAATATTGAGTCGCTGGAAGGAATAGAATTCTTTAGCAATTTAGAAACCTTAAAGTCGCGCGGAAATTTTTTAACCGCCCTAGACCTTTCTCAAAATGCTCAATTAACGTGGTTGCATGTTGAAACCAACCCGCTTTCGAATCTTGATATTTCACAAAACTTTTTAATGGAACGACTATGGATCTATCAAAATGAACTTACGGAATTGGATGTTTCGCATATGCCCCAATTGAATTCACTTCGCGTCTACAGCAACCCCTTGGAATCGTTGAATATTCAAAATGGGAATAATGTAGCACTCACCAATTTTTTGGCCTATGATACAGCGCCTTTATATTGTATTCAAGTGGATGACGAAGCCTATGCCAATAATCAAAGCGAATGGCAGAAAGATGCTTTGACTGTTTACAGCGAAGACTGTTCACTGGGTTCAGCGACTTTAAAGGTGCGAAATACTAGGCTCTACCCGAATCCTACTGAAAAACTACTCCATGTTGAAACCAGCTCGCGAATTTTGGCAATCTATGTATATGATCTTTCGGGAAAATTACTTTTAAAACTAGTTCCTGAAAATGGAATTATAAACCTGGATCAACTAGGGGCCGGATATTATTTGCTCAAGATTGAAGACAACCAAGGTTTTTACACCAAGCAAATCATCAAAAAATAGCTATTCGTACAGTAGGTATTTTTTTCGAATAGATTGAAATGCTTCCAAATCTTCTTTCCAAGTAGCTCGAATCGCTTCTGAAGACATGCCGGATTCAATTTGTTCAAGTAGTTTTTCAGTACCGGCAAGTTTGGTGAAAAAACTTGAAAAGAAGTCCTTTTGCGTTGGATAGGCATGATAAGCATCAATCAACCACTGCAAATTCAATTGGTCCATGCGTTTCACATTTCTCAAGTCCATCCCGTGACAAACTTTTCCTTTATGCTTTGGATTTTTCGCACCTTCATTGGATTCCGGAGTAAAAGTAAATGTGTAGATATCTTTAGGAAGTTGCGGGTCCCCAAAAATTTGAAATTGCATATCGGTTCCTCGTCCTGCACTTATGGAGGTCGATTCGAAAAAACAAAGACTTGGGTATAAATTAATGGACTGGTCGTTCGGTAAGTTAGGCGATGGTTTTATAGGCAAGGAGTAAGGCATTTCATGAGAGTAATTTTTATTTTGAATTACCGTAAGATCGCATTGGACTCCATTGGCCAACCACTTTTCTCCATTCATCATTTTCGCATATTCTCCTATGGTCATTCCATGAACAACCGGAACAGGATGCATCCCTACAAAGCTTTTGTATTTTGGATTGAGGATAGGTCCGTCGATATAGTGTCCATTCGGATTCGGGCGGTCCAACACAATGACGGGAATTTTTTGTTCGGCACAAGCCTCCATCACATAATGAAGGGTCGATATATACGTGTAAAAACGAGCTCCCACATCTTGGATGTCGAAGACCACTAGGTCTAAGTCGGCGAGTTGCTCGGGACTTGGTTTCTTGTTACTGCCATATAGCGAAACAATGGGCGTTCCCGTGGAAACATCGACACCATCTTTTACAACCTCTCCGGCATCAGCTGTGCCTCGGAATCCATGTTCGGGAGCAAATACTTTTTTAACGGTTACTTTTTTTGAGAGTAAAAAATCGACCAGATGGATATTTTCGGATTGCTCATTTATAAATACAGAGGTAGGATTCGCTACAATTCCGACATTTTTTTGCTCGAGCAGCGGAGCATATTCTTCCCAGGCTTGAACGCCACATTGAATGTCCGATTTGTCAAGTTCTAAAAATTCCGGCTTTTCGCTATTCTGACTCCCGCAAGAAAAACACAAGAGCATCGTTAGAGGAAGTACCATTTTTAATGTATTTTTGAACAAATCTAACCCCTTTTTCATACGTGAATTTCGAATTATTTACGGCCCGTCGCATCATTGCTTCGAAGGATTATAAAAGTAGTGTTTCGGCACCAATTATAAAAATTGCGATTACGGCAATTGCCTTGGGAGTGGTGATTATGATGATCTCTGTAGCAACGGGAGTTGGACTGCAAAAAAAGATTCGTGAGAAGGTGTCTGCCTTTAACGGAGATATCATTATTAGCAACTTCGATTCCAACGAAAGTAATGATGATCAAGTACCCATTTCAATAAACCAAGATTTTTATCCTGAATTTAATGGCGTTGATGGAATTTCTTATGTTCAAGTAACGGCTTCAAAAGGAGGGATTGTGCGCACTGAAACCGATTTTGAAGGAGTGGTTGTGAAAGGTGTGGGAGCCGATTTTAACTGGGATTATTTTCAGGAATACCTCATAGCAGGAGTAGTTCCCAATTTTACAGAAAATCTAAACGATGAAATAATAATATCATCGTATTTAGTAAAACGATTACAATTGAATCTTGGGGAACGCATCAATATCTTTTTTCTTCAAGAAGATGGCGAACGAAAAGTGCGTAGTCGCGGATTTAAGATTGTGGGGATTTACGATAGCGGATTTCAACAATTTGATGAGCAATTCATTTTGGCGGACATTCGACATATTCAACGATTAAATAATTGGGAAGCGGATCAAGTTGGTGGCTTTGAAGTTTTTGTGGAAGATTTCAATAACATAAGAAACGTAGGGGTAGCGGTTTATAATGCTACACCTAGCACCATGGATAGCATTACCATTCGCGATAAGTATTATTCAATTTTTGAATGGTTGGATCTCTTCGACTTTAATATATTACTCATTATTGGAATAATGATCTTAATTGCCGGTATCAATATGATTACTGCCTTGCTGGTTTTAATCTTAGAGCGAACCCAAATGATTGGAATTCTAAAGGCTTTAGGAAGTTCAGATTGGAGCATTCGGAAGGTGTTTTTGTACAATGCGGGGTATATTATTTGTGTAGGGCTCTTTTTCGGAAACCTATTTGGATTAGGGTTTCTTTTTCTTCAGAAATATGGTAAAGTAATTACACTAGATCCCACTACCTATTATGTTTCGGAAGCACCTGTATTTATCGATCCCATGCATATTATATTACTTAATATTGGAACCCTGCTTCTTTGTTTAATCATGTTATTGATTCCTTCCTATTTAGTGTCAAAAATTTCACCGGTGAAAGCCATTCGGTTTGAATAAACCCTGTTGGACGCATTGAAAACAGTTTGGGTTTTGTATTTTTGCACTGCTTAAAATTTACCATGGAATACGCAGAAAATATCTTGGGAACTATCGGAAATACTCCGTTGGTTAAAATAAATAAACTCACTAGTGAATTACCTTGTTTGGTATTGGCGAAATACGAAACCTTCAATCCCGGAAATTCGGTAAAAGACCGCATGGCTTTGAAAATGATCGAAGATGCCGAAGCCGATGGGCGCCTAAAGCCGGGAGGGACCATCGTTGAAGGAACTAGTGGAAATACGGGGATGGGGCTTGCGCTAGCCGCCATTGTAAAAGGCTACAAAATGATTTGTGTGACTTCCGACAAGCAAAGCAAGGAAAAGGTCGATATATTGAGAGCCGTTGGGAGTGAGGTTTACGTGTGTCCTACCAACGTAGCACCCGAAGACCCTCAGTCGTATTATTCTACCGCAAAACGCTTGGCTACTGAAATCCCTGGTGCTTGGTATGTAAATCAGTATGACAATCCGAGCAATGCAATAGCACATTACGAAAGTACAGGTCCCGAAATTTGGAAACAAACCGATGGAAAAGTGACGCATTTTGTTGTAGGCGTAGGAACCGGAGGAACCATAAGTGGGGTTGGGAAATACCTTAAAGAACAAAATCCAAATGTAAAGGTTTGGGGAATTGACACCTATGGGAGTGTGTTTAAAAAATACCACGAAACCGGTATTTTTGATGAAAATGAGATCTATCCTTACGTAACTGAAGGTATCGGAGAAGACATTTTGCCTGCCAATGTGGATTTCTCCATCATCGATGGCTTTACTAAAGTAACCGATAAAGATGCAGCCGTATATACGCAACGACTTTCCAAAGAAGAAGGAATGTTTTTAGGAAATTCAGCAGGAGCTGCCATAAAAGGAGTATTGCAATTAAAAGAACATTTCTCCAAAGATGATGTCGTCGTGGTACTCTTTCACGACCACGGAAGCAGGTATGTTGGGAAGATGTTTAACGACGATTGGATGCGCTCCATGGGGTACATCGAATAGATAAATTGTCACATATAGAATCCTTCCAAGTCGGAAGGATTTTTTAGTTTGGTGCTTTTCAACTCCTCATCACCAAATTTGTTTCAGAAATGAAAGAGGAGTTTCTACACTATGTATGGCGGTTTCAAAAGTACCGCAAACAACAACTTAAAACCTATCGAGGTAGTTTATTAAAGGTTCTCAAAGTAGGAACACCGAACCCTAATGCGGGCCCGGATTTTTTGATGGCTCATATTTGCGTGGACGACAAGCAATGGGTCGGGCATGTTGAAATTCACATAAATTCGTCCGATTGGATGGTGCATGGCCACGATACAGATTCGAATTACGACAATGTGATTTTACATGTGGTCTGGGAGAACGATATCGAAATATGCTTGCCCAATGGTCATTTTTTAGAGGTTTTGGAACTGAAGGATTTAGTATCCGAAAATCTATTACACCATTATGCTCGATTGGTGGAGGGCCTGCCTCAATTTATTGCCTGTGAACGAGAATGCGCCAAGGTACCTAGCTTGGTAATCGAGAAATGGTTAGAACGACTCTACGTAGAACGCTTGGAAAATAAGGTTACACAGGTTAATGATTTACTCGATCTAACCAAAAATCACTGGGAAGCAGTTTGTTTTTATTTAATAGCGCAGGCTTTTGGTATGAAGGTAAATGGCTCGGCATTTCTTAGTATGGCTCAGTCCATCGATTTTAAAATTATCAGGAAATGTACTTCGCATCCTGTAGTAATGGAAGCTTTGTTTCTGGGTCAAGCGGGTTTGCTTGAAGAAGAATGCACGGATGCCTATTTTAAATTTTTGCAGAGCACCTACCGTTATTTGCAATTGAAATTCGGCATTGAGAATGCACATGTTGAACGACCACAGTTTTTTAGACTGCGACCAAATAATTTCCCAACCATTCGGTTATCGCAACTTGCGGTCTTATGGTCGTCTAAGCCTACCATCTTTGGCGCTTTAATTAAAATTGATTCAGTGAAGGAGGCGTACCGCCTTTTCGAAGTGGACGCTGCGTATTATTGGAAAGATCATTATCGATTTGGTGTGGTATCAAAAAGCCGGCCTAAGGCAATATCAAAATTGCTGGTTCATTCAATCTTACTTAATGTGGTCATTCCATTGCAACTTGTCTATGCTGCAAAATATGGAAAGGAAATATGGTCACAAGTCGAAACTCTTTCAAAGCAAATACCGATAGAAAAAAATAAGGTGATAAGGAATTATGAAAAATTGTTTTTGTTCGAGAATCATGCTTGGAATGGTCAAGCACTACTTCAAATGCACAAAAGATATTGTTCAGAAAAACGATGTGCGAACTGTGGCGTGGGAGCCTTTCTTTTAAAAGAACTTTCTCATTCAAATACATTTTAAAAAATCGAAAGAAAAATATATGTAAGAAAATTCTTTATAAAGATATCTTAAAATAAAAAAATAATTATAAATTTAGACATTAACCATTAAACTACATAACCAATGAAAAAATCCATTTCTACAAAATTAGGCGTTCTTGCGATGCTTGGATTGCTGGCAAGTTGCCAGTCCGATCAAATCGAAAGCACAGACGAAGGAGGTCTAAACTTAACGGCAACCATCAAGGCGAAAGCAGGTTCTTACATTGTGACCTACAATGACTCGTATAGCAAAATGCCGGCATTGCCAAAAACAACCAGTAAAGCGGATTATCAAGCACAATCCGAAAGCCTTAAACAGATGTACACAGAAATATTTTCTGACATTAATTTGAGTACTGACGCTATTTCGCAAACGTATGGGTATTCCATTAAAGGTTTTGCAGCAAATCTAACAGAAGAGCAGGTGCGCGTATTATTAAATGACCCTCGGGTTAAATCAATCGAGGAAGACGGTGTTATTGCCTTAGGTCCAGGAAATGGAAATGGAAACGGTGGCGGTGGCGGCGGAGGAAATCCGACCCAAACGGTTCCTTATGGAACCACGCGCGTTGGAGGAGGTAATGCAGCTTCTTCACACACCGCATGGGTAATCGATACCGGGATTGATCAGGACCATCCTGATCTGAATGTTGATACAGCGAGAAGCCTTTCCTTCCTATCCGGAGGGCCTTCTAATTTATCTCCAGACGATTATAATGGACATGGAACTCATGTTGCCGGAACCATCGCAGCCATTGACAATAGCATTGGTTCTCTTGGTGTAGCCCCCGGAACTACCGTGGTAGCAGTGAGAGTTTTAGATCGTCGTGGTAGTGGATCCACTTCGGGAGTTATCGCCGGAGTTGATTATGTAGGAGCGAGTGGTTCTAATGGAGATGTTGCAAACATGAGCCTTGGAGGTGGTGTTTCGACTAGTTTGGACAATGCTGTGCTAGGAGCATCTTCTTCTGTTAAATTTGCCTTGGCAGCAGGAAATGAAAGTGATAACGCTTTGAATCATTCTCCAGCCAGAGTAAATGGCCCGAATATTTATACAATTTCAGCAATGAACAGCAGTGATAATTGGGCGAGTTTTTCAAATTATGGTTCCCCTGTAGATTATTGTGCACCGGGTGTTTCTGTCTATTCTTTATGGAAAGATGGAGGTTACAATACCATTAGTGGTACTTCTATGGCAGCGCCACATGCTGCCGGAGTTCTACTTTTAGGAAATCCGTCTACCGATGGATATGTAAATGGAGACCCTGATGGAAACCCTGATCCAATTATTCATAATTAGTGAGATTTTTTAAGAATAGGAAAAAGCCGCTTTGATAAGCGGCTTTTTTGTTACTTTTAACAACTAATACATTTTATGTTTAATAGATTGCGACATTACTTTGAAAAACGAGGATTCTTCGTGAGTTCCAGGCTGGCAGATCGATTAGGGATGCGTGCACGTACCGTTCGTTTTTCATTCATCTATCTCACCTTCGCTACCTTTGGGGCAGGATTCGCTTTGTATCTGTTTTTGGCATTCTGGCTGCGGGTAAAGGATTTAATATATACCAAACGAAGTTCCGTTTTTGATTTATGATACGACTTCTTCAGTCTAAAATATTAGGAGCAATTTTACTCTTGGTGCTTATTTTTGTAATAGGCATCATGGGGTTCATTATTTTTTTCGAATATACCTTTATTGATGCATTCTATATGACTGTAATAACAATTACTACAGTTGGTTTTGGACATTTGCATCCCATGTCGGCGGCCGAAAAAATATTTACATCATCGCTAATTCTTTCGAGTATCTTTATTGTTGGGTATGCGATCAAAGTAATTTCAGAATACATTTTAAGTAAAAGTAATATAGGTAACCTAAGAGAAAAGAAAGTGCAAGAAAAAATCAACAAACTCCATAATCATGTGATTGTTTGCGGATATGGACGAAATGGAAAACAGGCAATTCATAAATTGAAAGCCTATAAGAAGCATTATGTGATTGTCGAAATGAACGAAGAAGTAATTGAACGGTTTTACGATGAGAAACATTTATTTGTTCATGGAAACGCCAATGAAGATGAAGTGCTCATAAAAGCAGGATTGGAACGAGCTTCAACCCTGATCTGTGCGCTTCCAAGTGATGCGGATAATCTATTTATTGTATTGTCTGCGCGACAGATCAACAAGAATTTGAAAATCATAAGCAGAGCCACCGAAGAAACCTCCTATCAGAAGTTAAAATTGGCCGGAGCAGACAATGTAATCATGCCCGATAAAATTGGCGGAGAACATATGGCTTCCTTAGTGGTGGTTCCTGATTTGGTTGAATTCTTAGACAATCTCTCGGTTTCAGGAGAGGAAGATAGTATCTATGTAGAGCAAGTACCTTTTGAAAAAGTTTGTCCGAGTGGAAATGAACAGGCCATTAAAGATTTGGACTTGCGAAAAAAAACGGGCTGCTCAATTATTGGATATAAAACTCCGGAAGGAGAGTATATAGTAAATCCCGAACCATCCCTTATTTTAAAAAAAGATTCAAAACTTATTCTCATTGGAAGACCGAATCAAATTGAAAGCTTAAAACAACTCTACCATGTATAAGTTGTAAGAGAATTAATCAAGAGCAAAATTTGAATCCAGCATTTTTTTTAGCATCTTGCTGCCAATAATAAAATTCTAACAAAAAACCCATTATGAAGAAATATCTTCTTTCCCTATTTAGTTTTCTGATTCCTTTTATTTCTTTTGCTCAAGAGGCGGAAGTTGGGGTTGATCAAAAAATTGACCAAGCCTTTAAACCGGTTTCAGACTTCTTTTCTCACGTTATCTTTTTTGAGATCGCTGGCACCCCCTTCGTTCTAATATTATTGGTGGGTAGTGCTGCTTTCTTCACCATTTATTTTGGTTTTCCAAATTTTAGATATTTCTGGAGAGCCATTCAAACGGTTAGAGGTAAATATGAAGATATTGAAAAACATGGTGCGAAAATTTTATACGGTGAAGATGGGATTGCACAAGGAACGGATCTTACAAAGGTAGACGACCTTGACGAGCATATTGATCAGCTTCCGGACGACTTAGCCATCGATGGAGATATAAAAGATACCATCCGTGATGAAAGTTCACATGGAGAGGTTTCCCACTTTCAGGCTCTCGCCACTGCTGTTTCCGGAACCGTTGGAAATGGTAATATTGCAGGAGTTGCCTTAGCGATTGCTTTAGGCGGTCCCGGAGCCACTTTTTGGATGATTGTTTGCGGATTATTGGGAATGTCCACAAAATTCGTCGAATGTACTCTTGGGGTTCAATATCGGGATGTAGGTGAAGATGGAACCGTTTATGGTGGTCCGATGTATTACCTTACAAAAGGACTTAAGGAGCGCGGTATGGCAACTTTAGGAAAAATTGCAGCAGTTCTTTTCGCTATCTTCTGTATTGGTGGTTCATTTGGAGGAGGAAACGCTGCGCAATCAAATCAGGCCACTATCGTATTAAAAGAATTGTTAGGTCTTGAAAGTGCTGGCGCCGGATTCTGGATTGGTGTAGTAATTGCATTTTTCGTGGGAATTATTATCATAGGAGGTATCAAGCGAATTGCTTCGGTGACCGAAAAGATTGTGCCTTTCATGGCAGTTCTTTACATTCTTTGTTGTCTTTATATTATCCTAAGCAACTTCAGTTTACTTGACGATGCTATTGCCTTGATTGTTCAAGAGGCATTCAACCCTAAAGCGATTGGAGTAGGAGGTGTAATTGGGGTGTTATTGGTTGGTTTCAAGCGTGCTGCATTTTCTAACGAAGCAGGAGCCGGATCGGCATCGATTGCGCACTCTGCGGTTCGAACCAAATATTCTGCCAGTGAGGGATTAGTAGCGTTGTTAGAACCATTTATCGATACCGTTGTAATCTGTACCATGACTGCCTTGGTAATTATCATTTTTAACTTCGGAGGCTTTTTTGAATACGGAGGTGACGGAAGTGGTGCCGTACTCATTAATGGTGTATCCTACGAAGGTGCCGGAATTACATCAATAGCGTTTGCCGAATACATTCCTTATTCTAAAATTTTCTTAACCATTGCGGTGGTATTGTTCGCAGTTTCTACAATGATTTCATGGTCGTATTACGGTCTTCAATCATGGAAATTCTTATTTGGAAGAGGTAAAAGAGCCGATTTAACGTATAAAGTATTGTTCCTTGTTTTTGTAGTGGTTGGTGCTGCAGCAAGTATGAAATCGATTTGGGACTTTTCCGATGCAATGATTTTTGCCATGGTATTCCCTAACATGGTCGGGTTGTATTTACTATTCCCGGTTGTGAAGAAACAATTAAAACGCTACTTGGATGCCATAAACATGAAAGAAGAGGCCATTCAGGACTAACAAAGCTTAAATTTATAACTCCCCTTAAACTTTAATAAAAGGGGAGTATGTTTAGAAACAATTTTAAATCCCACTTTATTTTCACGAGAAGTGAACAAGGTGGGATTGTTTTTTTGAGCTGTTTATTGCTCATGCTTATGGGCATTCATTATTATCTCAATTTTCAAGAAACTGCTTCATGGACTTTCGAAGATGAACAATTAAGAGCACTTCAAAAGGAAATGGACTCGTTGCGATGTGTTAAATCGGAACAACAGAAACCAACGTTGTATCCGTTCAACCCAAACTTTATTTCCCAATACAAAGCTTATACGCTCGGAATGTCAGGAGATCAATTTTTTGCTTTGCAACAATTTAGGGATGAAAACAATTGGATTCGTTCTAAATCTCAATTTCAGAAAATTACCGGAGTCGATTCGATCTGGCTGGACAGCATAGGTCCTTACTTTAGATTTCCCACTTGGGAGCGTAAAACTAAAAACAAGCCGAAGACAAGGTCATTTTCAGAGCTTTCCTTTCATGAGAAAACAGATTTGAATAATGCAACAGCGGAAGAACTTCAAAAAATTTCTGGAATTGGGACAGTCCTAAGTCAGAGAATTGTGGATTATAGGGAAAAGTTGGATGGATTTTCAGATGATAGCCAGTTATACTTCGTTTATGGATTAGATGCGAAAGTGGTTGATGAAACCTTAAAACAGTTTACAGTGAAGACACCGAAGGAAATTAAAAAAATGAACGTTAATATCGTTTCAGCCTCCGATATCGCCACCATTCCTGGAATCTCATTCGAGCTTGCCAAAAAAATCTGGGAGTATGTTCGACTCCGCGACGGGATTGAGGATGTCTCGGAATTAACAAAATTTGAAGAACTCTCAACACGACAATTTGGGCTAATTAAATTATATTTGTCGGCTAACGAATAATCGTTAGCATAATAATCCCTAAGGATCGTTAAACATTTAAATACCGCATGAATCAATCATACTTTACCGAAGAACACGAGTTTTTTAGAACATCCTTTCGCGACTTTCTTCAAAAAGAAGTAACTCCTCATATTGAAAAGTGGGAAAAAACAGGAACTATTGAACGTTTCATTTGGAAAAAAATGGGTGAAATGGGCTATTTTGGAATTTCGTATCCAGAGGCTTATGGAGGATTGAATCTTGACCTTTTTTACATGGTGATATTTTTGGAAGAAATGCAGCGTGTGAACAGTGGTGGATTTGCCGCAGCCATGTGGGCTCATGCTTACTTAGCAATGACGCACCTTCACAAAGAAGGAAATCACGAGCAAAAAGAAAAGTACCTCACACCCAGTATAAGCGGTGAAAAAATAGGTTGTTTATGCATCACCGAACCTTTTGGGGGTAGTGATGTTGGAGGAATGAGATCAACCGCCGTTAAGGAAGGAAGTCATTATGTATTAAACGGATCCAAGACCTTTATTACCAATGGTGTTTATAGCGACTATTTAATTGTTGCTGCCAAGACAAAACCCGAATTAGGGAACAAAGGCATCAGTATCTTTGTGGTGGATCGGGACACACCGGGAATCGCTTCTACAAAATTGGACAAGTTGGGGTGGCGTGCAAGTGATACCGCGGAAATTTCATTCGATAATGTAAAAATTCCTGTGGAGAATTTATTGGGTTCCGAAAATGAAGGGTTTGCTTATATCATGCAACACTTTGCACTGGAACGCCTTATTATGGGAGTAAATGCTCATGCACGAAGTGAATGGGCTATTGAATATACCATTCAGTACATGAAAGATCGAATGGCGTTTGGAAAGAGTATCTCAAAATTTCAAGCCTTACGTCATCAAGTGGCTCAAATGAGTACTGAAGTAGAAGTTTGTAAAACCTTTAACTACCAGGTTACTAAGAGCCTTGATGAAGGTTTGTATGTGGTGAAGGAAGCGACTATGTCGAAATTAATTTCAACAAAAATTGCCGATGAGGTTGCCTATCAATGTCTTCAGTTATTGGGGGGGTATGGCTATATGGAGGAATATCCTTTGGCACGATTACTGCGTGATAGCAGGTTAGGACCCATAGGCGGAGGTACATCAGAGATTCTACGGGAGATTATTGCCAAAATGGTAATCGACGGAAAAGAATACAAGCCTGCCACCTAATTAAAAAACGTTCAAAATGAGACATCGTATAATAAAACAAATTTTAAATGTAGTTGTTGGGTTATGGTGTCTTAGTGGATTTTCCCAAACAGAGCTGAAAAGTAAGATCTCCGATTTCTTGACCTTTGCGCCTATTGAAAGTGCCAGTGTTTACATCGAAAACACGACCATTGGTACTGTAAGTAACACCGATGGAAAATTTGTACTGTCCGTTCCACAAGAATATGTTCAGGATACGTTGGTGATTTCTTCCATTGGATATAAAAGTTTTCGGACTGCCATTAAGGATTTTGATAACACGATGGACATTTATCTTGAAGAAGACGTAGCTTCTTTGGATGAAATAGTACTTGTCGCCGAAACTCGTCCAAAAACAGGGAACGACATTGTCTTACGGGCTATTGAACGATTTCCTAAAAATTTACCGGAACAACCCTATTTACAAAAAGGCTTTTTAAGGCATAAAGAGCGAAATAAGAAGGAATATAAATGGCTTATTGAAAGTGCCATAACATTGTACGACTCAAGTTATGCGTCGGGGGCAAAGGACAATCTGAAAATTAATGTCGAAGAGACCCGTAAAAGTTACGATTTGCGAAATGTGGATAGCATGTTCACGTATTATTCTTACCTAAAGTACAATGCCCGAAATGTAAATTTGAAATCAAAGCAAATGCGCAGGGATACCATTAAAACGGCTTCATTGGTAAAAGCCATAAAATGGAACGATGAGCGAATCAATGGACTGGATAACCTCTTTAAAGGGAAACTTAATTTGGTCCGAAATTCAAATGAATCCAAAGCGCTGTTTGGCGAAAAAATATTGGAGACGCATCAATTTACGCTCGACACAGTATTGGTCGATAACGGTAGAAAGATTTATAAGATCAAGATTTCAAAAAGTAAAGATTTCGTGGGATTGAACACGAAGAATATCTATAACGAGGGATTTGAGGCAAATGGTTGGATCTATATCTATTGGGACAATTATGCCGTCAAGAAAATAGAATATACCTTGATTGCTGCTTCAGACACTCAGAAGAAGCGCAGTAAGTCGTTGTTTGATACAAAAGTGAATCACAAGTTGATCATGACCTATATGGAATACGATGGTAAGATGTATCCCAATTACATTTATTATGAAACACCTAAATTGGTCAATGCGGGTGATCGCTCTTCCGATCGAGATCGGGAAGAGAACAAGGCGAAGAATAATCCTGATGAGCAATTTTACTATACCACTCAAGAAATACTTTTCACCGAAATTGTTCAGGATGCGGAGCTTGTAAATGAAGCCTTGGAAGGGGAGTGGTCTGAAGATATCTTTTCACCCCGCCCTTACAACCAGTCATTTTGGAAAAACTACAATGTCCTTTTGGAAAGTGAAGAAGAGGAAAAGCTAATTGAAGATTTAAGTCAGCGTACTACCTTATATAAACAATAGGGGTTCCTAGCTGGCATGATTCTTTGAAAGGTCAATTGAAAAAAAAATCATTTCTCGAATCAAGTTTATAAAATCTTTTTTTATCTTTGCCGTCCCTAAAGAGAGGAGGTGATGATACTATGTTAATTATACCAGTAAAAGACGGAGAAAACATTGACAGAGCGCTAAAGCGTTTCAAGCGTAAGTTTGACAAAACAGGCACTATGCGTCAATTGAGAAGTAGACAACAGTTTACCAAGCCTTCTGTAGTGCGTAGAGCTCAAGTTCAAAAAGCCCAGTACATTCAGCATTTAAGAGATCAGGAAGAAATTTAACGTTCCTTTTTTGAAAATAACGAAATCCGCTCCCTTCATAATAGAAGTTGAGCGGATTTTTTTTGTGACTTACTTTGAAGGTACAGTAGAAAGAATATTGTACATTTATTGAGTCACCTACAATGCGAATCACAAATGCCCTTTCAAAAATTCATCGATTATTTGCAGCTGGAAAAAAAATATTCAGTGCATACGGTCAAGGCATACCAAAAAGATTTAGAAGAATTCTTAGCATTTATTCATGAGGAGTTTGAGACTGATGAGGTTGAAACGGCTCATTATGCCATGGTGCGTAATTGGGTTGTATCGTTAGTTGATCAAGGCATTAGTAATCGCAGCGTAAATCGAAAGATGTCTTCGCTGAAGACTTATTATAAGTTTCTCCTTAAAACGGGCCAAATTTCGGAAAACCCAATGGCCAAACACAAATCCCTCAAAACATCCAAAAAGATACAAGTGCCTTTTTCTGAAAAGGAGATCAATAATGTTATTGAATTATTGTCGGAAGAGCAAGGATTTAAAGGGTTGCGAAACCGACTTATCGTAGAGCTCTTTTATGCTACAGGAATGCGTAGAGCGGAATTGGTTAATTTGAAAATTTCGGATGTGAGTCTGGGACAAAGAACCATTAAGGTTTTAGGAAAAAGAAATAAGGAGCGCATTATTCCTTTACTCTCTTCCACACAAAAAACCTTAGAACAATATTTAGAGGAGCGAACTCGTTTAGAAAATATGGTGGATGATAAGTTTTTATTACTGTCTGAAAAAGGAGTTAAAATATATGAAACTCTTGTCTACCGAATTATTAATACCTATTTTAGTAAAGCATCAGAAAAGACTAAGAAGAGCCCTCATATCTTACGACATTCTTTTGCAACGCACCTTTTGAATGAGGGTGCAGAATTGAATGCAGTGAAAGAGCTGCTGGGGCATGCGAGTTTGGCTTCCACCCAGGTGTATACACATAATAGTATCGCCCAATTGAAACAGGTGTACCAAAATGCGCATCCTCGAAATACAAATTGAGACTAACTTTTAAATCTTCTTGCGTATGAAAGTGAACGTAGAAACCCCCAACTTTGTGGCAGATGTCAAACTTATCGATTTTATTGAAAAGCGACTTTCTAAACTGGAATTGTTTTACGATAAAATAATATTTGCAGACGTCTTTTTAAAAGTTCAAAAAACAAGTGAAAAAGAAAATAAAACAGTCGAAATATTATTGAGCATTCCCGGTGGGGATCTCATAATCAAAAAGGAAGCTAAAACCTTTGAAGAGGGTACCGACGACTGTGTTCGATCTTTAGAGCGACAGTTGAAAAAAAGAAAGGAAAAACAACGCGCCTTTTTATAGCATTTTTTTTTCAAAAAGATTTTTTTCAAACAAATATTTATATACATTTGCAGTCCGTTAGAAATAGCGGACTTTTTTATGGCTAATTTTAGCTTAAAAGCCGATGTAGCTCAGCTGGCTAGAGCAGCTGATTTGTAATCAGCAGGTCGTGGGTTCGAGTCCCTCCATCGGCTCTAAAAAAGAAGAAGTTCTTTGTAATAAAATGTTTTAAAAGCATTGGGGGAGATACTCAAGCGGCCAACGAGGACAGACTGTAAATCTGTTGGTTTTACCTTCGCAGGTTCGAATCCTGCTCTCCCCACTATTTGAGGAATCAAAAAAACAGACGTTCAAAGATCCACGGAAGGCGGCTAAAATTTCTTGACGAAATTTTTGAAACAAATTCAAAATTGATTATCTTTGCACGCATTTTTAGGGGTTAAAGTCTAAAAATTTGACATATTGAAAGTAGATGTCCGAAGCAATTCGGAATCAAAAGCGGGAGTAGCTCAGTTGGTAGAGCGTCAGCCTTCCAAGCTGAATGTCGCCGGTTCGAACCCGGTCTCCCGCTCAAAAAAATCTTCAAGAAAGGTATTGGTTCCTTGCTTGGGGTTTTTCTTGTTACCAAAAGGTAACATCACTCCAAACCGCAAACCAGTCAAGCCGGTGTAGCTCAGGGGTAGAGCGTTTCCTTGGTAAGGAAGAGGTCATGGGTTCAATTCCCATCATTGGCTCAATAAAGTACAAAATTGAACACTAATATATAACTAAGATTAAATTAATACAAAATGGCAAAAGAAACATTCGACCGTTCGAAACCACACTTAAACGTTGGTACTATCGGTCACGTTGACCACGGTAAAACAACTTTGACTGCTGCTATTACTAAGGTAATGGCTGATAAAGGGTATTCTGAAGCTCGATCTTTTGATCAGATTGATAATGCACCAGAAGAAAAAGAAAGAGGGATTACTATCAACTCTTCACACGTTGAATATCAAACGCAAAATCGTCACTATGCTCACGTTGACTGTCCAGGTCACGCGGATTACGTAAAGAACATGGTAACTGGTGCTGCGCAAATGGATGGTGCTATCCTTGTAGTTGCTGCTACTGATGGTCCTATGCCTCAAACACGTGAGCACATCCTTTTAGGTCGTCAGGTTGGTATTCCTCGTATCGTTGTTTTCATGAACAAAGTAGATATGGTGGATGATCCAGAATTGTTAGAGCTAGTTGAAATGGAAATTCGTGATCTATTAAGCTTCTACGAATATGATGGAGATAACGGTCCTGTAATTCAAGGTTCTGCACTTGGTGCTTTGAACGGAGAAGAGAAATGGGTAAACACTGTTGTTGAATTGATGGAAGCAGTTGATTCTTGGATTGAAGAGCCAATTCGTGAAGTAGACAAGCCTTTCTTGATGCCAATCGAAGACGTATTCTCTATTACTGGTCGTGGAACTGTTGCTACAGGTCGTATCGAAACTGGTGTTGCAAACACTGGAGATCCAGTTGAAATTATTGGTATGGGTGCTGAAAAATTAACTTCTACTATTACAGGAGTTGAGATGTTCCGTAAAATCCTTAACCGTGGAGAAGCTGGAGATAACGTAGGTATCCTTTTGAGAGGTATTGAAAAAACCGACATCAGAAGAGGTATGGTTATCGTGAAGCCAGGTTCTGTAAAGCCACACGCTAAATTCAAAGCAGAGGTTTATATCCTTAAAAAAGAAGAAGGTGGACGTCACACTCCATTCCACAACAACTACCGTCCACAGTTCTACGTTCGTACAACCGACGTAACTGGGAACATCAATCTTCCTGATGGAGTTGAAATGGTAATGCCAGGTGATAACCTTACTATTACTGTAGACTTGATCCAAGCAATTGCAATGACAATTGGACTACGTTTCGCTATCCGTGAAGGTGGTAGAACAGTAGGTGCTGGTCAGGTTACTGAAATTCTAGACTAATTAAAGTTTAAATAAAAGTCTTAAGGTGTCTTGCTCTGCAGGACGCCTTGACTTTTCTTACGGGTTTAGCTCAGTTGGTAGAGCACTGGTCTCCAAAACCAGGTGTCGGGAGTTCGAGTCTCTCAACCCGTGCTCTTGGAAAAAGTAGGCTCTCGAAGCTGAGAAATAAAAAAAGAAACAATGATAAACTACATCAAAGAATCCTATAGCGAATTAAAAAACCATGTTACATGGACATCGTGGTCTGAAGCTCAAAAGCTTACCGTGGTAGTAGCTGTTTTTTCAGTGTTGTTAGCATTGGCTATTTGGGGTGTAGATACTGTTTTCAGTAAAGTAGTAGGTCAATATTTTCAATGGATTAAATCCTAAGTAAAGTACAAAATGACTGAAACAAAAAGTACAAAAAAGTGGTATGTAGTTCGCTCCGTTAGCGGGCAAGAGAATAAGATTAAATCTTATATCGAGTCTGAGATCGTTCGTTTAAATCTTGAAGATTATATCGAACAAGTGCTGGTGCCTACCGAAAAAGTGATTCAAATTAGAAACGGAAAAAAAATCAATAAAGAACGGGTTTATTTTCCAGGATATATCATGGTCCAAGCGAGCTTGGCCGGAGAGATTCCACATATTATACGTTCTATTAATGGCGTAATTGGCTTTTTAGGTGAAACCAAAGGTGGGGATCCTGTGCCATTACGTCAATCTGAAGTGAACCGAATGCTAGGAAAGGTAGATGAGTTGGCGGTTCAAGACGATAATGTAAATATTCCGTTCATCATTGGTGAAACAGTGAAGGTAATCGACGGACCGTTCAACGGTTTCAATGGAACGGTTGAAAAAATTAATGAAGAAAAACGCAAGCTTGAAGTAATGGTGAAAATTTTCGGAAGAAAGACACCATTAGAGTTAAGCTATATGCAAGTAGAAAAAGTTTAATTGTTACGCTTTAATAGGTTTTTTCTGAGCTTCCACAACGAAGAAACCGGTTTTAAATTTTAAAAAATGGCAAAAGAAGTAGGTAAAGTTGTAAAGTTGCAAGTTCGCGGAGGAGCGGCTAATCCCTCTCCACCAGTTGGACCCGCTTTAGGTGCTGCAGGTGTTAACATTATGGAGTTCTGTAAGCAGTTCAACGCTCGTACGCAGGACAAACAAGGAAAAGTATTGCCAGTTGCGATTACGGTTTATAAGGACAAATCTTTCGATTTTGTTATTAAAACCCCACCAGCTGCTGTACAAATCCTTGAGGCTGCCAAGGTCAAAAAAGGATCTGGAGAGCCCCATGTGAAAAAAGTAGCCACCATTTCATGGGATCAAGTTAAGGTAATCGCCGAAGACAAGATGCCAGATTTGAACGCATTTACCATCGAGTCTGCTATGAAAATGGTAGCCGGGACAGCACGTTCTATGGGAGTGAAAATTAAAGGTGCCGCACCTTTTTAATCAAGAAAAAGAATCTAAAAAATGGCAAGATTAACAAAAAAGCAAAAGGAAGCTTCGGCTAAAATAGAGCCAAACAAGACCTTTACGGTAATTGAGGCTTCTGCTTTAGTAAAAGAGATCACCAACGCAAATTTTGATGCGTCTGTGGACCTTGCTGTACGTCTTAATGTAGATCCGCGTAAAGCGAATCAAATGGTACGTGGTGTGGTAACACTTCCTCATGGTACTGGTAAGGACGTAAAAGTTTTAGCATTGGTTACTCCCGATAAGGAGGCTGAAGCTAAAGAAGCAGGTGCAGACTATGTTGGTTTGGACGAATACCTCGATAAAATTAAAGGAGGATGGACAGATGTCGACGTAATTGTGACTATGCCGAGTGTGATGGGTAAATTAGGTCCGTTAGGACGTGTGTTAGGTCCTCGTGGCTTGATGCCGAACCCCAAGACTGGTACAGTAACAATGGACGTTGCTAAAGCTGTTTCTGATGTGAAAGCTGGTAAAATTGACTTTAAAGTTGACAAAACCGGAATCGTTCACGCTGCAATTGGAAAAGCATCTTTTGATGCAGAGAAAATTGCCGGAAACGCAAAAGAATTATTAACAACCTTGGTGAAATTGAAGCCTCAGGCAGCTAAAGGAGTTTATATCAAAAGTATTCATATGTCAAGTACTATGAGTCCTAGTGTTGAGATAGACTCTAAACGATATGCTGAGCAGTAAAATTGTAAGATATGACTAGAGAAGAAAAATCAGTAGTAATTGAACAGTTGACCGCCCAGCTTGCAGATAACGCTAACATTTATTTAGCGGATATTTCAGGATTGGATGCCACTGCAACTTCAAACTTACGACGTGCTTGCTTTAAAGCAGGAATTAAGCTAAATGTGGTTAAAAACACATTGTTGGCCAAGGCGATGGAAAGTTCCGATAGAGATTTTGGTGAGTTAACCAAAGTTCTTAAAGGAAATACTTCTTTGATGTTCTCTGAGACAGGAAATGGTCCTGCCAAAGTAATCAAAGAATTCAGAAAAAAATCCGACAGACCTTTATTAAAAGGAGCTTTTATTGAAGAAGCTGTGTATATCGGTGATAACCAATTGGATGCTCTTGTGGATATCAAATCCAAAGAAGAACTTATTGGAGACATCATTGCATTACTTCAATCTCCGGCTAAAAATGTTGTTTCTGCTCTTAAGAGTAGTGGAGGCACCATTGCAGGTATTGTTAAAACCCTATCTGAGAGAGAAGGGTAACCTAAATTATTGCACTAATTAAATTACATAAATTAAAAATTACACTTAAAACGATAGAAAATGGCAGATTTAAAAGATTTCGCAGAACAATTGGTTAACCTAACTGTAAAAGAAGTTAACGAGTTAGCTACTATATTAAAAGACGAGTATGGTATCGAGCCTGCTGCTGCAGCTGTAGCTGTTGCTGCTGGTCCTGCTGGAGGTGGTGAAGCCGCTGAAGAGCAATCAGAATTTGATGTTATCCTTAAAGCCGCTGGTGCTTCTAAATTAGCTGTAGTAAAGCTAGTTAAAGAATTAACAGGTGCTGGTCTAAAAGAAGCTAAAGATTTAGTTGATAATGCTCCTTCTCCAATTAAAGAAGGTATTGCAAAAGACGAGGCTGAAGCCCTTAAAGCTCAGTTAGAAGAAGCTGGAGCTGAGGTTGAGCTTAAGTAAGCCACTCACCTTCAAACCTTAAGGTTTAGGTCTTTGCCAACGCGGTTAAGACCTAAACCATTTTGCGTATATAAAGGTTTTAGATTTATAAAGTACGCAAACCACTAATTTTTAATTAAAATTCTATCCATAGATGTCAGCAACGCAAACTGAAAGATTGAATTTTTCCTCTGTACAGAACAAGCCCGATTATCCGGATTTCTTGGATATCCAAATTAAATCCTTTCAGGATTTTTTCCAATTGGAAACCAAGTCAGAAGAAAGAGGCAACGAAGGTCTATATAAGACTTTCCTGGAAAACTTCCCTATTACCGATACCCGAAACCAATTCGTACTCGAATTTTTAGATTACTTCGTAGATCCACCAAGATATTCCATTCAAGAATGTATCGAACGTGGACTTACCTACAGTGTTCCTCTAAAAGCGCGATTGAAGTTATTTTGTACCGACGAGGAACATGAAGACTTCGAAACCATCGTTCAGGATGTATACTTGGGAACGATTCCTTACATGACTCCTTCCGGTACTTTTTGTATCAATGGAGCCGAGCGTGTAGTGGTTTCTCAGTTACACCGTTCACCAGGGGTTTTCTTTGGTCAGTCTTTCCATGCAAATGGAACTAAATTATATTCTGCCAGAGTAATTCCTTTCAAAGGCTCTTGGATTGAATTCGCGACCGATATCAATAGCGTAATGTACGCCTACATCGATCGTAAGAAAAAATTACCTGTAACTACCTTGTTCCGTGCTATCGGTTTTGAAAGAGATAAGGATATCCTTGAAATCTTCGACCTTGCAGAGGAAGTGAAGGCAAGTAAGACGGGTCTTAAAAAATATTTAGGCCGTAAACTCGCTGCTCGTGTTTTGAAAACATGGCATGAGGATTTCGTGGATGAAGATACTGGAGAAGTGGTATCAATCGAGCGAAACGAGATCATCCTCGATCGTGATACGGTACTTGAGAAAGAGCACCTTGATGAAATCGTAGATTCTGGTTCAAAAACCATTCTACTTCATAAGGAAGATAACCTTCAAGCGGATTATGCCATTATTCATAATACCCTTCAGAAGGATCCTACCAACTCCGAAAAAGAAGCGGTAGAGCATATCTACAGACAATTGCGTAATGCCGAACCACCCGATGAAGAAACAGCTCGTGGAATTATCCACAAATTGTTCTTCAGTGACCAACGTTACAACCTTGGGGAAGTAGGTCGTTACCGAATGAATAAGAAATTAGGGTTGGATATCGAAATGGATAAGCAAGTGCTTACCAAAGAAGATATCATTACCATCGTAAAATATTTGATCGAGTTAATTAACTCAAAAGCTGAAATCGATGATATTGACCACTTAAGTAACCGTCGTGTTCGTACGGTAGGTGAGCAATTATCACAGCAGTTTGGAGTTGGATTAGCGCGTATGGCTCGTACCATTAGAGAGCGTATGAATGTTCGTGACAACGAAGTGTTCACACCGATCGATTTGATTAACGCTAAGACTTTGTCTTCAGTAATCAACTCGTTCTTTGGTACCAACCAGCTTTCTCAGTTCATGGACCAAACCAATCCTCTTGCGGAGATTACGCACAAGCGTCGTCTTTCTGCACTAGGGCCAGGGGGTCTGTCAAGAGAAAGAGCAGGATTCGAGGTGCGTGACGTTCATTACACACACTACGGACGACTATGTCCTATCGAAACTCCTGAAGGACCAAACATTGGTTTGATTTCTTCACTTTCTGTGTTTGCAAAAGTGAATAACTTAGGATTCATCGAAACTCCTTACCGTAAGGTAGAGAATGGTCGTATCGATCTTAAGAACGAACCAATTTATCTCTCAGCAGAAGAAGAGGAAGAAAAATTAATCGCTCAAGCGAACATTCCATTGAAAGACGATGGAACCATCGATACCGATCGTGTAATTGCACGAATGGAAGGTGATTTCCCGGTTGTGGATCCAAAAACGGTACATTATACCGATGTAGCTCCAAACCAGATTTCGTCAATCTCTGCTTCCTTGATTCCATTCTTGGAGCATGATGATGCGAACCGTGCATTGATGGGATCGAACATGATGCGTCAGGCCGTTCCTTTATTAAGAGCCGAGTCTCCTATTGTAGGTACTGGTTTAGAGCGTCAAGTAGCTTCCGATTCACGAGTGTTGATCAATGCTGAAGGAGATGGTGTTGTGGAATATGTTGATGCAGACAAAGTAACCATCAAATACGATCGTTCGGAAGAAGAGCGTATGGTAAGTTTCGATGGTGATGCGAAAACCTACAACCTTATTAAATTTAGAAAAACGAACCAAAGTACTTCGATTAACTTGAAGCCAATCGTTAAGAAAGGTGACCGAGTAAAAAGAGGTCAGGTACTTTGCCAAGGATATGCAACCGAAAAAGGTGAATTGGCTCTTGGTAGAAACATGAAAGTAGCCTTTATGCCTTGGAAAGGGTATAACTTCGAGGATGCGATTGTGATTTCTGAAAAAGTAGTTCGTGACGATATCTTCACTTCTATTCATATCGACGAATATTCTTTGGATGTTCGTGATACGAAATTAGGAAACGAAGAATTGACCAACGATATTCCAAACGTATCTGAAGAGGCTACTAAAGACTTGGATGAGAACGGAATGATTCGCATTGGTGCCGAAGTAAAGCCTGGTGATATCTTGATTGGAAAAATTACTCCAAAAGGAGAAAGTGATCCAACCCCTGAAGAGAAATTACTACGTGCCATCTTTGGTGACAAAGCAGGTGATGTAAAAGATGCTTCTTTAAAAGCTTCTCCTTCATTACGAGGAGTGGTAATCGACAAGAAATTATTCTCAAGAGCTGTAAAGGACAAACGTAAGAGAGCTAAGGATAAGGAGGACATCGCCGAATTAGAATTAAAGTATGAAGTGAAATTCCAAGAGCTGAAAGATGTTCTTGTGGAAAAACTATTTACCATCGTTGGAGGAAAAACTGCGCAAGGAGTAACCAACGACCTAGGTGAAGTAGTTTTCCCTAAAGGAAAGAAATTCACTTTAAAGATGTTGAATGCAGTAGATGATTACACGCACTTAGTAGGTGGTACCTGGACAACAGACGACGATGCTAATGTGTTGGTGCGCGATCTAATGCACAATTATAAAATTAAGGAGAACGACCTTCAAGGAAACTTGCGACGTGAGAAATTTACCATTTCGGTGGGAGATGAATTGCCTGCAGGGATCTTGAAACTAGCTAAAGTTTACATCGCTAAAAAACGTAAGTTAAAAGTGGGTGATAAAATGGCGGGTCGTCACGGAAACAAAGGTATTGTTGCTCGTATTGTTCGTCAGGAAGACATGCCGTTCTTAGAAGATGGAACACCGGTGGATATTGTATTGAATCCACTTGGGGTACCTTCACGTATGAACATTGGTCAGATCTACGAAACAGTATTAGGATGGGCCGGACAAAAGTTGAATCAAAAGTATGCTACGCCAATTTTCGACGGAGCTACTTTGGATCAGATCAACGAATTGACCGATAAAGCCGGAATTCCATTATTCGGACACACCTATCTATATGATGGTGGTACCGGAGAGCGTTTCGACCAACCTGCAACCGTAGGGGTGATCTATATGTTAAAATTAGGTCACATGGTAGACGATAAAATGCACGCTAGATCCATTGGACCATACTCACTTATTACACAACAGCCATTGGGTGGTAAAGCCCAGTTTGGAGGTCAGCGTTTTGGAGAGATGGAAGTTTGGGCATTGGAAGCTTATGGAGCATCCAGCACATTGCGTGAAATTTTGACCGTGAAATCGGATGATGTAATCGGACGGGCTAAGACATATGAATCCATCGTAAAAGGGGAGACTATGCCAGAACCTGGACTACCGGAATCTTTCAACGTGTTAATGCACGAATTGAAAGGATTAGGATTGGACATCAGATTAGAAGAATAGGACAACGCCCTGCTTCGGCAGGGCAAATCCATTCCGAGGTGGGACAGTTAGACGTCCCGATTCAACAAACAAAAGAATATTTTCAGCATTATGTCAAGAAATAAAGAAAACACAGTACAGAAATTCAATAAAATTTCGATTGGTTTAGCTTCTCCTGAGTCTATTTTGGCAGAATCTCGGGGAGAGGTTTTAAAGCCAGAGACAATCAACTACCGTACGCACAAACCAGAGCGTGACGGTCTTTTCTGTGAGCGTATTTTTGGTCCTGTAAAGGATTACGAATGTGCCTGTGGTAAATATAAAAGAATTCGCTACAAAGGAATCGTATGTGACCGATGTGGTGTAGAAGTAACAGAAAAGAAAGTACGTCGTGATCGTGTTGGACACATCAATTTGGTAGTTCCCGTTGCACACATTTGGTACTTCCGTTCGTTACCAAACAAAATTGGATACCTATTAGGACTTCCTTCCAAGAAATTGGACATGATTATTTATTATGAGCGTTACGTGGTTATTCAACCGGGTATTGCAAAGAATGAAGAAGGGGAGCCAGTACAAAAAATGGACTTCTTAACGGAAGAAGAATATCTAAACATCTTAGATACCCTTCCGCAGGAAAACTTATACTTAGACGATAACGATCCAAATAAATTCATCGCCAAAATGGGTGCTGAATGTTTGGTGGAATTATTGCACCGAATTGACTTGAATACGTTGTCATTCGAATTACGTCATAAAGCAAACAACGAAACTTCTAAGCAACGTAAAACAGAAGCTTTGAAGCGTCTTCAAGTAGTGGAGTCGTTCAGAGAAGCTGCTTTGAACCGTGAGAACAGGCCGGAATGGATGATCATGAAAGTGGTTCCTGTTATCCCGCCGGAATTACGTCCGTTAGTGCCGTTGGATGGTGGTCGTTTTGCGACTTCCGATTTGAACGACCTTTACCGTCGTGTGATTATTCGTAACAACCGTTTAAAGCGATTGATGGAGATCAAAGCTCCTGAAGTGATTTTACGTAATGAAAAGCGTATGCTTCAAGAGTCGGTAGATTCACTTTTCGATAACACACGTAAGTCTTCAGCCGTAAAAACAGACAGCAACCGTCCGTTGAAATCTCTTTCAGATTCCTTAAAAGGAAAACAAGGACGTTTCCGTCAGAACTTATTAGGAAAACGTGTAGATTATTCAGCACGTTCGGTAATTGTTGTTGGACCTGAATTGAAATTATTCGAATGTGGTCTTCCAAAAGATATGGCCGCTGAGCTTTACAAGCCATTCGTGATTCGTAAGTTGATCGAGCGTGGTATTGTAAAAACAGTAAAATCTGCTAAAAAGATTATCGATAAAAAAGAACCTGTAGTTTGGGACATCCTGGAAAACGTATTGAAAGGACATCCTGTATTACTAAACCGTGCTCCAACTTTGCACCGTTTGGGAATTCAGGCGTTTCAACCTAAATTAATTGAAGGAAAGGCAATCCAGTTACACCCATTAGTATGTACTGCGTTTAACGCGGATTTCGATGGGGATCAAATGGCGGTGCACCTTCCATTAGGACCTGAGGCAATTTTGGAATCTCAGTTGTTGATGTTGGCTTCACATAATATCTTGAACCCTGCAAACGGATCACCGGTGGCAGTACCTTCTCAAGACATGGTACTTGGATTGTATTATATGACCAAGTTGCGTAAGTCTACCGACGATTACAAAGTGAAGGGTGAAGGACTAACGTTCTATTCTCCGGAAGAGGCTTTTATTGCTTACAATGAGCGTCAGGTTGAATTGAATGCAGAGATTCGTGTAAGAACAAAAGATTTAGACGAAAACGGAAACTTGGTTAATAAGATCATTACAACGACTATTGGTCGTGTGATTTTCAATGATAGTGTTCCGGAAGAAGCTGGATTTATCAATGAAGTATTGACTAAGAAATCCTTACGAGATATAATTGGTAACATTCTTACTGTGACTTCAGTTCCGAAAACGGCTGGGTTCTTGGATGAAATTAAATCGTTAGGATATAAATTCGCATTTGAGGGTGGTCTATCGTTTAGCTTAGGGGATATCATTATTCCTAAAGAAAAGCAAGGAATGATTGATGCTGCAAATGCACAGGTTGACAATATTATTGCCAACTATAACATGGGATTAATTACCAATAACGAACGTTATAACCAGGTAATTGATATTTGGACGGCTACGAATGCTGAATTGACCGAATTGTCGATGAAGCGTATTCGTGAAGATCAACAAGGATTTAACTCGGTGTATATGATGCTTGATTCCGGGGCGAGGGGTTCGAAAGAACAAATTCGTCAGTTAACCGGTATGCGTGGATTGATGGCAAAACCGAAAAAATCAAACTCTGGTGGAGGTGAAATTATTGAAAACCCGATTCTTTCTAACTTTAAAGAAGGACTTTCGATTTTAGAATACTTTATCTCTACGCACGGTGCTCGTAAAGGTTTAGCGGATACGGCGTTAAAAACTGCAGATGCTGGATACTTAACACGTCGATTGGTAGATGTTTCGCAGGATGTGATCATCAACACTGAAGACTGTGGTACCTTAAGAGGTATTGAAGTAACGGCATTGAAGAAAAATGAAGAAGTTGTTGAAACACTTGCAGAGCGAATCAAGGGACGTACTTCATTGAATAATGTGTATGATCCTTTAACAAAAGAATTGTTCGTAGAGGCTGGCGGTCATATTAGCAATGCTGTTGCCGATAAGATTGAAAATTCACCGTTAGAATCTGTAGAAGTTCGTTCTGCGCTTACTTGTGAAGCGAAGAAAGGTATTTGTGCGCAGTGTTACGGACGTAACCTAGCTACCAATAAAATGGTACAACGAGGTGAAGCGGTTGGTGTTGTTGCAGCACAATCGATTGGAGAACCTGGAACACAGTTAACCTTGCGTACGTTCCACGTGGGAGGTATCGCCGGAAACA
>JAHEMY010000074.1:0-5586 GCA_024643425.1 Flavobacteriaceae bacterium
ATAATATAGGCATTTCGATATCCAAGAAGATCAAATCGATATCGGTGCTCGCCAAACCCATTTTCGCTTCAATCGCATTATTGTATTGCGCCACTAAATTAAGGGAGGGATGATTCTCAATGAGCTTAACAATGGAAAGCCGTTGTAGCGTCGAATCATCAACGATTGCACATTTTAGTATTGGTTTGTCCACGGTTGTAAGGTTTAGCTTAGAGCAATAATAGATAAAAATCCGATGAAGTGCAACTTTTTTTAACTTTTATCCTTAAAAACTAGCGTTTTATCTTTTTGTGTAGGAATAATAGTATGTATGATTTAGCTATTAATTATATGTGAATATGGGTTTGTAAATTCTAAATAAAGTAGTATTTTTGCACGCTCTTGGCAAGGTGCTAAGAGTCAATTAAATACTATTTTATGAATCATTACGAAACTGTTTTCATCTTGAATCCCGTTTTATCTGAAGAACAGATAAAGGAAACAGTTCAGAAATTTGAAGATTTTCTTGTTTCTCGAGGTGCAAAGATGATATCCAAAGAGAATTGGGGGTTAAAGAAATTAGCCTATCCAATTCAACACAAAAAAAGTGGATTTTACCACTTGTTCGAGTACACCTGCGATGGTGAACCTATCAACGACCTTGAAGTTGAGTTTAGACGTGACGAGCGCATCATGCGTTATTTGACTGTGAAATTAGACAAGCACGCTGTTGCTTGGGCTGAGAAGAGAAGAACCCGTAACAAACAAAACGCATAAGGTATGTCAACGATAGAACAACAAGCAAAAGGAAAGAAAGACGGAGAGATCAGATATCTTACGCCGTTAAACATCGAAACTTCAAAAGCGAAGAAGTATTGTCGCTTTAAGAAATCAGGTATTAAGTATATCGATTACAAAGACCCAGATTTCTTATTGAAGTTTGTAAACGAGCAAGGAAAAATTCTTCCTCGCCGACTTACAGGTACTTCTTTGAAATACCAACGTAAAGTTGCAGTAGCAGTAAAAAGAGCGCGTCACTTGGCTTTAATGCCATATGTTGCTGATATGTTAAAATAAAAAGCAGAAACGATATGGAACTTATATTAAAGAAAGACGTAGAAAATGTTGGCTTTGCAGACGATTTAGTTTCTGTAAAGAATGGATACGGTAGAAACTACCTTATTCCCCAAGGATTGGCTGTGTTGGCAACTCCTTCTGCTAAAAAAGTATTGGCAGAAACGTTGAAACAACGAGCTCATAAAGAAAAGAAAATGGTGGACGACGCCCAGAAAGAGGCGGATAAGCTAAATGGATTAGAAGTAAAACTCACTGCCAAAACTGGTGAAGGTGATAAGTTATTCGGTTCGGTAAGTAACGCAGATCTAGCTGCTGCTCTTGGAAAAGAGGGTATCGAGCTTGATAAGAAGTTCATTACCATCGCCGGAGGATTGATCAAGCGTACTGGAAAGTACGATGCTAAAATTCGTTTCCACAGAGACGTGATTGCAGATTTCTCTTTCGACGTAGTGGCCGAAGCAAAGTAATCTTCTAACACAAAGAATCTACCCTCCATGGCTCGCTATGGAGGGTTTTTTTATAAATACAATGAAATACAGCCGACTCACCAAAGAACAATTTGAAGCCCTTCACGAAGAGTTTATCAACTTCTTGGCCACGCAATCCATCACCGGAGAAGAATGGAATAAGATAAAATTAGAACAGCCACAAGTCGCAGAACAAGAATTGGATGTGTTTAGCGACCTTATCTGGGAGGGTGTTTTATCAAAGGCAGCGTATTTAGAAAATATTTCTCCTACACAACTTTTTTTATTTCATCTAGGTACGAGTGAAATGCGACTCATCGTGGTGAAAGTAACCCACCCCATCGACCTTACCACTTCAGAAGGAATGCAATGGTTGCAAGAACATGTGCACGACGATGCGGTCGAAATCCTGCAAGCAAGAAAAGGCTATTCAGAAGACAAACACAAAGACATTTTTGAACTTATCCGTCAAGGGGCAGTAATTTCGGAAGGGGGATTGTTTAAGAGCTTTGATGCGTTAATCGCCTAATTACCTTATTCGTAGCGTAAACTTTCAATAGGATCCAATCCTGCTGCTTTTGAGGCAGGGTAAGAACCCGCAACAATCGCTACTAAGAACGAGATAATGACCGAAGCCAACATCGCCATCCAAGGCAGGGTGTAGTCAAAATCGACCACCTTCGCAAAAATGAATCCTGTGGCAATGCCTAGAATAATTCCTAGGATGCATCCAAACTGACTAATCACAATGGTTTCAATAAAAAACTGAGTAAGGATGGTCTTGCGTTTTGCCCCCATCGCTTTACGCACGCCAATTTCTCGAGTACGATCGGTGACCGAAACCAACATAATATTCATCAAGGCAATGGACGATCCTAAAATGGTGATGATGCTAATAATCCATGCAGCTACCTCTAAGACTCCTGTAATGGAAGTAATTCGGTTGATGAGATCGTCGCTGCGCTCCAAACCAAAATTGTTCTCTTCTACCGGTTTAAGTCCTCGTACGTTTCTAAATGCGACAATGGCAGCGTCCTGGGCATCAGAAAGTAAATCTTTATTATCCACCTTCACACTAATGGTGTAATTGATGTTGGGTTGGGTATAAATACCCCTTGCGACTTGAATAGGTATTAATACTTTTAAATCCTGGTTGTTTCCGAAGGTGGATCCTTTCGATTCCAGCACCCCAATTACCTTGAACTTTACTCCTCGAATACTAATGGTTTTATTGATAGGATTTTCATTTTTGAATAACTTCTTCAGGAAATCCGAACCTATTAAACACACTTTGTTGTTGTTCTGAATGTCGAAGAAATTAAACTCCCTACCATAATCGATTTCAGTTCCGGTATTCTCTAAGTAATGCTCATTGACTCCAAACACCTGCACCTCCGGATCTGTTTTTTCATTCTCGTATTTCACCTCTGCTAAATTTGTTCCCATAAACGAAATCGAAGTCTGGGTAAAGGGGTACTGATACGTATCTTGAAATTCTCGGATGTTGTCGTAGCTAATAATAGGATTGATCTTTTCGCGTTCACCGCCGCCTCGGCGTTGGGTGGAAAATTCGTAGCGTTGCAGGTTGAAGGTATTAGATCCCATCGAAGCAAAATTGCTAGAGATGGTATTTTCAAGGGCCTTTACAGCGCTTAAAATACCTACCAAGGCCCAAATTCCGATCCCAATAATGACAATGGTCAAAATGGTTCGCAAGAGCTGCGTTCTTATTGAATCCAGTGCAATGCGCACATTTTCTCGAAAGAGTCCGACCATGAATGCTTGATGCGTTTGTAGGTTAGTAGCCAAACGTTGGTTAAAGTTACAAAGAAATAGGTTGTGTTTAGTGTTATGGGTTATGTGTTATGAGTTGTGGGTTGTCTTATGTCTTTCGTCTTCTGTGCGATACTACGACTTAGAGCATTTAATTTTTATGGTACTCAATACTCAGTACTCAATACTCAATACTAATCGCATATTCCTATATTTGCAATACGAATTACAAAATAGCACACCTTGGCACAAAAACCCTCCATACCCAAAGGAACCAGAGACTTTTCACCGGAAGAAGTGGTGAAACGCAATTTCATTATGGATACCATCAAAGGATGTTTTACGACCTACGGATTTCAACCTATTGAAACCCCTAGTTTTGAAAATAGCGAAACTTTAATGGGGAAGTATGGGGAAGAAGGGGACCGACTTATTTTTAAAATATTGAATAGCGGAGATTATCTAAGCAAGGTAAATGATGCCTTGTATGCTGAAAAAGACAGTAATAAGATCACGTCCAGCATTTCAGAAAAAGCGTTGCGCTATGATTTGACAGTGCCTTTTGCTCGTTATGTAGTGCAACACCAAAACGAAATTACGTTTCCTTTTAAGCGCTATCAAATGCAACCGGTATGGCGCGCCGATCGTCCGCAAAAAGGACGTTTTCGTGAGTTTTACCAGTGCGATGCCGATGTGGTGGGAAGCGATTCCCTATGGCAAGAAGTGGAATTGGTGCAACTCTACGATGCCGTTTTTACGAAGTTGGGACTGAAAGGGACGACCATTAAAATGAACAACCGTAAAGTATTAAGCGGACTGGCAGAAGTGATTGATGCTTCCGATAAGCTGATCGATTTTACCGTGGCACTTGATAAGTTGGATAAGATTGGGGAAGAAGGCGTAAAGAAAGAAATGATGGAAAAAGGCATTTCAGCGGAAGCCATTGCCAAAGTGCAGCCTTTATTTACAGCTACAGGTGATGCCAAAGATAAATTGGCCCTTCTTTCCAGTTTATTAGCTTCTTCAGCAATAGGAATGAAAGGAATCGAAGAGCTTTCTTTTATTGTGAACAGTGTTGAAGCCTTAGGGTTGGAATCGGCCAAACTAGAAATTGAAGTTACTTTGGCTCGCGGACTTAATTACTACACGGGAGCCATTTTTGAAGTGAGTGCTCCGGAAGGGGTAGCGATGGGAAGTATTGGTGGCGGTGGTCGTTACGACGATCTTACCGGTATCTTCGGATTAAAAGATATGAGTGGGGTAGGGATTTCCTTTGGTCTAGACCGAATTTATTTAGTGATGGACGAGTTAGGTGTTTTTCCTGAAACGGTATCTGCCAACACTAAAGTATTATTTATCAATTTTGGACCTGCCGAAGCACCCTATGCGCAAAAGGCGGTAACGGCATTGAGAAGAAAAGGCATTTCTGCAGAACTCTATCCGGATGATGCCAAAATGGGCAAGCAAATGGGTTATGCCGATAAGCGCAATATTCCCTACACGGTATTAGCCGGTACTAGTGAAATGGAACAAGGCACCTACACGCTTAAGAATATGAAGAGTGGGGAGCAGGTTTCTGTTGATCTAGCTGGCTTGGTTTCAAGATTTGAGTGATTATGTTGAAGATCCTGACTTTCGTCAGGATGACAAGGGGTGGTGTTTTTCTTGTCAAGCGCACTTGATACGGCGTCTAATGTTTAGTGTTTTAGATTCTGACTTTCGTGAGCATGAAAAGGGGAGAAGCGGTATTCTTGTCATGCCGTACTTGATACGGCATCTATTACGAGTGGTTTAGATCCTGACTTTCGTGAGCATGGCTAGGGGTGAAGCGGTGTTCTTGTCATGCCGTACTTGATACGGCATCTATATATTTTAAGTGCGATTTCTGTTTGAAATACTAAGGTTAATACCATTCTGCTGCTAAGTCTATCCAATCCTCATTTTCCTCTTCAATAAGCTGGATCTTCCACGCTCTTTGCCAATTTTTAATTTGTTTTTCTCTGTAGATAGCATCATTGACATATTTATGAAATTCAGCGTAAACTAATTTGGTAAGGTGATATTTTTGTGTAAAACCTGTTAAATTTCCTTTTTTGTGCTCGTACAAACGTCGTTCTAAATTATTGGTCATACCAACATAAAGAACGCCATTTTTTTTATTTGTAAGAATATACACGTAATAGGTATAATCATATTTTCTCATGGTACTTTCAAAGAAAAAAATAATGTTTTGAATTTTAAAATGGGACTTATTCACTTTTATAAATTGTGACTAAATAATAGTGAAGAT
>JAHEMY010000074.1:5686-11837 GCA_024643425.1 Flavobacteriaceae bacterium
CGTCAGGATGACAAGGGGTAGCGTGATTTCTTTTAATAAAAAAACCCTTCCGGGGGGAAGGGTTTTTCAGTCGGCTATTAATTAGAATTGCTGCATTTTAATAGCGGCTTGTGCGGTGGCGAGTCGGGCGATAGGCACCCGGAACGGGGAACAACTAACATAGTTCAGTCCGGTTTGGCAGCAAAATTCTACCGAACTTGGTTCACCACCATGTTCACCACAAATACCTACTTTGAGGCTTGGCTTGGCTAATCGGCCGCGAACAGTTCCCATTTTAAGGAGCTGTCCAACCCCTTCTCGATCCAATACTTTAAAAGGATCTTCTTTTAATATCCCTTTATTGAGATAAATAGGAAGGAATTTATCCGAATCGTCTCGAGAATAACCGTAGGTCATCTGGGTAAGGTCGTTGGTTCCAAAGGAGAAGAAATCGGCTTTTTCAGCAATTTGTTCTGCTACTAACGCAGCTCGAGGAACCTCAATCATCGTTCCAACGAGATAGTCGATGGAATCGTTACGTTCTTTAAATACAGTATTCGCTGTTTTGCGAATCACTTCTTCTTGTGCTTCATATTCGGCTACGGCTCCAACAAGAGGGACCATAATTTCTGGAAGTACCACAATGCCTTTCGTTTTTAAATTCAACGCCGCTTCGATAATGGCGCGTGTTTGCATTTCAGTAATTTCAGGATAGGTATTTCCTAAGCGGCAACCACGATGACCTAACATCGGATTGAATTCTTCTAATTCAGCCACTTTGTTTTTCACTGCAGCCAGGGAAATATGCATATCGTCGGCCAAATCTTTTTGTGTAGCCAATTGATGAGGTACAAACTCATGCAATGGAGGATCTAACAAACGAATGGTTACCGGCAGTCCGTTCATGGCTTCGAAGATGCCTTCAAAGTCGTCACGCTGCATAGGCAACAACTGATTTAAAGCTTTCTTACGTCCTTTTACCGTATCGGCCAAGATCATTTCACGCATGGCCTTAATTCGGTCTACTTCAAAGAACATATGCTCGGTACGGGTAAGACCGATACCTTGAGCACCAAAGTTTCTTGCAACACGTGCATCTTTGGGTGTGTCGGCATTCGTACGAACAGTCACTTCCGCAAATTGATCGGAAAGTGTCATAAGCTCGGCAAATTCTCCACTTAACTCAGGTTCTATGGTCGCCACTTTTCCTTCAATAATGTTTCCGGTGGTTCCGTTTAAGGAAATCCAGTCACCTTCGTGGAATTCTTTACCATCTACGGTGAGCGTACGTCTTTTATAATCTATTTTCAACGCTCCTGCGCCAGAGATACAGCATTTTCCCATACCTCTTGCCACAACCGCCGCATGGGAAGTCATTCCGCCACGAGCGGTAAGAATACCCTTGGCCAAGTGCATTCCCTCAAGATCTTCCGGAGAAGTTTCGATACGGGTAAGGATGGTATGTTTGAACTTGTTGGCTTCATCGGCAAAGAACACGATTTGTCCTGTCGCTGCTCCCGGAGAAGCGGGAAGTCCTTGAGCAATGATGTTGGATTTTCTAATGGCTTCAGGATCGAAAACGGGATGCAATAGTTCATCCAATTTATTAGGCTCCATAAGCATTAAAGCTTCTTCTTTGGTTAAGAGACCTTCCTTCATTAGATCGATGGCTATTTTCACCATGGCAGCTCCCGTGCGTTTTCCGTTACGGGTTTGTAAGATCCAAAGTTTTCCTTCTTGAATGGTGAATTCCATATCCTGCATATTGCGATAATGGCGCTCCAGAGTTTGTTGGTACTCGTTGAGTTCCTGATAAAGTTCCGGCATGGTTTCTTCTAAAGAAGGATAGGTAGTTTTACGTTCAGCTTCGTCTATTTTAGCAAGTTCAGCCCAACGAAGAGATCCTTTCTTTGTAATTTGAAGCGGAGTGCGTACTCCGGATACTACATCTTCACCTTGTGCATTTACTAGGTATTCCCCATTAAATACGTTTTCTCCGGTGGCGGCATCTCTCGTAAAGCACACTCCAGTAGCAGAAGATTCTCCCATATTACCGAAGACCATGGCTTGCACATTCACAGCAGTTCCCCAATTAGAAGGGTATCCATGCATTTTTCGGTAGTATAAAGCGCGTTCGCCATTCCAGCTATTGAAAACGGCAATCACAGCGCCCCATAATTGATCCCAAGGATCGGTTGGGAACTCTTGTCCGGTACGTTTGCGTACAGCACCTTTAAAATCGTACACCAAGTCTTTTAAATCCTGAACGGTAAACTCGGTATCTAAGGTAATCCCTCGTTTTTCTTTCATGGAGTCCATGATTTCTTCAAAGGGGTCGATGTCTTGTTTGGTTTTGGGTTTCATTCCCAGTACAACGCTTCCGTACATTTGAATAAAGCGTCGATAAGAATCCCAGGCAAAACGTTCGTTTCCGGTTTTACGGGCAAGTCCCGCAACGGATAGGTCGTTTAGTCCTAAATTTAAAACGGTATCCATCATTCCCGGCATCGAGACTCGGGCACCGGAACGCACGGATAATAAGAGGGGATCGTCGTTGTCTCCAAACTGATCGCCAATAATTTTTTCAATACGGGTTACCGATTCGTAGATATCGGGCGTTAATAATAAACGCATTTCTTCCTCACCGAGGGTATTGTATTCGGTACATACTTCGGTACTAATGGTAAATCCCGGGGGAACAGGAATGCCTAGGGCACTCATTTCGGCCAGATTCGCTCCTTTCCCTCCTAAGAGGTTCTTCATGTCGCTATTTCCGTCGGCAGCATTGGCTCCGAAGTTGAAAATGCGAGTCTTTTTAGCTTCTAACACTTCCATGATGATATATTTATATATGAATTGTTTAAGACACTAATTTACGGCTCAAAATGAGGGATTTTTATGATGAAAGTCATGTTTTAGGAGTGAGAAGTGAGATGTGAGAAGTGAGAAGAGGACTTAGGATTTAGGATGTAGGACACAAGAGACAAGAGACAAGACGTAAGACATGGTAGTTCGAGCCACGATGCACGAGACACGACTTGTGGAAATATAAAATGTAAAATTAAACGAGTGGGGTGGACTGGGGGTTGGAATAGGTGCTTATGTAAGCAAACCCTCCACCATGCGGTCGCATGGTCCCCCTCCCTTTAACTAAAGGGAGGAGCCGTATGAATTATAAGACGATACTGAGGAACTGAAAAATGTAAAATGAAAAATGTAAAAGTGAGAAGCAAACAAGGAAGGGTTCTCGATACATTTTTACTCATTCCATTCGTAAAAACACCTGCCTCATACCTTCGGTATGTAAACCCACAGGCAGGCTCGAACTGACAACCCACAACCCATAACCCATAACCCATAACCCGCAACCCACAACAACTACTTCTTCTTCAACTCCTGCCGTGTTATTTGAATGAAGGTGTCGATTTCTTTGAGCTTGAGGTCGTAATAGTGATTTAAGACCCTGCAGGTCATGATCATATTGGCAAAGGAATTTCTAAATAGCGTGTCTTGAAGAATCCTGCGTTGATTCTTTTTACTAATCAATGGTTTTCCATGATGACTATGGCCTAACGCATCCATAATAGGATTAAATAAGTCTAGTTCCTTGAGAAATTCGTTCCTGAGTAAGGTTTCTCGTTCTCGAATCATTTTAAAGCCTGATTCCCAAGAGGCTATGCGCCGTCGAAGGCTATCGTTACGAATGACTTTCAAATCTCCGGAACCCATGATGTCTTCTATAGTGCCTTCATTAGTCATGGCAATGGTATACCCAAAAGAATCATTGATTAAACTGTCGTAGACTGCTGCCGTGGGCAATGGAACCGTATCCGATTCATACTTCAAGAGCGCCGTCACCGCTTTCGCAATACTTTCTGTCTTGTTAAATACGCGTTGTAATTCTTTCTGACTTTCATTCAAGTCACCCATCAACCCATTGAGGTACATTTGTTCTCGTTCACGGTTCTGGCGGTCTTGATTCCAATTATTGATTTGCAGGGCTATAAGGATTCCAATCACCACTAAAATTATTTCACCGAAAGCATACAACAGGTACTTACTCACCTTGCTTTGGTCGATGAGTTGTTGCCGTATTTTATTGAAGAATTTGATCATAAATTTCCTGTCAACATAATCTAAAGATAAGAAAACTTTTGAGGAGGGGAGAAAGGTTGTTTGGGAGCAGGTTGACTCAGGATATAAGACGTAAGACGTAGGATAAATTGGTGAGCGGTGAGGAGGTTGATTTTGGTTGTTTGTAGATGAACAAACCCTCCACCATGCGGTCGCATGGTCCCCCTCCCTTTAGCTAAAGGGAGGAGCCGTATGAATTATAAGACACGATACTGAGGAACCGAAAAATGTAAAATGTTAAATGTAAAAGTGAAAAGCAAACAAGGAAGGGTTCTCGATACATTTTTACTCATTCCATTCGTAAAAACACCTGCCTCATACCTTCGGTATGTAAACCCGCAGGCAGGCTCGAACTGACAACGCACAACCCACAACCCATAACCCAAAACTAACAATCTAGCACTCCTTGGTGAATCTATTTTAGGAAATTGTGCAGATTTACCCAGGTCCAATTTTTTCCAAAGTATACCTCGCGAAGGTGTTTTGCCAAATGTTGCGCCAATGTCATTTTAAGTCTTTATGAAGGTATCGATGAGGTGCTGCAGGGTTTCCGACTTGCCCAAAGGGGCCATAAACAACACAAAGACATTCACTGCTACGGCTAAAAGGGTGGCAGGGTGTTTCAGCTTTTTAAATTTATAGGCAAATAATAACAACAGCGTTATAATAATCCCTTGGCAAATATAAGTGGGGAAAATAATATCGATGTTAGGCCACTGGTCGGAATTCATTCCAATATAAGCGCCCTGCATTCCTCTGCCTAAAGCAGGCATCATGATTAAAAAGACTGTAGAGGTAAGCCACCAAGCATGGTTTTCTAATTCTTTCCGATGAATAATTCCCTTAATAATCGCAAAAACAAAGGCACTCATCATGACAACCTCCACAATCACTACTCCGTAGAAGAAATAGGGTTGAAAGGGTCCGAATTCCTCGGCCATTTCTGCCGATTTGGCGATGGTGCGAACATCGCGCTCCAACATAGCAAAAGCGGTAAGGCTAACACCACCGGCCAGGAACATTCCTATAATACCGTTAGTGCGATGTCGGGCGAGTTGTCCGTGGGTAGCAAAATACGGCTGCGCGATGAGGTATAGGTACCAAATGGTTCCGCTCCAGTAATGCACATGAACCGACCAGGAGTTATCGGTGAAGTCGCCCCAATAGTCCAAATAGATACCAATTTGCATAATGATAAGGGGCAGCAGCATCCAAAGATGCATGTTCTTGTATTTTTCCATAACGGTTGGTTATTAGCTTGTTATGGAAAGATACAAAAAATAAATACTACTTTTTAAAACCAATTTTTGGCAATCTCGTATTGGATTTCAGGAAACTTCTGTATCACCCGGTTGGCGAGGGAGTAATCTTGGTTTTTAGAGTGGAGGCTGTTGTATCCCACACAGAATATTCCGGCAGCCCTAGCGGCTCTTATTCCATTGGTAGAATCTTCGATCACCATACAATGCTCAGGCGCATGTCCGCTAGCTTCTGCCGCCTTTAAAAAGATTTCCGGATGAGGTTTGGACGCTTTTAAATCGGCGCCACTTAATTTGGCCGTAAAATACCGATCCAAGTCGAAACGTTCAAACACCCGATTGATATTAGGCATGGAGGCCGAAGAGGCCAGTACCAGGGTGAGTCCGTTGCGGTGGTAGTCTTGAATAAGTTCCAACACCCCCTCCAGCAATTGTAATTGGTCGCTGGTATCGAACAGCTCTTTAAAATGCTTGCGCTTGATTGCCACTAGCGTTTTTGGATCTTCGTCCAAGCCATAATGTTCGCAGAGTGTCTTGCAAATGGGGAGCGTCGCCTGTCCGGTAAAGCTTTCGTACAAGGCATCCGTCATTTCGATGCCTACTTCCTCAAACATCTTATAATAGGCTTCTTTGTGCAAGGGTTCGGTATCGACGATGACTCCGTCCATGTCGAAGAGTACGGCTTTGAGCATGCTTTTTTTTGTAAAGATAGGGGTTTGTTGGGAGTGAGCTTGCCTGCCTTTGGCAGGAAGTGAGAAGGAAGACTTAGGATTTAGGAC
>JAHEMY010000189.1 GCA_024643425.1 Flavobacteriaceae bacterium
GGATTGAGCCGTAGCTTCATTATAAATTATCTAATTGGTTGTCCGTTCCGTCGTCGCTTAGGGTCCAGAAGAATCCAACAAAAAAGAATTGATCTGCAGCCGGAGTTAGGGCTCTTCGATTATATACTCCGTCGCCGTTAGGGCTGTTTGTGTATTGATACCCGTTGATGTTGTTAAATCCAAGCACGTTGTTTACAGAGACATAAAGAATCTTTTGTTGTGTAATGAGGTACGCCCAGTTTAAACTCAGGCTGTTAAAGCTTTTTGTTGTTTCTTGTAGAAAGCCCGGATTATTTGGATTTGTATATTTTCTTCCGCTGGCAAAATTATAACTAAACCCAAACTGACTCCTCCAATCACCTACCCAATATTTCCCCACCAAGGATAGATTGTGCATATTCACAAAAGGTGGTGTTGCCTTTTCGGGATAATTTTGATAAAGACGTTCGCTATCCAAATAGGAATAACTTACCCAATAGTCGACATTTTTAATGCTTTGATTGTCCCTCCAAAAAAGATCTAATCCCTGTGCATAACCATTTCCGAGATTACTAAATTGTGAGGATCCATTCGGGAATTCAGTGCTATAGGTCACTAGGTTATCATATTTTTTATAAAAAGTTTCGGCTCGAAAAATTCGATTGTTGTATGAATACTGATAATTTAAAATGTAATGCTGCGCTTTTTGTGCCTCTAGACCTTGATCAAACTTAAGTACATCACTAAAGGGTTGTTGGTAGAATTCTCCGAAAGCCACAGATAACTGTCCATGTTTCGAAGTCTTGTAAGCAAGGGATGCTCTGGGGGATATGGTAAATTGATCAAACAATGAACTATACTCCCCTCGAAGACCAAGCTTGGCTGCAAACTTTCTGGAAAAAATCAGGTCAGTTTCTGCGTAGGTGGCCGTAATGCTATTGTTGTAACCGTACCGAATGTTTGAAGCTGTTTCGTCCTTATAGGTTTCGGTAAAATCGGTTAGAAATTGCTCCCCTCCCATGTAGAGTTTCACTCGATTGCTGAAACGCTTTCTAAAACTCAATTTAAAATGCCCGGAATTTTCGGTGTTTACAATTTGATCTTCTTCCACAGTGTAGTTGTTTTTAGCATGGGTGAAACTACCACCGGTTTCAAATTTCCAGTCGGAACCAAGCTCGCCGGCATAGCTCGTATTTGCATAGAAATTATGATTATTAAGTTTGAAATGAAGTCCTTCGGGTAAGTTTATATCTTCTTGCGTAAGCTCGAAGTTGGTTGCATCAAAAGCAGCATACATCTTAAAAAGTCCGTTGTCGTATTTCTTTCTGAATACACTTTCTCCTGAAAAGGCTTCAAACGGCTTTTTCCAATCGTTACGATCAGGAAATAATGCGATATAGGGTGCCAAATTTATATAAGAAGCATTTACACTTAAGGAGCTCCGCTCCCACTTTTGGGTATTTCCCAGGCCTCCACCCACGCTCATAATAGCAATGTCTGTTTTTTCTTGAGTGGGTTCGTCGATGGTATTCAATAATAAGACCGAAGAAAGAGCCTGCCCGTATTCGGCCGAATACCCTCCGGTGGAAAAGGTAATTCCATCAAATAAAAACGGACTGTATCTTCCCCGAGTTGGGATGTTATTTGTTGAGGGCGTGTATGGCGTAAAAACTCGAATCCCATCAATAAATATTTGTGTCTCCCCGGCATCTCCTCCACGTACAAAAAGACGGCCGTCTTCTGCAACAGTCGATGTCCCTGGCAATGTTTGTAAAGCGCCAACAAAATCTCCGAGCGCACTTGCGGTAGTTACCACATCCAAAGGTTTAAGAACTGAAACTTTACTATTATCGCCGGCCTCAAATGTTCCCGCGGAGATTACAACCGTCTCTAATGAGCTAACATCTTCTTTCAAGGAAATTTCTAAAGCAGCCATTTGCGTCACATCTGCGGCCATGTAAAAAGGCTCGTACGAAACAAATGACACAACCAGGGTCTGAACACCGACTTCCTCCGTGGTAAATTGAAACCTTCCACTTTCATCACTAGAAGCACCATCATAAGTTCCTTCAAGATAAATATTCGCTCCAGAAATAGGTTCCCCATTTTTTTGCGTTACCCTACCCGAAACAAGGGATTGAGCTATAAGAAAAGTACTGCAGCATACAGTCGCCAAGAAAAATAGCAGATGGTTTTTGTTCAGTAGCATGGTGGTTGATTTAATACTTTAATACAAAGGTCCACCAAGTCCTGTGAGATATAAATTAAAAACAGCCGAATTGTAAAATTCCTGGAATGAATTGTTTTATAGCTCAAATAGATTTTTTGGTATCTTTATAAAAAATCAGGACCATGAATAAAATCTACACCGTACTTGCCCTCGCTATATTTAGTTTTCAACTTTCTGCGCAAGACACTTTTTCTATCATTGCAGTTGACCCTGTTACGGGTGCAGTTGGATCTGCCGGAGCTTCCTGTGTTACGGGAGCACCCGCATCTTGGGATACTTGGATTACAGATATAATTCCAGGAAAAGGAGGCGTTAATTCTCAAGCATACATCTGTATCCCCAACTCGAACTTACAAGGAGCGATGGGCCGTATGGAAGCAGGTGATTCACCACAAGAAATTATCGATTGGTTGCTACTAAACGATTCGTGTGGTTCTCAAAATTTCAATCCGGATTACCGTCAGTATGGCATCGTTGATTTGGACGAAAATGGCGACCCGAGAGCGGCTGGATTTTCGGGAACCCTTACAGACGATTACAAAGAAGATCGACAAGGAGCCAACTACAGTATCCAAGGAAATATTCTTTTGGATGTGAGTGTGATCGATAATATGGAGAATAACTTTAACAACGCGACAGGAACTCTGGCCGATAAATTGATGGCAGCCTTGCAAGGTGCTAACTTTCCGGGAGCCGATTCTAGATGTTTGAACAATGGAACTTCGTCACGGGCCGCATATATTATCGTATACGAAGCAGATGATGAACCTGGAAGTCCTTCTATCCGACTCACGGTTCCTTCTCAAGGTGCCGGAATTGAGCCAATCGATTTACTTCAAGACTTATACGACGAATTGTTTTCGGTTAGGGATAATCCCCTTTATAAGAAAGTAACTGTTTTTCCCAATCCGGCAATCAATGAGTTAAAAATAAAAACAGATCCTTC
>JAHEMY010000010.1 GCA_024643425.1 Flavobacteriaceae bacterium
GGAAGTTGCTTTCGGATACTGTTAGCTATTTCTTCGGGATTAAAACTCATGCCGGCGAGGTTATACGCATTTCGAATCTTAATCTTATCTGCCGGAGCTTCCATAATATTGATGGTTGCATTAATTGCGTCGTCCATAAACATCATGGGTAAGGTAGTGTCTTCTTTTAGAAAACAGGTATATCGGTGATGTTTCAGGGCCTTATGGTAAATGTCGACAGCATAATCGGTAGTGCCTCCACCGGGCAAGGTTTTATAGCTAATCAAGCCCGGATAGCGCACGCTGCGCACATCGACGTTGTAACGTTTAAAATAATATTCACACCAACGCTCGCCGGTTTGTTTACTTATACCGTAGACTGTGCTGGGCTCCATGATTGTTCGTTGTGGCGTATCATTTTTAGGAGTAGTTGGCCCAAAAACAGCAATACTCGATGGCCAAAATATCTTTTCTATTTTCTTATCCTTGGCTAAGTTTAGGACATTAAATAGGGAGTTCATATTCAAATTCCACGCCTTCATTGGGAACTTCTCACCCGTAGCCGATAACATGGCCGCCATCAAATACACATCGGAAATCTCATGTCGAATCACTACATCCTCAATCGCACTGTAATCTGTGGCATCCAAAATTTCAAAGGGTCCACTTTTCATTAAATCATCCTCCCCTTCACGAATATCACTAGCAATAACTTTATGCGCAGGATAGATTTCACGCAACTTGGACGTTAATTCCGTTCCTATTTGCCCACAAGCTCCAATGATGAGGATTCGTTTTTTCATGATGTTTAGCGTTTAGAAAAGCAAAGATAGGGATTCCGAAACGCTTCTTTTTAAATAATTTTAGGACAAGTTCGTTGGGAGTATTTTATATTTGTGGCACATCCAATTCTATGAAATATTTCAGCATTGTAGTACTCCTTATTATTTTTTTCTCCTCCTGTGAAGATTCCTCACAAAATAAAGAGATTACTTTGGATCCCATGGAAGATACCACCCGTTATGGGAAAGACCCCTTTACTTTTCCTACTCTAACCCCAAAATCTGAAACCTTGGTTCAAGATTGGCCTATTTTTAGAGATTTTCAAAGGGTTTCATACAACATTCAGAACATCCCCATTTCCGATATTCGCCCTCGAAGTCATAATTTATTGGCACATACAGATTCATTGATCAAGAACATTCCGGACACCTTATATTCACCGGCCATCGAATCGCGACTGCTCGTTATAAAAACAAGATTACACCTCCTTTTTCAAGAAACAAAAAAAGGCAAACCAAGTCCTGAAAACCTAAATCTCTATATTTCGGAGCTCCATACTTCCATTCATAATTTTGTTACTCAGATTAATGAAAAGGTAGAAAAGGATGAAGTTGATTTGCTCCATAAAGACGATGAAGAAAAAGAATTGGCTAAACAAAAAAAGGCCATGGATTCCATTTATCAATTGGAGCTGAAGGATCAAAAAAAGCCATAAACCTTATTCCCCTTTCAAATCCTTCCGAACCGCCTTATTCAAGAAATAACCTGTAAGAATCGTAGAGAGTACATCGGCAATTGGAAAGGCAATCCAGACTCCAAATACCCCCATCATAGGCGGCAATATTAAAAGTAATGGAATTAAAAAGAATCCTTGCTTTGTGAGACTCAACAACAGGGCTGGAATTGCTTTTCCCACCGCTTGAAAATAAGAGGCCCCTATAAGCTGAATTACAATCACCGGCGTAGCCGCAAATACCCATCGCAGTGCAGAAGGTGTTCTAGCCAAAATCTCTTCATTGTTTGCCAAAGTAGCAGCATCAAGATCTCCTGAATTGCTAATGAATATGGAAACAATTTCAGACGGGAATACCATGATAATCGCAAAAATGAACAATGCTAAGGCTCCTGAATACTTGATGCTTGTATTGATGGATTCTCGCACCCGATCAAATTGTCTGGCCCCATAATTATATCCGGCAATAGGCAAGAAGCCTTGATTTACACCAATTACGGGAAACAATGCAAACATGAGCATCCTACTAATAATTCCATACGAAGCAACATCCAAGGCATCGCCTTGGGTAATAAGCACATTATTTAACAATATGGTTAGCACCGCAATAGTCCCCTGACGGGCTAAAGTGACAAAACTTAGGGCATTGATTTCATTGACTATTTTTCTGTCGAGCATCAACGAATCCCAACGCAGGCGCAATTCACTTTTAATCCAAAAAAACCAAAAAATGAACGCAAAGCAAATGGCATAACTCACAAAAGTGGCCCATGCCGCTCCTTCCATTCCAAAATCAAAAACCCGAATGAACAACCAATCCATAAAAATGTTTCCTATGGCAGGAAGCATCATCGCATACATGGCAAATTTAGGCTTCCCTTCGGCTCGGATCACATTGTTTCCCATCATGCACATGGCCAACATCACAATGCCGTAGAGAACAATTCGATAATAGGTTAGGGCCAATTCTTTAAAGGATTCATCGGCTCCGAAAAATTCGATAAGCTGGTGTTGAAAAATCAAACCAATCGCAGCAAGCACGCCGGAAGCCAGGAAGGTTAATGTAATTTGATTTCCAAATACTTTTAATGCCTTCGGGTGATCGTTGGCTCCAAGCGCCCTCGATAACACGGAAGAACCGCCAATCCCTACAGCCAATCCGATAGCCCCGATAAAAAAGGTAACTGGGATTACGACCGTTATCGCCGAAATCGCAAGTGGACCCAGCCATCGACCCACGAAAATGGTATCGACAATCATGTTCAACGACATGACCAGAATTCCTATGGAAGCAGGAACTGCTTGTTGAATCAACAGTTTGCTAATGGGAGCCGTTCCTAAGGATGCCGATTTTCTAGCCATCTAGGCAATTGCAGTTTTAAGATCGGTGAGTTGCCATTGTTCAATCCAATTTGCCAATAATTTGGCAAAATCGTCGCGGTCGTTCAAGCATGGAATGGTGGTAAATTCCTTTCCTCCAACTTCGTGAAATATTTCTTCGCCTTCCATGGCTATCTCTTCCAAAGTTTCAAGACAATCGCTTACAAAGGCAGGAGTTACAATGGCCATTTTTTTCAATCCATTCTTTCCAAATCGTTCAATAGTACGATCTGTGTAAGGCTGCAACCATGGGTCAAAGCCTAATCTGGATTGAAACGATGTAGAATAAGTGCCTTCTTTCAGTTTTAATTTTTTGGCGACCAAACGGGTGGTTTCCACACATTGATGGCGGTAGCAATACTGGTGCGCTTTTGACGGCGTTACACAGCAGACTCCGTCCAACTTGCAATGACTTTTAGTGATGTCACTCTTTCGAATGTGTCGCTCCGGCACGCCGTGATAGCTAAATAATAACTGTTCATAATCGAGCCCTTCTAATTGCTCTTGAATGCTATTTGCCAAAACCTCAATATAATCTTCACGATTATAAAAGGCAGGCAGTGACGAAATCTCTAAGTTGGGGAAATACTCTTCCTTCAATTCGGCCACCTTTACGTTGATCGTTTCGGTGGTCGCCATGGCAAATTGAGGATATAACGGAATTACCAATACCTGATTCACTCCTTGATCCACTAATTCCTGCATTCCTTTTTTCAAAGTCATGCTTCCATAGCGCATTGCCAAAGCAACAGGAATGTTTGTATGCTGCTGAATTTTCTTTTGCAAGCGTTCCGAAATCACAATGAGTGGAGATCCTTCTTCCCACCATATTTTAGCATAAGCTTCTGCCGATTTTTTTGGCCGTGTATTTAGGATAATCCCACGAACCAAGAGCGTACGAGCCCATTTGGGAACATCGATTACCCTGGGGTCCATTAAAAATTCGTCCAGATATTTTTTCACGTCCTTCGGATTGGTGCTGTCAGGGGATCCTAAATTAACCAGTAAAACGCCTTTTTTCATTGATGATTTTTATGTTTTACAAAAATATACGCTAAGCATTCAGCGAATTAAAAAAGCATATTGAAGTTCTACATGCTAGTATCAAACTTCTTTATACACTTAACGACATGATAAATTTCTTGGGAGTTACCCCATACTTCTTTTTAAACGCAGCAATAAAATGACTCGCTGTGCTGTATCCTACTTTCAGCCCCACTTCATTTACATTGAGGGAACCGCTGGCGAGTAACTGACGTGCAACTTCCATTTTATATTCGAATAGAAAAGTAAAAACAGGTTCTCCATAAACCTGCTTAAAACCTTCCTTAAGCTTGTTAATTGGCAGTCCTATTTCCAGCGCTAACTCATTCAAGCTTGGAGGCTCTGCCATGCGAGCAATAATAATGCTCTTCGCCTTTTTTATTTTTCCAATGTTTACCTCATCTACCAAAAAAGGACACTGTTCTACATCCACATGTTGCGGCAAATTAAAGTACAAACTCACCAATTCGAAGGCCTTTGCTTTAAAATAAATAGGCTTGACCATTGGGTGGAGATTAAATTGCACCAACTGATTAAGCACAATCGACATCGAAGGGGTAATAAGCTCGTCCTTGTAATATTTTCGATCGCGATTTTCTTCTGTTAAGAAGGAAATATAATGTGCTTCGTTTGAGAACATCCAATGCAATTTCTTTATGGAAACCAACAGGCTCACCATCCAACTCTTTGGCGCCAAGGTAAAATTCATAGGCAATTCTTGGCTAGGGTTGTATAAGAGTAATGAGTGGTCTTCCAATAACGGCAGTTGGTAATTCCCTTGATTAAATGTGAATACCGCCTGGCCTTTCACACTAAAATGAAATTGAATAAAATCGGATTGTACTTCCCGTTTGAAATGCTGTGTTACAGTACTTTCATTGGAAGATTTTAGAAGAATGAATCCTTCTTCAACTAGCGTTTCTTCATAAATGCCTTGAGCGATACTTTTTTCGGAATTCAGCATAAGAATTTGCAACAGTTATTTAGAATTGTTCTAAACAATGTTTATATTTTAAGCGATTGAAGTGCCGAAATTAAAGCAAAAAACCTAATTTTTATAAATCTTTAGAAAGATTTAACTGCATGCGTTACATTTCGTACTTACAGCGTTATTTTTTGCACATTTCAACTTTTACTTTTGCATCCGATTGCTATGAAGAAAACCGAGAATCAACATTTTGCGCTGCCTTCGGAACAGAAGTTTTTTGTTGTAGGCCTTAATTACGTCAAAGCCGATGCAGAGACTCGTGGTCATTTCAGTCTTTCCGGCGCGATGCAGGAACAATTACTGAATGATGCCAAGCAACAAGGGTTTTATGCTTTAAGCGTTATTTCCACCTGCAATCGAACCGAATTATATGGTTTTGCCAGCTCCCCCAACGAAATTATTAACTTGCTTTGTAAACATACCTTAGGTACCGCCGAGGAATTTTCAAAAGCGGGTTATCAATATGAAAGCAGAGAAGCCGTGCATCATCTGTTCCGCGTAGCTACAGGCCTCGATAGTCAGATCTTAGGTGATTTTGAAATTATTAGTCAGTTGCGAACCAGCTTCCGACTCTCAAAATCCTTAGGATTATTGGATGCTTTTATGGAGCGACTGGCCAATGCGGTGATTCAGGCTAGCAAACGCATAAAAAATGAAACAGATATTTCTTCCGGAGCTACTTCGGTGAGTTTTGCGGCCGTGCAATACATCATGGCCCGAGTGCCTTATGTTTCAGAAAAGAATATCCTCTTATTTGGACTGGGTAAAATTGGTCGCAATACTTGTGAAAACCTAATTAAGCATACCCAAAACGAGCATATTACCTTAATTAATCGCACAAAGATTAAAGCCGAGGAGGTTGCGGGAAAATTTAATTTATTGGTGAAGGACTATGCCAATATTCAAAGTGAAATTGCGCAAACGGATGTCCTTATTGTTGCTACAGGAGCGCAACAGCCCACCATCAACAAACAATTACTCTTCCTAAAGAGGCCGTTACTAATTTTAGACCTTTCCATTCCAAAAAATGTCGATCAAAATGTAACCGAAAACCCTTTAGTGACGCTAGTGCATTTGGATGAACTCTCGCAAATGACCGATCGAACACTACACAAACGCAGAGAGCAACTTCCTGCTGCAGAAGCTATCATTGAAGAAGTGGAGTCTGAATTTCACACCTGGGCATCGCATCGTCATTTTGCGCCTACTTTAAAAGCACTAAAACAGAAACTGCATCTGTTTAAAGTAGGGGAAATTGATAACCAGAAGCGAAAGTTAAACGACTTCAACGAAGAACAGGCAGAGATACTGGCAAATCGCCTTATTCAAAAAATTACAACGCAAGTAGCAAATCATCTTAAAAACTCCAACGGGAGTGCCCAGCAAAGTTTAGAGATTATCAATCAGGTGTTTCAACTTGAAAACGAAAAACTTAAATGAAAACCTTGCGGATTGGGACCCGGAATAGCCCCTTAGCACTTTGGCAAGCCGAAAATGTTCAGGCTCAATTAGAGGCGTTAGGGTATTCGACGGTTTTAGTGCCTATCACATCTACAGGAGACATTGTCCTTGATAAGCCCTTATACGAATTAGGCATTACCGGAATTTTCACCAAAACCTTGGACGTAGCTTTGCTGCAAGATCAAATTGATATTGCCGTACATAGCATGAAAGATGTTCCTACGGCACTTCCTTTCGGAATTGTTCAGACCGCAGTGTTAGAACGAGCCAGTGTTGAAGATGTGCTTATCCTGAAAGACACGTTCAATCCGGAAAAAGAAAATACCATTGCCACAGGAAGTTTGCGCAGAAAAGCACAATGGTTAAATCGTTTTCCTCACCACAAAGTTGTTGGGTTGCGAGGCAATGTAAACACGCGTCTTAAACATTTACAGGACAATGCATGGGAAGGCGCTGTTTTTGCAAAAGCTGGTTTGGAGCGTATCGATTTACTTCCTGCCAAACACATTTCACTAGATTGGATGGTCCCTGCTCCGGCACAAGGAGCCATGGTGATAGTCGCTAAGGAAACTGATCCCTTCAGCATCGAAGCGACCTCAAAATTAAACCATGAAACCTCCGCATGTAGCACGCACATAGAACGACAATTCCTAAGGATTTTAGAAGGAGGATGCACCGCCCCGATTGGTGCCTTTGCGAAAATTAAGGATAACAAAATATATTTTACCGGGATCTTGTTATCGCTCGATGGGAGTCAGAAAATTGAAGTAAGCGACCAATTTGAACTGGATCGCTGGGAGGATTTAGGAAAAAGATGTGCAGAGCAACTTTTAAGCCAAGGAGGCCGAGCGCTGATGGCTAAAATTAAAAAAGAACTTGAATCGTGAAAAGGGTTTTGTCGACTAAAATATTGAGCCTTTCTCAAAGGGAATTACTCCTTAATTCAGGAATCGCTTTTGTGGAATACGATGCCATTGAAATCGAATTTCAGGACTTTGAAGCTCCTTCCACAATTCAAAATGCGATTGTGACGAGTCAGAATGCAGCCCTTTCCATTATTTCTAAAAACCTTTCCATAGAACATTGCTTTTGTGTAGGTGATAAAACAAAAGCTATTTTAGAAGAAAATGGTCTAAATGTGACAAAAACGGCTCAAAATGCTTCAGAATTGGCTCAATTTATTGCTAAATCATACAAAAATGAAGGTTTTCTCTATTTCTGCGGAAACAAAAGAAGAGATGAAATTCCCGCTATTTTACAGGAAACTAAGATCCCTTTTCAGGAAATCCAAACTTACAAAACCACTCTTGTTGAAAAGAAATTCGATCAAGAATGGGACGGAATCCTATTTTTCAGTCCAAGTGGTGTAGAAAGTTTTACTGCTTCAAATACCCTAGGGAACACGACCGCTTTTTCCATAGGCCCTACTACGGCCAAGGCATTGGAAGAGCACACTACGAACATTGTTATTTCAAATACCACATCGGTGGAAAGCGTGATCGCTAAAACCGTTAAAACCTTATTACAACATGCTTAAAAACGATTTATTTCTTAGAGCACTTAAAGGAGAATCGGTAGATCGTCCGCCAGTTTGGATGATGCGTCAAGCAGGACGCTACCTTCCCGAATTTCAAGAAATAAAAGCCAAATACGATTTTTTCACTCGTTGTCAGACCCCCGAATTAGCCAGTGAAATTACGGTGCAACCCATTCGTCGTTACGGCATGGATGCCGCGATACTATTCAGTGATATCCTGGTAATCCCTCAAGCCATGAACATTGAAGTGGAAATGAAAGCAGGTGTCGGACCTTGGTTGCCTACTCCTATTCGAGGGGAAAAAGAATTGAAGGAAGTGATTGTTCCTAACATCGACGAGACCCTCGGATATGTTATGGAGGCGATTAAAATGACCAAAGAAAAGCTCAACGACGACATCCCATTGATAGGTTTTGCCGGTAGTCCGTGGACTATTTTATGTTATTGTGTGGAAGGACAAGGCTCTAAGAATTTCGCCAAAGCGAAAGAGTTCTGTTTTACCCAGCCAGTTTTAGCGCATAGCTTGCTTCAAAAAATTACTGATACTACCATACTGTATTTGAAAGAAAAGGTAAAAGCGGGAGTGAATGCAGTTCAAATATTTGATAGTTGGGGAGGCATGTTATCCCCCAACGATTATCAAGAATTCAGCTGGCAGTACATTCAGCAAATCATTGATGCGCTCAAAGATGAAACTCCGGTCATTGCCTTCGGGAAAGGGTGCTGGTTCGCCTTAGATGTTATGTCAAAAAGTGGCGCTTCCGCACTGGGAGTGGACTGGACTTGCTCTCCTCGTAACGCACGCTACCTAAGCGGTGGACAAATTACTTTGCAAGGAAATTTCGATCCATCAAGACTCTTGAGTCCGCCGAAAGAAATTAAGAAAATGGTGAAACAAATGATTGACGAGTTTGGTAAAGATCGCTATATCGTGAATCTTGGTCATGGAATATTACCCAACATTCCGCTTGAAAATGCGGGAGCTTTTGTGGAGGCCGTAAAAGAATATTCTCAGGGATGAATTTGTGGAAACGTTTGCGGCAATTAAGCATTCCCAATCTTCTGGGATTTGGATGGTTGCTCATGCGAAGGCCCTTATTAATATATCCTATTTGGAAAGCAACGAAAAGAACCATGGAGCTTAGTGATCAACTTTACGGAAAAGCACATTTTGGTAATGGGAAAGCCAATGCATTTCGTCACGCCTATTGGAATTACCTGTTGTGTTCCACCATCAACACTTCTACGAAAAATAAGGTAAAATCGATCGTTTTTACGCAAAATATCGTGGATTATTATGAAAAAGTAACGCAAAATGAACTTTTAGACCGAAAAATGGATTTTCATAATAATGAAATTGGACGCAATCTTTTTTTGTCAAAAAATGAAGAAAATGAATCAAAAATGGTCGTTTTCATTCAAAAAATGGCCAATTCATCGCAAAAAGTGATCACTATTGATGATTTTATAAAATTTGAAAACACCTTGGTCTATTTAATCGACGAACCCATGACCACCAGTGAATTTTCAAAATCAAGAACCTCAACCCAATGAAAGAAACTTTTGTCCAATACATTCGGAATCTTCAAAATACCATCACTTCAACCTTAGAAGAACTTGATGGAAGTGCAAAATTCAAAGAAGACCTTTGGGAACGTCCGGAAGGTGGGGGTGGCAGAACCCGCGTAATTGAAAATGGGACGGTCTTTGAAAAAGGCGGTGTGAACATTAGTGAAGTTCACGGAACCCTCCCAGAAAGCATGCAGGCCTATCTTGGAGTGACTGAAGCTTCATTCTTTGCCTGTGGTTTGAGCCTGGTAATTCATCCAAAAAGTCCCATGGTTCCTACCGTTCATGCCAATTGGCGCTATTTCGAATTATACGATGCCGAAGGCAAGAAAGTAGATTCGTGGTTTGGTGGCGGACAAGACCTTACTCCCTATTACCTCTTTGAGGAAGATGCCACTCATTTTCACCAAATTTGCAAAAATGCCTGTGATGCCCATGATCCATCGCTTTATAAAGAGTACAAAGAGAAATGTGATGCCTATTTTTACAATTCACACCGAGGGGAAGGTCGCGGAATTGGCGGACTTTTCTTCGATTATTTAAAGGCGACAGAAACCACTTCCATGCAAGATTGGTATGACTTTGTTACCGGGGTAGGAAATAGTTTTTTAGAAGCTTATGTTCCCATTGTTCAAAAAAGAAAAACACTTTCTTATGCGAAAGAACAACGAGATTGGCAGGAAATACGGAGAGGGCGCTATGTCGAATTTAACTTAGTGCACGATAAGGGGACCCTTTTCGGACTTAAAACGAATGGCCGCATCGAGAGTATTTTAATGAGCCTCCCTCCCCATGTTCAATGGCATTACGATTCCCATCCTGAGCCGGGCAGTGAAGAAGAAAAATTAATTGAAGTATTAAAATCACCCAAAAACTGGGTTAATGTATAGCATATGTATCCTTTAAGAAGAAACCGACGATTAAGAGCTTCCGAAACCATCCGAAGTATGGTTCGAGAAACCATCATCTCCCCCAACGACTTTTTAGTTCCACTATTCGTAGTGGAAGGTAAAGGCGTTCGCGAAGAAATTCCTTCCATGCCCAATTACTACCGATACAGTTTGGATGTGCTTCATAAAGAAGTGAAAGAACTTTGGAATATGGGTTTAAAAAGTGTCCTATTGTTCGTGAAAGTCCCTGAAGCTTTAAAAGACAATGAAGGAACGGAAGCTTTAAATTCAAACGGACTTATGCAACGCGCGATTAAAACCGTAAAAAATGCAGTGCCCGATATGTTAGTCATGACCGATGTTGCTCTTGATCCTTATTCCATCTATGGACACGACGGTATAATCGATCAAGGAGAAATCTTGAACGATGAAACGGTGGATGTACTTGCCGCAATGAGTGTCTCCCATGCAGAAGCGGGCGCCGATTTTGTCGCCCCAAGTGACATGATGGACGGTCGCATTTTAAGTATTCGTGAAGCTTTGGAAGATGAAGGTTTTTACAATACCGGAATTATGAGTTACAGTGCCAAATATGCCTCGGCGTTTTACGGGCCTTTTCGCGATGCCCTTGATAGTGCGCCTGTAGATGCGAAAAACATTCCGAAGGATAAAAGCACATACCAAATGGACCCCGCAAACAGAGACGAAGCACTTCGTGAAACCGAAATGGATATCGATGAAGGGGCCGATATTGTAATGGTAAAGCCAGGACTATGCTATTTGGACATTGTTCGAGAAATTAGAAACGAAGTAGAAGTTCCCGTAGCCGTGTATCAGGTAAGCGGTGAATATGCGATGATCAAAGCAGCCTCCGAACGAGGTTGGTTAGATCACGATGCTGCCATGATGGAACAGCTTATTGCGATAAAAAGAGCCGGAGCGCATATCATCGCGAGTTATTTCGCCAAGGATGTGGTTAAACTAATTTCCTAAATTAGTTTATCGAACCATTTTATTCTGTGGGTAGTTTCAATCATAAATTTTACCTTTAAGGAAATTTCATTCATGAGCTTACTCATACTTTATGCAGTTCTTTCTATTTTCTTCTCCTTTCTGTGTTCGATTTTGGAGGCAGCACTCTTAAGCTTTACCCCCTCTTTTATCAAATTAAAAAAACAGGAAGGGAAAGACTATGCCGACACCCTTTATGAACTCAAAAAAGATATTGATCAACCACTCATTGCCATACTAACCATCAATACCATCGCGCATACCGTAGGGGCGATTCTGGTTGGGGTTGAAGCTGAAAAGCTTCCGTATAAAGTAGAAGTTATGGGTATAAACATGGTCGGAATCGTTTCGGCCATCATGACTTTACTCATTTTAGTTCTTTCTGAAATCATTCCAAAGACCATTGGAGCCACTTATTGGAAAAGCCTTGGCGGTTTCACGGCGACAAGCATGCAAATAATGCTATTCCCTCTAAAGTATACAGGTATTCTATGGATCTTGACCCAAGCCACCAAGCTTATTGGAAAGTCGGCTCATGTAAGTTCGATGAGCCGCGCAGAATTCATTGCCCTAACCGACGCTGCTGAAAAGGAAGGTGTGTTTGAAGAAAATGAAGGGGAAGTCATTAAAAACCTTCTCGTTTTTAAAAGTATTATGGCCAAAAATGTGATGACCCCCACCCCTGTGGTGATCATGGAAGAAGAGAACACTACTTTGGAGAATTTCCATAACACGCATAAAAACCTCACCTTCTCTAGAATTCCGATTTACCGCGAAAAGCCACATAACATTACAGGTTTTGTGCTCAAGGATGATATTTTGGAGGAAATCGTAGAAAAACGAGGGGACAAATTTTTGGGAGACCTGAAAAGAGAGATTTCGATTATTGAAGGATCGAAACCAATTCCAGAGGTTTTCAACACCTTTATTAAGCAAAGAAACCATATTACTTTAGTCGTTGATGAGTTTGGTAATACGATTGGAATAGTAACCATGGAGGATATTATTGAAACCCTTCTCGGGCTTGAAATTATGGATGAAAGTGATTCCATAGAAGATATGCAACTGGCCGCTCGTAAAAGCTGGGAACGACGTGCAAAGCGTATGGGAATTTCTCTAGAAAATGATGATGAAAGCGAAGAATAGCCCCCGGGGTTTGTTGCGTCTTAATAACATTCAATTTATGAAATCATTAATCGTCCTATTTTTAATGGCAGCTCTTCCGGTCATGGGACAACAAAGCAATCCAAAAGAAGCCTTTCTAGAAAAGTGGGAACACTCAAAAGCGTATCTTTTAGAAATCATCGAAGTCATGCCTTCCGAACACTTCGACTTTAAGCCTACAGAGCGAGAAATGTCGTTTTCAGAACAATTGTTGCATATCAAAGGCAATATGGATTGGTTGAGTACCACCTATTTTTCTTCAGAGCCGTTCGATAAAAAAAAGAATGATGCGTCCTATACCAAAGAGGAAATCAAGCGACTTATAGAAACCGCGTTTGATCAAACAAGTCAAAAAGTAGCTGCCACCAATGATGCTTCACTCGCTGAAACCGTTGAGTTTTTTGCAGGACCCAAAAGCAGATTGCAAATCCTGTATTTACTCATGGATCATGTAACTCATCATCGCGGGCAATTGATTGTTTATCTGAACTTAAAGGGCATAGAACCGCCCCGATATGTTGGCTGGTAATTCCCTTAAAATTGGGAATAATTTATTACTTGTATCTTAATCTTTGATATACATTTGTGAAGTGAAAGTCAAACAACTATCCATTCTTGTGATCTGGTCGATTGCCCTCTTTTGGGGGGTAATGAGTGTTGCTTGTGAAGTTTCTTCCTCAGGAAAAATTGGCACAGAGAGCATTTCCCAGCAAACCTTCGAAAATCATTATTTAGGTCATCAACCTTTGTTCGATGGCGCCGAAGAATTGGTTCAAGTTCAAGAAAAAGTTACTCAAGAACCTATCTCCATTTTTTTATGGGTTGAAAATAATCCTTGGAAAACGGATCGTCCTTCTGCTAACTACCGTTTTACCCATAGAGGTGAGATAGTCAATCTAAGGGAAGTATTATCCACTCAAATTTATCCCTCACATTTTTTCTGGTAAAGTGTTTTACAAATTATTTTAAAACAAAGGCCGCGCCTTTTAAACAAAATCAATTTTAAAACACACATTTATGAAAATATCAGTAGTGCTGGTGAGCGTGATCCTTATCGCCACCATCTTCTTACCCTTGGCCTATTTAGTGACTAAAAGTGCCAGAACCGAATCTAAAATTAAAAAGATACTCCAGAAATTTGGGGTAGAAAACAAGCTTTCCATTGATGCCATTAAACTTCATGGAAACCTAATATTAGCCTTAGACCAAACCCACAAAAAATTGTTGCTTGCGGCGCGAGAAACTGTGGGCTCAGATATTCAGGTGATTGATTTACCATTACTTTCCGATTGCCATATCCGGACCTTACGCAACAAAGGGAAGCACTTGGAATATGTGAGTCTCGAATTGGGCAATCGTGATGCCAAACACAACATTGTTTTTTATGAAGAAGAGCAAGATACGGGCCCTGTAGTAGATCCAATGGCAAGTTTATATGAAGCAGAAAAATGGAAAATTCTAATTCAACCCCATTTAAAAATAGCTTAGAAAAAGGGCGCCAATAGGCGCTCTTTTTTATTGGATAGCTCTACTGAAATAAGTACATTAGGCTATGGCAAATGCAACACTGAACACTCCTATCGGAATGTTAACTTTAGAAGGCGATGAACATGGGCTTCACAAAGTTTACTTTGAAGAAGGCAACAGTAATTCTTCAGAAATTCCTCAGTGTTTAGAGGAGGCCGTAAATCAATTGACGGAATATTTCGAAGGAAAAAGAACCGATTTTAGTCTAAAGCTAAACCCTGAAGGAACAAAATTTCAGAAAGAAGTTTGGCAACGTCTAAATGCCATTCCTTTTGGCAAAACAAAATCCTATCAAGCAATTGCAAATGAGTTGGGAGATCCAAAGGTTATTCGGGCAGCGGCTTCAGCCAATGGCAAAAACCCAATGGCCATCATCATCCCTTGTCATCGTGTAATTGGTTCCGACGGATCCTTGACCGGATACGCCGGAGGACTTCATCGTAAAAAATGGTTGTTGGATCACGAAAACCCAATAAAACAGGGGTCTTTATTTTAAAGTATGAAAAAGCTAAAAAAAATTACTGGATGGTTTGTAGGCACACTAGTATTGCTGGTTGCGATTCTCTATCTCACTGGCACCGATTACTTAATTAGTGCGGTACGTACCGTATATTTAAAAGGACACGTCACCGCCTACCTAGACGATTATAAGGAGTTTGACAATCGCATCGTAAAAGCAGGAACTCCCCAGCCATGGTCCTTTCATGAAGCCTATAATAAAGCTTCAGAAACCAATCGCCTCATAGATTTCAACAACGAATTAGGAACGGTGGCTTTCCTAATCATTAAAAATGATAGTATCTGGTTCGAAAAATATTATGATGGGTATGATGAAAATTCAAAATCGAATTCCTTCTCCATGGTAAAAAGCATGGTTGCCGCCCTGCTGGGCAAAGCCATCATGCAAGGCAAAATTGAAAGTTTAGATCAGCCCGTTGGAGATTTTCTGCCAAATTTCAAGGAGGGTGTGGGTGCGAAGTTAACTGTTGGCGATTTAGCCTCGATGGCGTCAGGAACCGATTGGGATGAAGCCTACTATTCGCCTTTTTCAATCACGACCCAAGCGTACTTCGATACCAACTTACGATTGGTAATGCAAGATGTGGAAGTGGTTGAAACGCCCGGTGAACGCTATAAATATTCAAGTGGTGACATGCAGCTTTTAGGAATGGTGTTGGAAAAAGCCACCGGAAAATCGCTGTCTGCCTATTTAAGTGACGAATTCTGGAAGCCACTTGGCGCAGAAAATGATGCCCTATGGCAATTGGACAGTGAGGAATTTGGCATGGAAAAAGCCTACTGCTGCTTGGCCAGTAATGCCCGTGATTTTGCTCGATTCGGGAAATTGTATAAAGATTTTGGAATGTGGAACGGCACTCGATTATTAGACTCCACCTTTGTGGCAAAGTCCATTCGTCCCCGTTTTCCTGAAAGTCCGCAATACGGTTATGGCTGGTGGCTATATCAAACCATGAACAAATCGTTTTTCATGATGCGCGGTCACTTAGGTCAGTTAGTGATGGTCGAACCCACCGACAATGTAATTATCGTGCGTTTGGGGCATGAAAAATTCCCGGACGAAGGTGAAGCAAAATTCAGTGAGGACATTCAAATCTATATCGAAGAAGCCTACAAGATGTTGGGGTATTAAATTGGTTAAAATTTAGTAGCTTTACAAGAACTCCCTTTCACTTAATACATGCATTATGTTACAACGAATTTCGCTGGAACACATCCTCTTTTTGGATATCGAAACCGTTCCGGAGCACAAATTGTACAATGAGCTTGAGCCTACAGCGCAAGAGCTTTGGGAGTTAAAAACACAGTATCAACGAAAGGATGAATTTTCTGCTGAAGAATTTTACGACCGTGCCGGAATTTGGGCCGAATTCGGTAAAATTATTTGTATTTCCGCAGGCTATTTTCATTTTAAAGGATCGAATCGAAGCTTTCGAGTGACCAGCTTTTACGGAGAAGAACCCAAGATACTTATCGAATTCAAGAATTTACTGGAGACCCATTTCAACCGACCCAATCATTTGCTTTGTGCACACAATGGAAAAGAATTTGATTTTCCATTTTTAGCACGAAGAATGATTATTCATGGGATTGAGCTACCGCCAAAGTTAAATCTGTTTGGAAAGAAACCTTGGGAGGTGCCGCATTTGGATACCATGGAGTTATGGAAATTTGGCGATTATAAGACCTATACCTCTTTAAAGCTCATGGCCCATGTCTTAGGAATTCCTTCTCCAAAGGACGATATTGATGGCAGTCAGGTGCGCAATGTTTATTACGAAGAAGAAGATATCGATCGCATTATCGAATATTGTGAAAAGGATACGGTCACCGTCGCTCAAATTTTCTTGCGCCTTCGGAATGAGCCTATTTTAGAAGCGCATGAAATCCAATCGATATAGGAAATTATTTCGCATGAGCTCCTTATTCGTGGTTTCATTAGCTTAAATAAGGACAAGTATATACATTTGTTATTCTAGAATGACCCAATGGGAAAAACCGAATTACTCCATATTGAAAACTTAACTATTTCCTTCGGAAAAAAAGATCCACGGAACGTTGTTGAGGATATTTCATTGGTAGTTCATCCCAACGAAGTCTTAGGTATTGTAGGTGAATCAGGTTCGGGAAAATCGGTTACCTCCATGGCGATTATGGGGCTGTTGCCAAAAGAACAATCCCACATTGCCGGTTCCATCCAATTTGAAGGGAAAGAACTGTTGAGCCTTACTAATCATCAATTTCAAAAGCTACGCGGCAATGATATTGCGATGATTTTTCAAGAACCAATGAGCGCACTGAACCCGTCCATGACATGTGGCGTACAGGTAGCTGAATTGCTTCGACTGCATAGGTCGATGTCGGCTTCAGAAGCAAAAAAAGAAACCCTATCCTTATTTGAAAAAGTAAAACTCCCGCGCCCAAACGAAATATTCAAAAGCTATCCGCATCAAATAAGTGGAGGGCAAATGCAGCGTGTAATGATCGCGATGGCCATTTCTTGTAAACCAAAATTATTAATTGCCGACGAGCCCACCACTGCTTTGGATGTTACCGTTCAAAAAGAAGTCCTTTTGCTGTTAAAGGAACTTCAGCAAGAAACAGGCATGAGTCTAATATTTATATCGCACGATTTGGCCCTTGTTTCAGAAATTGCAGAACGGGTGGTAGTTATGTATCAAGGGCGGATTGAAGAGTCCGGCAGCGTATTTGAAATATTCAAATTACCCAAATCTTCATACACCAAAGCATTATTAGCTTCCCGACCCACGTTAGATGTTCGTTTAAAAGAACTTCCAACGATTGCATCGATTGCCGATAAGACCTTTAAACCGCAAGAAATTACACCACAACAACGCGCTTTTCGGCACAAAAGCATGTATACCCATGCGCCATTATTGGAAGTTCAAAACTTGAAAAAATATTATTACCAGAATGCTAAATTATTTGGAAAAGCAGACGTTGTTCGCGCCGTAGACGAGGTATCTTTTTCAGTTTTCGAAGGTGAAACGGTAGGATTGGTAGGTGAATCCGGTTGTGGAAAATCTACCTTGGGAAAAACAATCATGCAGTTAATAAAACCCACAGATGGGAAGGTGCTTTTTAAAGGGAAGGATATTACATTATTAAAGTCTAAAGAAATTCGACAATTACGAAAAGACATTCAAATTGTTTTTCAAGACCCTTATTCATCCCTAAACCCCCGAATTACCATTGGTGCTGCCATTCTGGAACCAATGAAAGTACATCGTATTGGAACTTCAGAAGTAGGTCGAAAATCTAAGGTAAAAGAATTGCTGAATCGAGTTGGGTTAGACGAAAGTTACTACGATCGCTACCCACATGAATTGTCCGGCGGACAGCGACAACGAGTAGGCATCGCACGTACGATAGCCCTGGAACCAAAATTGGTGATTTGTGATGAGTCGGTAAGTGCTTTGGATATTTCAGTACAAGCGCAGGTGCTTAATTTATTGAACGAATTAAAAGAAGACTTTGGATTCACGTATATATTCATTTCCCATGACCTTGCCGTCGTAAAATATATGTCGGACCAGCTTATTGTGATGAATCAAGGTAAAATTGAAGAGATTGGAGATGCCGATGAAATCTACGCCCATCCAAACCAGTCTTATACTAAAAAGCTAATTGAAGCCATTCCGAAAGGAAAATAAAAAAGCCCGTTCTAACCTCACAAAGAACGGGCCTACCTTTATCTGAATCGTTGCAGATTTGGGGAAAAAGGATTTTAAATAAGTTACATTAACAAGAACACCTTTTTGGCGACATAGAACAAATTCCTAAGAAGTTGTACCGTGTTTTTAATCGAGTTAGTTTTACTTTTCATATCATAAGTTGGTTAAGCTTGATAATCTTATTTGGGAGTACTAAAGTGTATAATTTTTTCAATAAACACGATAAAAAACATTTTTATTCGATGAAATGCTCTTTTTTTTAACATATCGAATGAAATAATCTATAAAACGAAGTCTAAAATTGCATTTCGGGGATGTCTCCCGCAACAATTAAATCTCCTTCGGTTGCGTTTTTTATAAACTCAACAGAAACTCCGGGTGCCCGTTCTAGAAGATGAAAGGCATTATCCCTAATTTCCATCACCGCAAGATCGGTGACTACTTTTTTTACGCAATGAACACCTGTTAAGGGCAAGCTACATGTTTTTAGAAGTTTTGATTCGCCGGCACGGTTTGTATGCATCATGGCAACGATAATATTTTCTGCGGAAGCCACCAAGTCCATAGCGCCTCCCATACCCTTCACCATTTTTCCGGGTATTTTCCAATTCGCGATATCTCCATTCTGCGAAACTTCCATGGCTCCTAAGATGGTTAAGTCAACATGCTGACCCCGTATCATGGAAAAGCTCGTAGCAGAATCAAAAAATGATGCTCCCGGTAAGGCGGTAATGGTTTGCTTTCCAGCATTTATTAGATCCGGATCTTCTTCCCCTTCAAATGGAAATGGTCCCATTCCCAGGATTCCATTTTCACTCTGAAACTCTACTTCAATATCGTCTCGGACAAAATTTGCCACCAAGGTTGGTATTCCAATACCAAGGTTAACGTAGTATCCGGACTTCACTTCTTTCGCAATCCGTTGTGCAATCTGATTTTTATCTAATCCCATGACTATCCTCTTTTTCGTACGGTTAATTGTTCAATTCTCTTTTCATAGGCAGTACCTTGGAAGATACGTTGGACAAAGATTCCGGGAATGTGCACTTGGTTTGGATCTAAGGTTCCGGCCGGAACCAGTTCTTCAACCTCAGCCACAGTAATTGTTGCCGCGCCGCACATATTTGGGTTAAAATTTCTAGCTGTTCCTTTGAAGATAAGGTTTCCTGCTGTGTCACCCTTCCATGCTTTCACAAAAGCAAAATCGGCTTTAAAAGCCCTTTCCATGATATGCATCTTTCCATTGAATTCACGGACTTCTTTTCCTTCAGCCACTTCAGTACCATAGCCTGCAGGGGTGAAAAAGGCTGGAATTCCACTTTGTGCAGCCAAACAGCGTTGGGCTAAGGTTCCTTGAGGAATAAGGTCTACTTCGAGTTCTCCACTCAACATCTGACGTTCAAACTCGGCATTTTCTCCAACATAAGAAGAAATCATTTTTTTGATTTGCTTTTTTTGAAGCAGCAATCCTAAGCCAAAGTCGTCTACTCCGGCGTTGTTTGAGATACAAGTAACGCCTTTTACATTTCTACGAACCAATTCAGCAATGCAATTCTCAGGGATTCCGCTTAGCCCAAAGCCTCCTAACATGAAGGTCATACGGTCCTGAATACCTTCGCAAGCCTCTTGAACGTTGGACACAGTTTTTGTAATCATGGTGTTGTGTTTTTGATTGTTCTACTAAAAATCAAATTCATCGGTCGAATCAATTTGACGATTCTCTTCTTTGAATCTCTGACAATCGGTTTCTATCGTTAACTCTTCCGGTTTTGAGAAGTTATTTTTAGACACATTCAAAGTTTCGTCTTGATAGCATTTTCTCATATAAATGGCCCAGATTGGCAACGCCATGGTAGCACCTTGACCATAGCCTGTATTTGAAAAGTGCGTGGATCGGTCTTCTCCTCCTACCCAAACTCCGGTGGCTAGATTAGGCACCATCCCCATGAACCAACCATCACTATTATTCTGAGTAGTTCCCGTTTTACCGGCTATAGGATTTGTAAATTCAAAAGGATATCCGGTAACTGCTCTTTTATAAATGGGAGCGTTCACTGCCCAAGAATGACGCAATCGTTGTCCAGATCCGGCTTCTGTTACCCCCTGCATTAAACTCACAGTTACATAGGCCGATTCTTTGCTTATCACATCCCTAGTTTCGGGAATATTCTGATATAAAATGGTTCCATTTTTGTCTTCAATACGTTGTATTAATACCGGAGTTACATACACGCCCTCATTGGCAAAAGTACTGTATGCACCTACCATATCGTATAAACTTACATCCGGTGTTCCTAGAGCAATAGATGGTACCTCCGGAACATTTTCTGTATCAACACCCATCTTCTCAATTAAATCGATAACAGGTCTAGGACCCACCCGATCAATCAAGCGGGCTGTGATTGTATTTATTGAATTAGCCAATGCGTGCTTTAAGGTCATCATCCCACCGTATTTACCGTCGCTGTTTTTTGGACACCATTCTTCCAATAAACCATATTTCCCTTGCGCAATACAAAATGGAGTGTTGGGCAATGTATCACAGGGCGACATATGCATTTGATCTATAGCCGTAGCATAAACGAAAGGTTTGAAAGTGGAGCCAATTTGGCGTCTCCCCGTCTTCACCATATCGTATTTAAAATGTTTGTAGTCGATTCCTCCCACCCAGGCCTTGATTTCTCCGGTTTGTGGTGTTGCTGATAGTATGGAAGCGCGCAAAAATGATTTGTAATAGCGAATAGAATCCAAGGGAGTCATCAAGGTGTCGACCGTTCCACTCCATTTAAAAACAGTCATTTCTGTTTCTTTCAAAAAGCTTTCTCGAATCACCGCTTCACTCTTGCCCTGCTTTGTCATTTCTCGCCAGCGATCACTTCGCTTCATGGCCGATTCTAAAATTCCTTGTTCTTCCTCCGTTGTAATGTCTCTAAAAGGTGCGGTCTTGTTCTTCTCGTTTTGACTATCAAATTCCTTTTGCAAATTCGCCATGTGCTCATCGATCGCCTCTTCAGCAAATTCCTGCATTTTCGAATCTAGTGTGGTGAAGATTTTAAGTCCGTCACTACTAATATCGTATAAGCTCCCATCGGCTTTTGGATTGTCCTTCGCCCACTGCTTCATATACCCACGAATGTATTCTCGAACATAGGTTCCAATTCCTTCATCGTGATCCTGCGGTGTAAATTTCACTCCTAAGGGAAGTTGTCGTAACGAATCTCTTTCTTCTTCAGTGATATAATCGTACTTCTCCATCTGACCCAAAACCACATTTCGACGATTGGTCACACCAACCGGATTTCGTTTAGGATTGTACAAGGATGAATTTTTAAACATACCCACCAACATGGCCGACTCTTCAACATTAAGATCCCTAGGAGCTTTATCAAAATATATGTTTGAAGCCGACTCGATTCCTATGGCTAGATTTAAGAAATCATAGACATTAAAATACATGGTTATAATTTCTTCTTTGGTGTACCTGCGTTCTAATCGGGTCGCAATAATCCATTCCTTGATTTTTTGCATTCCCCGTTCAAATTTATTTCTAGAAACTTGATCGGTAAAAAACTGTTTCGCTAATTGCTGTGTAATGGTACTTGCGCCTCCGCGAGTCCCTAAGAATGCCAAGGCTCTCACCGTTCCTTTTCCATCTACTCCTGAATGGTCATAAAAACGCGCATCTTCAGTTGCCAAAAGAGCATTTACAAGATGTTCGGGTAATTCCTCATATTGAACGGGTGTTCGATTTTCTTTGAAAAATTTCCCAATTACTTGACCATCGGACGAAATAATTTGGGTGGCAAGATCCTTTTCGGGATTTTCAAGACTCGTTTCATCGGGCAGACTGCCGAAGATTCCCCAGGAAGCCAACACAAAAACTAAGAACACCAAAAAAAGACAAACACCAAAAAGTTTCCAAAACGTTTTAATGTGTTTCTTTACACTTAATTGTTGATTTTTCTTTGTCGCGGTCTTCTTGGCCATAGTTATTCAATTACTTCTTCGATGCTGTATCCAACTTCAGTGATTCCTTGCAATTCTGAAACGCCTCCAACATCGCCATTATTGCGCACAGCTTGGGAAACGGTTAGGGTATAATTGCCTTCCTCGTAAAAAGAAACACCTTCCTTGTACCACAATTTACTTTCCTTCACACTTCCAATTCCATTACCTAACCAAGTTCCATCGGCCTCGGCCATGCGGTATTCCAACGTATCCTGAAGCGTTTTTCCATGAGGAAATTTCATGCTCACAATGAGAAAGATGTTGTTATAAGGGTATTCGTTTGTATTTCTAAGGTTTAGAAATACATTGTATTTTTTTAAAGAATCCATTTCCGGAATCGTAAAGGAAATTGCTTCATTTGCATCCCAATAACCAGGCAAGCTTTTGGCATCGCCCCATGCTGCATTCGAACTACAGGAAACAATAACGCCCAGGATAAAAAGTATCTTAAACAATTTAAGCATTCTTCTTTTTATTTTTAGTCGGATTACGTTTACGATTGCGGTTATTCTTGTTTTTAGATTTCCGCTTTCGAGGCTGATCGAAGCGCGTTAAACTGTCTTGCCCTACCACATTATTGAATAATTCGGAGTCTTCGATAACTTTTTCTTCAATGAACTCCTCAAGCCCAGCCACTTTCTTATCCTTTTTATTGATGGCGATAATTTCATTCACCTTGGAAACAGATAGTTCAAACCAAGTAGCAAATTCACCTTCGTAAGTAAACCACATTAACCCCTTGAAAATATCGATCTTCTGACAAACCGCTTTTCCTTTTTCTGTAAAGAGCTTCACATCGGTTTTTGGAAACTCTTTTAAGGCTTCCATATAAGTATCCAACTCGTAATTGAGACAGCATTTTAATTTACCACATTGTCCCGCTAGTTTCTGAGGGTTAAGCGACAATTGTTGATAGCGCGCCGCAGAAGTATTCACCGAACGAAAATCGGTTAACCAAGTGGAACAACACAATTCTCTTCCGCAAGAACCTATTCCTCCCAAACGGGAAGCTTCCTGGCGAAATCCAACCTGCTTCATTTCGATGCGGGTATTAAACGTCCGCGCAAAATCCTTAATCAATTGTCGGAAGTCTACACGTTCTTCTGCCGTGTAGTAGAAAATAACCTTAGAACCATCCCCTTGAAACTCGACATCGCTTATTTTCATTTTCAACCCCAATCCCATCGCAATTTCTCGAGATCGTTTTTGAACAGTGTCTTCGCGGTCTCTCACCTCTTGCCATACATCGATATCCTTTTGCGAAGCTTTTCGATAAATCTTTGGCAGGTCATCGACCTTTAAGGGTTCTTTTTTTCGCGTCATTTGAACGCGAACCAATTCTCCCGTAAGCGTGACAATGCCTATATCATGACCCGGAGAAGCCTCCGTTGCCACCACATCTCCAATGGAAAGCGTAAGATTTTCAGGATTTTTATAAAAATGTTTTCTTCCGTTTTTGAATCGAATCTCAACAGCATTAAAAGGCTCCATGTCTCCGGGAAGAGCCATGTTGGAAAGCCAATCAAAAACCGTAAGTTTATTGCAACCATCGGTTCCACAAGTCCCATTGTTCTTGCAGCCTTTTGGTTGTCCGTTTGCGCCGGAAGCACAGCTGGTACAGCCCATATTGTTCTATATATTGCTCTATTCTAAGTAGAAAAGAGACGAAGATGAAACGTTTCGTTTAAAAGGTAAAGATACCGTATTTCTAACAATTCCGTAAGGCTACAGAAACAAATTTCTATGTGGGCATCCTCCGAAAAAAGAGGACCTCCCTTTCTCATTGGTCCATAGGTTTTCCCTATTTTAGATGAAAATACCGCTGTACTATGATTCGTTACTTTTTGGTTGTTTTTGCTTTAAGCTACAACATCTTTGCCCAAACATCGCAAGATTCCAATTCGGGCAAAATATCCATTATCCCTGAACCGCAATCAATCACTTATCAAGACGGACAACTTACCTTAGAGTCTCCTATTTTAATTCACACCGATAAGGAGCTAGAGCTCGCAGAATCTTTTCTTAATAACTACCTAGAACATTCAAAATTCGAACTCAAGAAATCGTCCAAAACAAATGCGAACCTCTTCATAACACTTGATAAATCCCTTCCAAAGGATGGCTATTCCATCGGTATTTCTAAAAACGGAATTCATCTTAAAGCGTCCGATTCAGGGGGTGCCTTGTACGCTGTTCAAACATTACGACAATTATTACCCCCTTCTTTGGAGCAAAATTCCGAAACATTGATGGGTTCATTAACGCTACCCCTATTGCACATTGAAGATGCACCCAAATTTTCTTACCGAGGAATGCATTTGGATGTGGGGCGGCATTTTTTCGACATTGCATTCCTTAAAAAATACATCGGTTATCTTTCCATGCTAAAGATGAATTATTTTCATTGGCACCTCACAGAAGATCAGGGTTGGCGCATTGAAATTAAAAAGCACCCCAAGCTTACTTCTCATGCGGCCTATCGAGAAGAAACCTTAGTTGGGCACTATAACGATAATCCCCAGCAATACGATGGCCAACGCTATGGAGGGTTTTATACCCAAGAGGAAATAAAAGAAATTGTGGCTTATGCCGAATCGCTAAATATCACCGTCATTCCTGAAATAGAAATGCCCGGTCACGCGCAAGCAGCTATCAGTGCCTACCCGGATTTAGGCTGTTCAGGAGAACCCGTGGCTGTAGCCACTAAATGGGGTGTTTTTGAAGAAGTATTTTGCCCCAAAGAAGCCACTTTTACATTTTTGGAAGAAGTTTTATCGGAGGTAATTGAATTATTCCCGGGGCCTTACATCCATATTGGAGGCGATGAAGCGCCAAAAATGCATTGGAAAAATTGCCAACACTGTCAGCAACTAATTCAAAAAGAAGGCCTTAAAGACGAACACGAGCTCCAAAGCTATTTTATTAAACGCATCGAAAGCTTTGTGAATGCAAAGGGTAAAAAAATCATTGGTTGGGACGAGATTTTGGAGGGAGGCCTAGCCCCAAACGCCACGGTGATGTCTTGGAGAGGCACACAAGGAGGTATTGACGCTGCAGAACAGAATCATCCCGTAATCATGACACCCACTTCGCATTGTTATTTTGATTATTACCAAAGTGAAAATGCTTCCGAGCCATTGGCGATTGGAGGATTTCTTCCTTTGAAAAAAGTATTTTATTTCGACCCTGTTCCGGAGTCTCTCGATCAAGACAAGTCTAAGTATATTCTTGGCGCCCAAGGAAATGTATGGACCGAGTACATGAAGAACCCGGATCATGTTGAATATATGATCTTTCCACGAATGATGGCCCTAAGTGAAGTAGTTTGGCATGGTCCTGCAAGCAAAACTGAAGCTGCCTATTCAAGGTTTACTCAGAAAGTAGAACAGTTTTATCCGAGATTGGATGCCATGGGCGTTCATTATGCCAATCACCTTTACGAAATTGAAAGTTCCATCTCTAAAAAGAAAGGAACCGTATACTACGAACTCGCTACGCCCACGCCCGGAAAAGAAATAAGGTATACTATGAACCATGAACCCTCAAAAACATACCAAGAGCCCATTCCTTTGAACCAACATTCGGTAATAAAATCACAGCTCTATAAAAACAAAACTCCGATTGGGACTGCTTTCATTGATACCATTATTTACCACAAAGCAATCACCGGGCGAATCCTCTTAAATGAATATCCACACCCTAGTTACGCCGCAGGGGGGAAAGAGGCCCTAATCAATGGGAAAATGGGAAGCTCCACGCGTTATGGTGATCGAGAATGGCTGGGATTTTGGGGGAAAGATTTAGAGATAATCATCGACTTAAATCAAGCAACAGAGGTGAATGGTCTCAATTTGCGTTTTTTTAATGCTCCGGGACAATGGATCTATGCCCCAAAAGAAGTGCATTTAAAAATTGATCTGAGCGATGGCCAAGTAGTCTTTGTTAGTGCTAAAGCAGCGGATGCTTCAGCAAAAATTCAAGAGTTTTCCTTCAACTTAGATTCAGCAACAAAAAAAGTAAGCACTCAAAGAATTATCTTAGAAATTCCTAATTACGGCCTAATCCCCGATGGAAAGCAGGGTGCGGGAAATAAAGCCTGGACCTTTGTGGACGAAATTATCGTAAAATGATTTTAGAAGTATGTGCCAACAGTTTTGAAAGTGCCCTTGCCGCTCAGGAGGCTGGAGCGCATCGCATAGAACTGTGCACTGAATTAAGTGTGGGAGGTCTTACTCCTTCTTATGGGTTGATTGAAAAAGTGCTGACCGAATTGACCATTCCGGTTCATGTGCTCCTTCGGCCTAGAGCAGGTAATTTCACCTATACCGAATCGGAGATTGATGTCATGCTGAAGGATATTGAATTATGTAAAAAATTGGGCGTTGCAGGAATTGTTTCGGGTGTTTTATCTAACGATTTCTCCGTTGATGTCAATCAGACCCGCCGCCTTTTGAATGCTAGCGAATCCATGGATTTTACCTTTCACAGAGCCTTCGACTGGTGTGCCAATCCTTCAAAATCGTTGGAAGATTTACTAAAATTAGGCGTTACCAGATTACTAAGTTCCGGTCAAGAGACTACTGCAACTGCAGGAATTGAACTCCTTGTTGCCTTGAAAAATCGAGCCGGCTCTGCGCTTGAAGTAATGCCCGGAGGAGGCATCAATGAATCAAATGCTTTGCTTTTTAAAGAATACGGTTTTGAGAGCATTCATTGTTCGGCTTCGGAAAAAGTGCAAACGCTTGCCTCCAAACCAAAAGTGCCTATGCAGGGGACAGTTCTTGAGGGCGTGCTAAGCACTTCATCGAAAACCAAAATTGAACAGATTTTAAAACTCTTATCGTAAAGGGAATCCTTTTGCGGCCCACCAAGGATGAATTTCAATTTCTAATCGTCCTGCTTTCACCATGGGATCCAAATTTGCTAAGCTGTCGGCCATTCGAAGAGTGGGGACATTGTAAATGGTTATTCCTCGAATATCACCATCGTCTCCAAAAGGGCCTGAAATATCGGCATAGCCAAGTTCATACATGCTACTCAAATGTGCTAGGTGTAACGTTTGTAAACTATCTGCTTCTTCTCTAGTCTGAGAACGCGTTGTTCCTTTTTTTAGAAAAGCCATAAAATACTGTTGCATTAACACGGTATCCCCTGAGGTTTGATCAACATAATCAAAGATCTCAAATCCTTCCGACACAAGTTTTTCTTTTAAACTAGCCATAGACGATTTCTTTGCTTCTACTTTTTCATCTATGTTCGATTGGGATATATTATCTTTTTGGTTGCAGCTCAAGAACAAAAAGATGGCGAAAAGTACAGTTATAAAAGTTTTCATATTACCAATTTTTAAATGGATTCATCCCTAATTGTGAATTGTAATAGCGAATATCTCCTGTGACTTCCTTTCCTAACCATTGAGGCTTTTCGAAGGTAGCATCTACAGAAGGCAGCTCGATTTCAGCCAGTAATAAGCCTTCATTGGTCCCTAAAAACTCGTCTACTTCATACAAGTATCCTGAAACGGGAACCACATATCGATATTTTTCAATAATCCCTTCCTCACACAAAGTCAGCAGCGCTTTTGCTTCTTCAATCGCAATGCGAGTTTCCCATTCAAATCGTGTAGTGCCATCCTCTGAAGTTCTTCCCTTAACCGTTAAGACACCCACATCTCCATACATACGAACACGAACAGTACGATTAGGGTCTGTATTTAAAAACCCCTGAACGATGTACGTTTTCGACATGGATGCTGTTTTAAATACTTCCGAAGTCACTAAAAATTTTCGTTCTATTTCGATCATGCTTCTGAAATTCGCCAAGGAGGGTTTTTTCGATTCGCTCCTGCCTTATAAATAATTATTTGATTGCCGTCAGGGTCTAATAACCTAGCTTCAGTCCACAACCAAGGTTGCTCGGCCCCTTCCGTTTGAAAATGAATTCCCTTTCTTTTCAATGCTTCCACCTCTTTATTCACATCCTCAACTTCAAAATAAACCATCGTGCCACTTTTACTCGGTAATTCTTCTACATAGTGCATGGAAAAAGTACTCCCTCCCACCGGGCATTCGAACCGAGCATAACGATCATGCGTATGCACAATTAAATGCAATCCCAATTTCTTATAAAATTCTATCGATTTTGGAACGTTAGAGGAAGGTATTGTCACCTGATTTAAGTTCATGGATCTTTCCTTGAAGTTTGTCCCTAAGATATTATAATTTTAACAGATGGAAGACGATTTACCGATACGAAAAATCATTCATGTGGACATGGATGCCTTCTATGCGTCGGTGGAACAACTCGACCATCCGGAGCTCCGTGGAAAGCCTTTGGCAGTGGGTGGAAGTGAAAAAAGAGGCGTAGTGAGTGCTGCGAGCTATGAAGCTCGAAAATTTGGCGTACGCAGCGCGATGAGCGGAGTAATTGCCAAGGAACGTTGTCCCGAACTTATTTTTGTTCGTCCGCGATTCGAACGTTATGCTGAAATATCTAAACAGATTCGCGCCATTTTTTATGAATATACCAACTTAGTGGAACCGCTTTCCCTCGATGAAGCCTACTTGGATGTCACCGAAAATAAAAAGGGAAATCCAAGTGCTACCTTAATTGCTAAAGAAATAAGAGCAGCGATCAAAGATCGCTTGGGGCTAAATGCCTCTGCGGGTATCTCCATCAACAAATTTGTAGCAAAGGTGGCCAGTGATGTCAACAAACCTAACGGACAAAAAACAGTTCCTCCGGAAGAAGTATTGCCTTTTCTCGAAGCCTTGGACATCAAGAAATTTTACGGTGTGGGTAAAGTAATGAAAGAGAAAATGTACCGCCATGGAATCTTTACCGGGAAAGACCTCAAAGAAAAAGAGTTGGAATTTTTGGAAGCACATTTTGGAAAAAGTGGAGCCTACTTTTACCAAATTGTTCGTGGGATCCAACACAGCGAGGTACAACCCGAACGCACTCGTAAGTCGTTGGCAGCAGAGCGCACTTTTAATGAAAACATCACGTCAGAAATCTTTATGCTCGAACGGCTCGAGCAAATTGCCGAAGAGGTGGAACGACGACTCAAAAAAAGTAAGGTGGCGGGTAAAACCATTACGCTAAAAATTAAATACAGTGACTTCACCCTACAAACAAGAAGTAAAACCTTGCCGCTTTATATTTCGAGCAAATCTTTAATCATGGAAAACGTTAAAGATTTGTTATACCAATCCGAACTGAAAAATTCGGTACGCTTGTTGGGAATTAGTATTTCAAACCTCAACAACGAAGGTTCTAAAAAACAAGAATCCACTCCGCAGGAACAAAGCATAGACGTACAACTTAAATTAGATTTTTAGCCGTGAACTGAACAGTACTTTTTTCAATTGATTATTAATTTCTAAACCCATCTATTATGAAAAAAGTAGTTTTAATGTTCGCCCTTATTGTTGTATCCCAAGGAGTTTATTCCTGTAAAGAAGCTGTTCCTAATGCTTCAGAATTTCCCGAAACTGAATCCGAGACCGACAATAAACAAAAGTCCCAATTAGCGTTAGCGGAAGAACCCGCAGCAGATCCTTCAACGAATACAGCATACAAATATGTCACTGCGCAAAGCGGCCTCAGCCTTCGTGAATATAACAATCTTCAAAGCAATAAAGTAGGAAAGATGCCGTATGGATCGCGCGTGAAAGTGATTCATTCCGAACCAAAACCTACCATGAAGGTATCGGGTATTGAAGGTTCCATGGATGAAGTAGCCTTCAATCATAAAACCGGATTTGCCTTCAATGGATATCTTTCAAGATATTTCCCGCCGGAACGCGACATGCATGCCAAAGCCTATGCTTCGGAACTGCAAGGACATTTTCCGGAAGTTAGCTTTTCAGAAATTAAGAGCGGGACGGCGAGCAATCCCATTACAAAAGAAACCATCTCCCTTCCCAAAGCACAATGGCATGAAGCCTTTTTCATAGCGCAACAACTATTCGAAATTCCCTCAGAATTTGAATTCCCTAAATCGGCCGGGAAAGACCAAGAAATCATTCAGGATAAAAAACCTAAAAAAGACCTTTGGGTAAGTCAGCTAGAAATCACTCGAAAAGATGATGTCCTTGAAAAGATTGTCTACCAATACGCTTCAAAAAAATTCAAAGCACAAGTCCTCATTGAAAAAGAGAAGGAATTGATGAAAATAACGAAGATGGAAGTTCTTCAATAAATGGAAAAGCCGGTTCACCCCCGGCTTTTTTCTTTTCTAGAATTGAAAATAGATGAAAGGCTGGAAATCGGAAGAATAGGCTTGATAACAAAGCACCCCAACTACCGTCGCCACAATGCCTTTCAGGACCAATGGACTGTTCGAGTATTTTAACTCAAGTAAGTCTTTTTTATGTTGAGGATACCAATGCGTGATGTACCCCAACACCATGATCACGAAGACCATTTTGTAATGCATAATTACTTGCAACGCATTCCCCCAGTCCATATTATTAGCGATTTGTCGGTACCATTTGGCAATGTGATCCATGCTCTCCCCGCGGAAATAGATTCGCACATAGGTGATAAAAAAGAAGGTGACTAAAATTTTCCAAAAGTGTACGAGCCAACCGGTTTTGTCTTCATAAGGACTCACGCGACGCCAGTATTTATAAATCACTATCCCCAAACCATTTAGTCCGCCCCAAAGGACAAATTTCCAGGATGCACCGTGCCAAAGACCTCCAATCAACATGGTTAGCATAAGGTTGATGTTGGTGTTGATGTGGTTTGCGACTACGGGATATCGAAGCGCTGCGAAAATAGCAAATCCCACAATCCCCGCCACAATAATGGTAAAGAGAAGGTCTCCCATGGCGAATACCACACCGGTCAAAATGATTCCCAAAATAATAAAGGATGCCATGGTTCCTTTTCGATTTCCTCCAAGGGGAATGTATAGATAATCTCGGAGCCAGGTGGATAATGAAATATGCCAACGTTTCCAGAAATCGCCACAATTAATCGCCTTGTAGGGAGATCTAAAGTTCACAGGCAATTCGAAGCCCATTAATAAGGCGAGTCCGATGGCAATGTCGGTATAGCCAGAAAAGTCTCCATAGATCTGTAAGGAATAACCAAAGAGCGCCATGATATTAGTAAATCCTGAAAACATTTCAGGCGCATCGAATACGCGGTCCATAAAATGCATGGCGATATAATCGGCAAAGATCATTTTTTTGATCAATCCTTTTAGGATCATATAGCTTCCACGATTAAATTCTAAAGATCCTACTTGTGTAGGTTTCGTAATCTGAGGAACAAAATTCTCCGCCCGAACAATAGGTCCTGCCACCAGTTGCGGAAAGAAACTCACATAGAACCCAAAGTCCACGATAGATTTAAGCGGTTTTAATTTCTTTCTATAAATGTCGACACTATAACTTATGGTCTGGAAGGTATAGAATGAAATCCCAACAGGAAGGATGATCGAATCAATCGTGAAATAAGAGGTGTCTGAAAATCCATTTGCCCATACGGCCAACCAGTTTACTACTTCATAATTTGTATGAAATAGGGCATTAAACGAATCGGTAAAGAAATAGGCATACTTGAAATAACTCAGTGTAAATAAGTTGATACAGACACTTAAGACCACTAAAAACTTCCTTCGTGCCTGAGAGGCCGATTGATGGATGTATTTCCCTATGAAAAAATCTGAGAAGGTGCTAAAGAGCAAGATTCCAACAAATAATCCGCTGGTTTTGTAGTAAAAAAACAAACTCACCAACAACAGGTAAGCATTTCGTACTTGCGTCTTTTTGTAAACAAGGGCGAATAAAAAATAGGCAATCGCGAAGAAGATCCAAAAATTGGCTTGCGTAAAAATTAACGGAAAATCTTCCGAAAAATCAAGAATGTCCGTAAGCCTATTCATCTGCGTTCTCTAAAATTTTTTTAAACAAACTCCCCGGCTCACGCCCTGTGGTGCGTTCCCATTGTGAAACAAATGCTTTTAATAATAAATCCGATTTCACATGGTAGCCTTTTTGGGTAAAATGAACTCGATCTCTGGCCATTAATTGGTTTTGATACCACTTTTGAGAGGAGCCTAAACCTCCCATAAGCTCGTAGACATCCCACACTGCCATTTCGTATTTATTGGCTAATTCATAAATAATACTTTTTGCTCTCGCGGTATTGGTATTGGGCTTTCGACGGCGATAATAGCTATCGTTTGGAACAGTAAGCAAGATTGCACATTCCGGATTTACTCTTTTCACCAATTGAATGAAAGCCTCATAGTCTGCTTTAAACTTTTCAGGATCGAATTTAGAAGCCGGCATATAGGTATCGTTCGTCCCTATGGAAATGATAAACAGGTCCGGGCAATACAACTTCAGTTGTTCTTCAAAATAAATACTTCGTGCATAGGCCGGAAAGTTGGCTCCATTGACCCCAATACTGGTATATTCGATTCCCGGCTCATCATTCATTAGATCCATTCCCATGAGCATAAATGGCACGTTTGCCAGAGAATCGGTGCGTTCTACTTGAAAATTGATGGTTTCCAAATCCTGGTTAAAAACGTATTCAATGAAATGTGAGGTCGTATCTATGATTGATCCTCTTACCAGAGTACTATCTACCGGACGTACCACATAACAATCGTTCGATTCATTACAATAGAGCCTAAGTTTATTAAATCGATAAGGTTTTTTATTATAGCTTTTGTTGTTGGCTTCTACTCGAATGGTGTCGTAGCTACCACTAAATAATGCAGTAATACCCGATAGGCCCCAGACCGTACTATCTCTTTTTAGAGAACTTCGTTGTCCTTCCCATTCCTGCCCTGACGTAACCTTATAATTCGCAGGATTGTTGGTGTTTGCCAATTTATAAGGGAACACAAATCCGCGTTGCGTCATGGTATGCTCACTGCTGTTTTGCAGATAGGTACGTAAACGGTTGGAATATATATCGGCTTGAATATGAGAGCCTCCAATATGAAATATATGTACCCGTTCTTTTTTACCTTCATAAACACTATCCAAGGCATTAAAAAATTTCTGAAAGTACTTCGAAGAATCAGCATTTTTCAACACATTGGCTTCTTCTACCACAAGATTGGGATGAATTTGAAGCACACTGTCCAATACATAATGCTGTCCTTTCATCTGCAATGCCAGCAGAAAAAAGACGATATGTATGATGTTCAAATGCTTCATTTTCCTAAATTTTCTTCATTAAATCCAATTGAAGTGCCGTAAAAAATAGTTCTGAAACAATTCGGTTTCCTGAGGCCGTAAAATGTGTATAGTCCGACCCGGCCAATTTCTGTTCCACCCAATAAGGCATTGAATTTTCTCCTCCCATGGCATCGAACAAACTCCAATAGGCAATATTATTTTTCAAACAGACTTCTTTAAGTCTTTGGTTCATGTGAGAAAGCAACGGATAGGTCATCATCGTACCATTTACGGAGGTCGACATATCGGAAGGGCCAATAAACAATACCGTGGCATCGGGATTGCTTCTTCGGACCCAATTTACATTGGACATTAAATAATCTAAATAATCGTCCACTCCTTTTTCACTCCTCAAATAAGGGATTGTATTTCCCCCATATTGAAAAATAAAAATCTTAGGATCCCGTCTTGCTGTCATTTGATTGAACACGGCCCTATCCTGCTTAACAAAAATAGTCCCCGATGCTCCACGCATAGCCACGTTATCGAGCGAAATCCCTTGGGCTCCATCAAGTGTTAATCCATAAAAATCAGGGCTTTCAACCCCCTCTAATTCGATGATTACTTCGGTAGGAGTCGTTGCAAATTCTATTAGAACTTCGTGATAAGCCCCATCCTCCAGCAAATTTTCACTTCGAATAAGTGCCCCTTCATGATAAACTTTTAAGCTGGTTGGCTGGGTACAATTACCATAGTGCAGCCCTATATTTGTATAACTCCCAAGCTTACGGTAAAGCATTTTTGATGGTTTAACACTAATCGTAGCCTTTTGTAATGTAGGTTCAGGAGGAGCAATTGTATCGTTCGGATCGGCATAAGGAGTAAATCTAGAAACCGAAGTAAACAATCCATATTTCTTATGATGGAATTTCTCCTGCGTTGGATCAAAAGCGGCATAGCGCAACCAATTTTCTGAAGGTGTTACTTTAGCACTTATTTGCTCGTATGCTTGCTTTATTGGTATAAATCCCGGTCCGGAACCCCCAAATACACCTTGAAGTCGATTTCTTATATAGGCTGAAATGCGGTCTCCTTCCAATTGAGAATCCCCGTAATGCACAATTCTACATTGGGGACTTTTTAATTGTTCCAAGAGTGTGGTCACAAATTGATCCTTTGAATCTGGGTAAGAAATGCGAACAATCTTTGTGGTGTCCATCACAGAAACATCAAAGACCTTCGAGATTTTTCCCGGAACCTTTTCCTTTTCATCGGGTATAATGGGCTCGATGATTTCATTCGGCTTTTCTTCGATGATTTCTTCAACGATAGGCTCCACATTATGCAAGATACTATCGATCTGATCTTTATTCTCTACCGCAACATCGGCATTTAAAAAATACTCTAAGGTGGGATATTTTAAACTCGTACCGCCAATTGGAAATCCGGTTTCTTCAATTCCGGTTTCATTACCCAACGACCTACTAAGCAATGTAAGCAAGAGCATTGCCAGCAGCACTGAAAAAATAAATGCGCTTAATTTTTTAGGGTTCATTCGACGATAGCACAAGTAGGTTTATGATGGATGAAAAAAGATCATCCTCTAATTGAAACGAAATCTCTTTAAAAATTATTGATTATCAAAACATAATCTTTTAAAATACACCTATTTTATCAAGAGAGGTTTCAACAATTTTTTAGGCTTGAGAAACTCGCAGGGTATTCACCATTCCTTTATCCACAATTGGCATCGCCGCAAGATTTACTAAGAAATCCCCTTTTTCAACAAACCCCTTTTCAAAAGCAATACGATTAACATCTTCTACGGTTTCATCGGTACTTACATATTTGTCGTAATAAAATGCTTTCACCCCCCATAATAAATTGAGTCGTGATAAAATTCGCTTATTTGACGTAAATACCAAGATGTGAGAGTGTGGACGCCATGCTGAAATTTGGAATGCCGTATATCCACTATTTGTTAAAGTGCAAATTGCTTTGGCTTCTATTTCCCCGGCCATTTTCGCAGCATGATAGCACACAGATTTTGTGATGTAACGGTTGGTTCGGACATGCGGGGGATGATGAGGCACTTTAATTAGATCGCTATTTTCAACCGTTTTACAGATAATTGCCATTTTTTGAATCACCTCAACAGGATATTTTCCAACAGAGGTTTCCCCGGAGAGCATCACCGCATCAGCACCGTCCATTACACTGTTCGCCACATCGTTCACCTCTGCACGAGTTGGGGTTAGTGAAGTAATCATGGTCTCCATCATTTGGGTAGCAATAATCACGGGAATTCGTGCTTTTTTAGCAATCAGCACTAATTCTTTTTGAATTAAAGGCACATCTGCTGCCGGCACTTCTACTCCTAAATCACCTCGTGCTACCATCAAGCCATCACAATATGAAACGATACTCTCGATATTTTTAACGGCCTCCGGCTTTTCTATTTTTGCAATAATGGGGATTTTATATTCTGAATGCGCTTCAATAAGTGCTTGCAATTCTTGCAAATCGGCTGCATGACGCACAAAGGATAATGCAATCCAATCCACTTCCAAACTAATCGCAAAAATAGCATCCTCCTTATCTTTTTCGGTGAGTGCCGGTAAGGATATGTTCGTATTTGGAAGGTTCACCCCTTTTTTTGAACGCAAAGGTCCTCCTTGAATTACTTTGGTAGAAACCTTATCCTTTCCATTGGTTTTTACCACTTCAAAAATTAGTTTTCCATCGTCCAATAAAATTCGCTCTCCGGCCTTAACATCTGCAGGAAACTGATCGTAGTTCATAAAGACCCTATTCTTGGTTCCTTCGAACTCTTTTCCTGTACAGAAATCGATAAGGTCTCCGGGGTTCACTACAACTTCTTCTTTCATCACGCCCACTCTAAGCTTTGGTCCTTGTAGGTCGGCTAAAATGGCTGTGGAGGTTCCCATTTCTTCCGTTAACTCACGAATCATCTGCACCCGGTCTTTCACGTCCTTATAATCGGCATGAGAAAAATTGATTCGAAACACGTTGGTCCCTTCCTCAATCATGGCTTTCAATACTTTTTTATCGCTTGTAGCAGGACCTAAAGTCGCAACTATTTTAGTCTTTTTTTGGATGGGCATTAGTGAAATATTAAGTTCTTATTCGATTTAATTTTTTCGGTGTCAACTTCATACGAAGATATGACTTCTTTTATATCATTGAGCTGAGCCAATGTTTTTCGCAATGGAATACGTTCAAAATCGGATTCTATTTTTAAAAAAAAATCCACTTTTTTTAATTCAGGTAATAAATAGGCCGTGACCATTTTATTAGGTTCCTGATCTTCAAAAAGGCTTCCAGCTGAATTGAGCTGAGCCATTTTGGACTTACACTTATTCGCGACCAAGTAGTAGGTGGTATATTGAAATTCGTCATCAAATTTAAAAATGGGAAAAGTAACGTCTAATCCATTCATGCTGAAATCCAAATCAACGCGTCGTCGCTCTAATTTTAAACCCAAATACTTATTCAACATAAATGCCATTTTGTACGCTTCGGCACTACAGTGAATGGCTATCAAAGAAAATTCTTCTTCAAAGTCGTCATCCAACCATAATTTATGTGAGGTCATGGGTGCAATTTTCATTAAAAATAATAATTGTTTTGCTCACCCCGCAATTCCCTTTCGTAAATTTAGTCGAAAGTGCTCCGAAATCGTTTTTGGTGCTGTAGGGGTTTTAGTGGCTATTTAGCTGCATGGATTTCTGCAACTTGTAGAATGCGCGTTTCGCAGCGCGCTCTTCGGCTTTCTTTTTGGAGGTGCCTCGAGCTTTGGCAACTGTATCTTGTTCAAGCTGTAGCTTTACCGCAAAATGTTTCAAAGGATCGTTTCCGGTGTCCTCATAGACATTAAATTTGAAACTCTTTTTGTTTTTCTGACACCATTCGATAAAAAGGCTTTTATAGCTAATAACCTTCCCTTCCAATTTCTGTATATCGACATAAGGTTTTATCACTCGACGTTGAATGAATTTTTCAACCGACCGAAACCCTTTGTCGAGATAAATTGCCCCGATTAGCGCTTCAAACACATTCCCGTGAATATTTTCCCCAAATTGTTGCGTCGGAACGGTTGTTCTAACAAGTTGAATTAAATTAAGGTCTCTTCCCAGTTCATTAAGGTGTTCACGGCTCACAACTTTAGACCGCATCTTTGTAAGGTAGCCTTCATTTCCTCCCGGCACCTTTTTAAACAAATGCGCCGCGATTACCGAACCCAGCATCGCATCTCCCAGAAATTCCATACGCTCGTAATTTTGAGGCTGACCATCGTTATTGGTGGTATTCATCGATCGATGCGTAAAGGCTTCCTTATAATACCCCAAGTTATTGGGCTTGAAACCAATTATTTTTTTTACAGCATGATAGAAATCTTCATCCTTTTCGTTACGAGAGGAAAATATGTTCTTAAGGGAAGCCATAGAAAATTACTCGGCGAACTTCTTGAAAAGAATGCAAGCATTGTGCCCACCAAAGCCAAAGGTGTTGCTCATGGCAACATTGATTTCCTTCTCCTGTGCCTTATTCAGTGTAAGGTTCAAGGAAGGATCTATATTCTCATCCACCGTGGTATGATTAATCGTAGGTGGTACTAAACTGTACTTCATCGCTAAAATAGAAGCAATGGCTTCAATAGCTCCGGCAGCACCTAATAAGTGCCCGGTCATTGATTTTGTAGAATTGATATTGATGTCGTGGGCATGCTCCCCAAACACCTTACTGATAGCCTTTAATTCGGCCACATCTCCTAGCGGAGTGGAAGTACCGTGGGTGTTGATCGCATCCACTTCATCAGGGCTCATTCCAGCATCCTTCAAGCAGTTAATCATCACACGCTCTACACCAATTCCATCCGGATGAGGCGCCGTCATGTGATACGCATCACTAGACATTCCGCCACCGGCAACTTCGGCATAAATTTTTGCGCCACGCTTTTTAGCATGTTCGTACTCTTCCAAAATAAGGGCCCCGCCACCTTCTCCTAACACAAACCCATCTCGGGTCGCGTCAAAAGGCCTGGAAGCTGTTTCCGGACTCTCATTTAATGTGGAAAGCGCGTGCATGGCATTAAATCCACCCATTCCCGCTTGCGTTACTGCCGCTTCACTTCCACCGGTTACAATAATATCACAAAGCCCTAAACGTATATAGTTAAAGGCATCGATAATCGCATTTGCCGAGGAAGCACAGGCAGAAACCGTGGTGTAGTTGGGTCCCATAAAACCATGCTTGATTGAAATATTACCCGGGGCAATATCTGCAATCATCTTTGGAATGAAAAAGGGGTTGAAACGAGGTGTTCCATCCCCTTTTGCATAATTTAATACTTCATCTTGAAAGGTTTCCAAGCCACCGATTCCCGCACCCCAAATAACCCCAACTCGAAATTTATCAACTTCGTCTAAGTTTATATTGGCGTCTAAAATTGCTTCATCGGAAGCAACTAACGCATATTGGGCAAAACGGTCTAGTTTACGGGCTTCTTTCCGATCAAAATGATCCAAAGGATCGTAGTTCTTAACTTCACAAGCGAATTTTGTTTTGAACTTTTCAGTATCAAAATAGGTAATAGGGGCACAACCGCTCTTTCCATTTTTCAATCCATCCCAATATTCTGAGATATTATTTCCAATGGGAGATAGTACACCAAGACCTGTAACAACAACTCGCTTTAATTCCATGTAGGAAGTAGTTTTATTTTGCTTTTTCGATGTAGGAAATTGCTTGACCTACAGTCGCGATGTTTTCAGCTTGATCGTCCGGAATTTGAATATCAAATTCTTTTTCAAATTCCATAATAAGCTCTACCGTATCCAATGAATCGGCCCCAAGGTCGTTAGTGAAGCTAGCTTCGTTCACAACTTCGTTTTCGTCAACACCTAATTTGTCTACGATAATCGCTTTAACTCTTGATGCAATGTCTGACATAATTCTTAATTTTTAGATTTAATTACAAGTGGCAAAAATAAAATATTTTAATTTAAAACACCATTTTACCTTTAAAATGTGAAACGTAGGTTAAATTTAGTTAATGGTCTGAATTTGATACAATGGGACATTTATTTTCTGAAAATAATTAAAATGCTCAAATTGAGATACCCAATTTAAACAAATTTGGCAGAAGTATTCGTCTATTATTTTACTTTTGTGTAAAATTAAAAATCTCCCCTTTAACTTCAGTGCTTTTATGAAGAAACGCATCGCAATATTTGCCTCCGGAAGTGGCACAAATACCGAAAAAATAATCCAACATTTTGCCAACAGCTCTTTGGCAGAGGTTGTTTTGGTCCTTTCCAATAAAGCCGATGCTTTTGTACTAAAACGCGCCGATAAATACAACATCCCAAACACCTCCTTCACACGCGAACAACTAAATTCGGAGGAAGGTGTGATAAAGGCGTTAAAGGAAAAAGCTCCTGATCTTATCGTGCTCGCCGGTTTTTTATGGAAGTTTCCCGAACATATTTTAGATGAATTTCCAAACCAAGTAATCAATATTCATCCTGCCTTACTTCCGAAATACGGCGGAAAAGGAATGTATGGCATGCATGTTCATGAGGCGGTGGTTGAAAATCACGAAAAAGAAACCGGAATTACCATTCATTACGTCAATGAAGAATACGACGATGGCGCCATTATATTCCAGGCTACCACAGCGGTAAACAAAAGTGACACCCCCGAAGATGTTGCAGTGAAAGTGCATCAATTGGAATACCAACACTTCCCCATCGTGATTGAAAAACTCCTTGAAAATCCTAACTAATCGGTGTCCAAAAAACAAAAATACTATGTAGTTTGGTTTGGAAATCCTCCGGGGATTTTTGATAGTTGGAAGGAATGCCAGCTTTCTATAAAAGGCGTAAAAGGCGCTCAATATAAATCGTTCGAAACCTTTGCCGAAGCAAAAACTGCCTACAACAAAGAGTATTCCGATTATAAAGGGATTGGCGGGAAAAAGAAAAAAATACTTTCTTCAGAAGAATTAAAAAAAATTGGGGAACCCAACCTCTATTCTATCGCGGTAGATGCAGCTTCCAGCGGAAATCCGGGGATCATGGAATATAGAGGTGTCGATACACAGACCAAAAAACAATTGTTCCATCAAGGTCCTTTTCAACAAGGAACGAATAATGTAGGAGAGTTTTTAGCCTTGGTCCATGGAATTGCCTTTCTAAAACAAAAAGGAAGCGACCGGATTATTTATAGCGATAGTCGAATCGCGATGGGCTGGGTAAAAAGAAAGAAGTGTAATACAAAATTGAAAAGAACAACCCGGAATACAACCCTGTTTGAATTGATTGAACGGGCAGAAACGTGGCTTCGAAATAATAAATACGACACCAAAATAGTGAAGTGGGAAACCAAAGCCTGGGGAGAAATTCCGGCCGACTTTGGCCGAAAATGAAGCGCCATTTCACATTAGTATTTCTCTATGTAAACGTGTATCTTTGCAAGCTCAATTTAAGCCGCTTTCTATGAGCAAACTAGTAATTGTTGGAACCGTCGCCTTTGACGCAATTGAAACCCCTTTTGGCCAAACAGATAAAATTTTAGGAGGGGCAGCAACCTATATTGGTTTGGCTGCTTCCCAATATCAAGTGGACAGTGCCATCGTCTCGGTGGTTGGCGGAGATTTTCCAAAACAAGATCTTGAAATGTTACGCAATAAAGGCATTGATATTTCAGGCCTTGAAATTATTGAAAGCGGGAAAACCTTCTTTTGGAGCGGAAAGTATCATTACGATATGAATTCGCGCGATACCCTTGCTACTGAATTGAATGTTTTGGCCGATTTCAAACCGGTGGTTCCTAAATCTTACAAAGATGCCGAGGTGGTTATGTTAGGAAATTTGCATCCTATCGTCCAATTGAGCGTGATCGAGCAAATGAACGGTCCCAAGATGGTGCTTTTAGACACCATGAATTTTTGGATGGACAATGCTTGGGACGACTTAATGAAGGTGATTAAGAAAGTGAATGTCTTAGTTATTAACGATGAAGAGGCGCGTCAGCTTACAGGAGAATACTCGTTGGTAATGGCCGCCTTAAAAATCATGGAAATGGGACCTACGAATGTGGTGATAAAAAAAGGAGAACACGGTGCTTTGTTGTTTGATCAAAATGATGTGTTCTTTGCTCCTGCCCTTCCATTGAAAGCAGTATTTGACCCAACCGGCGCAGGAGACACTTTTGCCGGAGGATTTGCAGGCTTTTTAGCCAAGAATGGAGATTTCTCCTTCGACAATATGAAAAATGCAATTATCAATGGTTCGGCCATGGCTTCCTTCTGTGTAGAGAAATTTGGAACGGAAGGATTGATGGATTTGTCTATGAATGATTTGAATGATCGCTTATTAAAATTTAAAAATCTAACACAATTCGACATCGAATTGAATTAGTCATACGCCTTACTTATATGAGGCGTTTTTTATTAAAACTATTTTTTCTGAACCTATGAGTGACGAATTAAAACATGAATGTGGTATAGCGCTGGTCCGACTGCTTAAACCCTTGGAATACTACAAGGAAAAATACGGGACTGCTTTTTATGGGATCAATAAAATGTATCTCATGATGGAAAAACAGCACAACCGAGGACAAGACGGAGCCGGATTTGCCGGTATTAAAATGGACATGTCCCCCGGAGAACGCTATATAAGTCGGATTCGATCGAACGCCGCACAACCCATTCAGGACATTTTCTCTCAAATCAATGAACGCATCAATCTGGAAATAAAGAATAATCCGGAAATTAAAGAGGATATCGCACTTCAGAAAAAGATGATTCCCTACTTAAGCGAATTGTATCTAGGACATGTTCGTTATGGAACTTTTGGAGGCAACAGCATCGAATCGGTTCACCCATTTCTTCGACAAAACAATTGGATGCACCGAAATTTGATCATTGCCGGGAACTTCAACATGACCAATACTAATGAACTTTTCCAAAATCTTATCAAACTGGGAATGCACCCAAAAGATAAAGCCGACACCATTACAGTGATGGAAAAAATTGGACATTTCTTGGATGATGCCGTGCGCAAATTGTATAAAAAAGCGAAAGCTAACGGCATGAACAAACGAGAAGCTTCTCCTTACATTGCCGAACACCTCAACATTAGCAAAATACTTAAAAAGGCCTCTAAAGATTGGGATGGCGGTTATGCCATGGCTGGGTTATTGGGACATGGTGATGCCTTTGTACTGCGCGATCCTGCTGGAATACGCCCTGCCTATTATTATCAAGATGACGAAGTGGTTGTCGTGGCTTCAGAGCGCCCTGTAATTCAGACTGTTTTTGATGTTCCTTTTGAATCTGTTCACGAACTCGATCCCGGTCATGCGCTTGTGATTAAGAAAGACGGTAACGTGGATCTTTCACAAATTCTTGACCCTTTAGAACGCAAATCATGTTCCTTCGAACGCATCTACTTTTCACGAGGGAGCGATGCCGAAATTTACCAGGAGCGAAAAGAATTAGGGCGATTGGTGATGCCAAAAGTGTTGAAGAGCATTAACTATGACACCCAAAAAACTGTTTTTTCATTCATCCCGAATACTGCTGAAACTTCTTTCTATGGAATGATGGAAGCGGCTCAAGATGAATTGAATAAACAAAAGAACGAAGCCATTTTAGAAGAAAAGCAATCCCTTACTCCGGAGCGCTTACAAGAAATACAATCGTTTAAAATACGTACCGATAAGCTCGCTATCAAGGACGTAAAATTACGAACGTTCATCACCGAGGACAGCAGCCGAGACGATCTGGTTGCGCACGTTTACGATGTGACTTATGGCATTGTTAAACCGGACGATAATTTGGTGATTATCGACGATAGCATTGTGCGTGGAACGACCTTGAAGAAAAGTATTTTAAAAATGTTGGATCGTTTGCATCCAAAGCAAATCATTGTAGTTTCCTCCGCTCCCCAAATTCGGTATCCCGATTGTTACGGAATTGACATGGCCCGTTTGGAGCATTTGGTTGCTTTTAATGCGGCATTAGAACTTCATAAGGAACAAGGCACCTACGATATTGTTAAGACTATTTACGATAAATGTAAGATCGAATTATCGAAAACCGATCCATCGTCTGAAGTTGTGAATCACGTAAAAGAGCTATATGCTCCTTTTTCTGATGAGCAAATATCCGATAAGATTGCAGAAATTATTTCAGATGAAACTATTGGCGCGAAGGTAAAAGTAATCTTTCAATCGGTAGACGATTTGCACAAGGCCTGTCCTAAGAATCTGGGTGACTGGTATTTCACGGGAGATTATCCAACCGAGGGAGGTAAAAAAGTAGTGAACAGAGCCTTTGTTAATTTCTACGAAGGGAATCCGGAGCGTGCCTACTAAATGCAATTCCTAGTAGAAAACTAGACTTTTTTTGCACTTCATCGAATATACGAAACCGTTTATCCAAAAGTAGGAAAAGTCTGTAGTTTCTATGTATTTTTTGCTTTACATTTGTATCATACCATAGCATAAGTAGGTTAAGTTCATGGTAAGATTTGGGGCAAAAAAGGTAAACGAAAGTTTACCTTTTTTATTTGGCCCAAATTCGGGGTGGCGAGCTTCAAAGCGAGCCGTTTTACTCTTCCCTATAACGCCCCTTTGCCTTTTTTTTCTGTGTAAAAATAGAGGTGTCTGGCTTTAAAAACTCTCGTATTATAACTTTCCATATCGATCTTTACGTTTTTTTGAGTTGCTAGCCGCTGCCGCGGGTATCTCCATCAAATGTCCTCAGGACATTTGATTTTGCTTCCCAAAATTTTATTTCGATAAGGTTGCAAACTTTATATGCGAGCTATTTTTCACTTCTCCATAACAACTGTTTACTCTTCTTTTATCTGTATAACAATAGAGGTTTCATGCTTTAGAAGTCACTCGTTTTATAACATCCCAGATGGACCTTTACCTTTTTTTATGTTGCTAGCCGCTGCCGCGGGTATCTCCATCAAATGTCCTGAGGACATTTGATTTTGCTTCCCAAAATTTTATTTCGATAAGGTGGCGAGCTCTGAGAGGAATATAATTTCCCTTATTTCCCTATAATTAAGAATTAACCTTTCTTCGACAAAATGTTATCAAGTAAAACTTGATGCAGCATGCTAAACTTCCAGAATGTATTTTTTATTTTTTTTGTGATGCAACAAACGAAAACAAAGTCCGTATATTGTTATTATCTTTATAAAAAGAAGCATAAGTAGTTGACTCAATGAGGTAAATAATACCTTTTATCGAAAAAAAAGGCGATTGGTCTAAAAGAGTATTGTGTATTCAAAAAAACATATACATTTGGTTTATACCATAGCATAAGTAGGTTAAGTTCATGGTAGATTTGGGGCAAAAAAAGGTAAACGACTGTTTACCTTTTTTTATTGGCCCAATACGGGGTGGCGAGCTTCAAAGCGAGCCGTTTTATTCTTTCCCATAACAACTGTTTACCCTTCTTTTATTTATATAAAATAGAGTGTCATGCTTTAAAAGTCACTCGTATTATAACGATCCATATCGATCTTTACCTTTTTTTTATTGCTAGCCGCTGCCGCGGGTATCTCCATCAAATGTCCTCAGGACATTCGATTTTGCTCCGCAAAA